>NZ_CALW02000014.1 GCF_000312565.1 Bartonella rattaustraliani AUST/NH4
TTATGAACGATTACTGCTTTTGAATGCTCACATGCGTTATAATATTGACATCATGATTTGCTTTTCACGTTTTGTTTATAAATAGCAATTGTTGATAAAAAAGGGTCAATTGAATCACGTATAAAAGTGTGGATTCTAAAGAGGATTCATATAAAATAAATACACATAATATATTGAATTTATTGTATTTTTATGTAATATGTGTTAGCCAATGGCGAGAAAACAAAATAATCAAGAGAAAGAGCTCACAGACAAAGAGCAAGAACTCCTTCATGAGATGATTAATACGTATCAAGTTGTAAAGGTGATGTCTCGATTTATGAGGTGGCTAGCCTTTGCGGTTTTGCTATTTGTTATTGATCTATCGCGCATGCTTGATGCGTTAGAGAATGTTATTTTGCACTTAAAGGTTGTTAGCCAAGAGCTAGGAGGTATGATTCTTTTCCTTTAAAACGAGTAGCCAAAATGTGGTTATGGAGTATCGTATTTAGAATCCTATTCCCTCAAATTTACCTAGGCACCCCTCACTTCAAAAAACATATGGAGAAGCAAAAACTTAACAGAAATATAAAAGCATATGGTGGGCGTGACAGGGATTGAACCTGTGACCCCTACGATGTCAACGTAGTGCTCTCCCGCTGAGCTACACGCCCACTCAATGAGTTGCATACAACACATAGAATTATAAAGGTCAATGCCTAATTTCATTTTCTTTTTAATCAGTCATAAATAATTTAGAAAAATATTTTTTAGGCAGCTATAAGTATTTTTTCAACTTCATTAACGAGTTCACGTAAATGAAATGGTTTAGAAAGGACTTTTGCATCAGGAGGGGTCTCACTATTTGAATTGAGTGCGACTGCTGCAAAACCTGTAATAAACATGACTCGTAAATCAGGATCAATTTCAGTAGCGCGCCGTGCCAGTTCGATACCATCCATTTCTGGCATCACAATATCAGTTAGTAGAAGAGAAAATGGCTCTTCTTGTAAACGTTCATATGCACTAGCACCATTATCGAAATCGGCGACTTCGTAGCCTGCACGTTCTAAAGCTTTTGCTAGGAAGCGACGCATATCGTTATCATCTTCTGCGAGCAGGATTCGTTTCATGATTATGTTCCAATGGTTTTATTCGTCAGAGTTTTTTGCCGCATTAATTATACAATATAGAGTATTTATAAAAAAGATAATAAAACGTTCGTAATTGAAATGTATGGCAAAATGGTTAATTTTTACAAGTTTTTGAAAATATAGAGCAATCATAAAGAATATTAGTTGTCAGTTAGTTAAATTCGAAATGTATGTGAAATTAAAAAAGCGTCTATGCATATTTAAAATGCCATTCATTATAGCTCGTTTTTCTTTTTAAATTTTCTTCATTTCTGAATAGAACTCCATACGAGTGGTTGATGGGAACGTTTTCTTTAGAAAGTATTTATATGAAAAAATGGGGGGAACATTATATGATTTGTTTCATTTTTGAGAAATTATAGTGCAGGGAAGTGTTTTTGGAGCTGTTTATTTCTTAGCTATTTTTATAAATACACATTCTAAATCTAATAGGTTTATTTTAAGAATATTTTACTTCCTTTCAATGGGTAAATTGTTATTTTCTATGACCTAATCTGAAAATAATATTTTATAATGATATATAATGAATGTATATTTATTATCTTATTAAGAACAATAGAGTGTGTTGTATTAATATTATTTTGTTAATTATTGTTATTATTTATAAATTGATATTTCATTTATAGAATTTTTAAATTTTAGTTTTGTTGCAAAGAGATTATATTGTGAATAATTAATCAATGTTTAGGATTAATTTAAATTTTCAGGAGTATACACAAAGTTTTGTGAAAACTCCTTCTCTTTATCATAAGAGATTTTACAAAGTATGAATTGTATGTGTTTTTCTGTTTTGAAATGCGCTCAGTTTTTTATTAAAGAGTCATAAAAGAATTCTCATAAGAGATAATTTCATAAATTACAGCTGCTGTACTTTAACCATCATAGCGCTCCGCTCATTGGATTATGCAGAAGCAAAATGAAATAGATATTTTTCTATGGGGAAAAGGTTTTAAGTTCTTTAAATGGGGGATTTTTCTTTTTTGCAAGGCACATTCGAGCAGTTTCTTAATACTGTCCTGAAAAATAGCTGTATGAGTCTTAAATGGAGAGAGTTTTTAAATTTTTGCTCTTCTCCATTTTCTGATGTTTTTTTATGATGTAGACTTGAAGAGAGGTATTGGGTTTTGACTTGTCTTATTAAAATATTAGCGTTTTGCGTTTTATTCCTCTTTAAATCATGTCTTTCTGTTTTTTACATATTCAAATTATCTTAGTTACTTCATATATCATAACCGAGTTATAGAGTAGCAATTGAACAATTGAAGACTTGTTTTTAAAACTTTGATTTGGTTAAAAGATATTATTTTATGGACCTATCACCGGGAATAAATGCATCAAATGCAGTCCAAAATTGTTTTTTGTAATCTTCTTCATACATAATCGTATCAAGTTCAGCGCCTGTAATAGTAATGCTGTCTGTTAAACGTGTATGTTGACATAATTGTCGTACTTCAATGTTATTTGCAATATTGTTTTGATTAGCGAGAACAAACAATGTTGGAACTTTTAAATGCCCATGAAGGATGTTTTTTTTTACACTATCAATTGTATTGAGTACTGATGCCATCCATCGAGATGTCGGAGGAGTGATAGAGAATGAAGGTGCTTTATCAGCACACCGCGATTGCATATTTTTTTGCTTTGTTTGTTGGAGTTTTTTTCCACCTTTGGCTGGTATGAAACCAAGTCCTATATCAGAAAGAAGTTGTGTTAATTTATGTTGAAAACTATTCGTTTTATTGCCTAATGGAGCAAAGAGAGGAGAAACGCAGAGCATTCTATTAAATTGATCGTTTATGAGATCCAGTCCGCTCAGTGCTATTAAGCTGCCCATGCCATAGGCTAATATATAGTAAGGTGGTGGACAGTCAGGGTAAACAGCTTGTTTAAGAAATTCGTTTAAATCATTTATATCATTGTTAATGTCAAAGAAACGATGTCGGTATTGTTTTTTTGTTTTGTCTTGTGATTTTTCTTGGCCAAACCAATCGAATATTGCGGTACAAAAGCCTCGTTTAGCAATTTCAGTCATAGGTAAAAAATATTCTTCTAAAGCATTTGCATAGCTTTCGAGAATAACAACGGTTCCTTTAGATTTTTCTCTTTCAGGATATGCTATCGCAAAATGAATTTCACGATCAATGGCTGTTTTAAGGGTGCTATGACAGATATTGGGAAGAAAGGAACCCCAATTTATAGGGTAAAGAGGTGTTTCCAATTGATATCCTTTATCGTGTACTCTGGATGAATATAGAAGGCCTGACATTTATGTAATGATAAAGAAGCATTAAGAAACGGTTACATCGTTTTTATATGTTTTTATAAATTTGCACATAAAAGCGTTGAAATACAAAAGAACGATTACCACATAAATAATGTGGTCGCCACTCTGGGGCCGCTGGTTCACCGGTTAGGTTTGCCATTTGGGAACTTTGTGAGTCAATTAACTATAGTCGCTCTAAAGGAGGGCAGTTTTATGCGTCAAGTAGACTTTTCACCATTTTATCGTTCAACAGTGGGGTTTGATCATCTTTTTAACTGGTTTGATTCTAGAACACAACCTGAGGAGGTTTCTTCTTATCCACCCTATAATATTGAGCGTTTAACGGAAGATTCTTATAGAATCTCTATGGCTGTTGCTGGTTTTTCTCAAGATGAAATCGATATCGAAACGCATTTCAATCAGCTTATCGTTAAAGGTGAGCGGACACCTGAAAATGATGATGAACAACGAGAGTTCCTTTATCGAGGTATTGCATCGCGTGCTTTTGAGCGACGTTTTCATTTAGCTGATCATGTAAAAGTTATCGGAGCAGAACTGAGTGATGGTCTTCTTCATATTCAGCTTGAAAGAGAAATGCCAGCTGAACTAAAACCACGGAAGATAGCTGTGCAGACATCGTCATCTACAACAGAAAATGATAACGGTCATCATGTACATAAAGCAGACTTAGAAGCTGAAAAAACTGGATGATTATCAACTTTTTAAGATAGCCAAGTGACGCGAGGCCTAGGTCTCGCGTTTTGTTATTTTTTTCAAAAGAAACGATTTTTGAATAAAATTATCTCTCTTTTTCATTTATGACAGTTATTTTCTTTGTATATCGTTGTAAATTAAGGGAATAGAGTGTGAGATTTTTTAAAATCTCATACCTGCTGATGGAATCACAATTTTATTTAAACAAGTAGCTGCATTGTCATTTTATACGAAGAGTGATAATTCTTTTTTTCTGTTTTTGGGATTAAATCCACTGTTTTTGCATATAAAATTTGGGTACAAAAAACTGCAAAAATTATCGAAAATGAAAAGGAAATATATGTTGCAAGGGAGATATGAAGGAAAATTTTAAAAGTTTTTTCCTTGAAAATCCTTTAAAAATGAATTTCTGTAAAATTTTGCATATATTTCATTCTTGTTTGACAGTAGGTTTTGTGCACAGTGATAAAGGGGGAGATTCATTAGGAACGGGTGTTAACTTTTTGTTTTTGTATCTATTTTTACTAGGAGGTTAAATGTTTCACAGTTGCGTTTTGTTATCTAAAATTGCAAGAATGGGCAAAAAGTGCCTCTTGATGATAAGATGAAGAAAAGCTTTAAAATTTGTGAAGGAAAATAAACAGTTACAAGGCTTGATCTCAAACATCATTGAGTACAATACTGGGTGCATATTACAATGCATTTGGTATTTTCCTGTGATGTTTTTAAAATGGTCGGAGCGGCGGGATTTGAACCCACGACCCCTTGACCCCCAGTCAAGTGCGCTACCAGGCTGCGCTACGCTCCGACATTTATGGAATGACTAAACGACTGTCTCTTTAAAGGCAAGAGAAAAATAAATGGTTTTCTTGACACAAGTAAGAAGATCAACAACATGAAATCTAAAATGTTCTTAATCGTTTAAAAAAGGATTTGCGAGAGTGAAAGCGAAGCTTTACACCTTGAATAGTTTCTTATTTGTCAAAAGCAATAACTGAGTTTTTTAAATTATTTTTTTTATTGATTTTATAGCTGCTATGCTACATTTTCATTGAATGATTTTCATGAATTGTAAAGATATGAGAAAAGGTTTTTATGCAATTTTGTTCATTTTTTCTGTTCTTTCATAAATGCGGGAGAAAATAGTTCTTTAAAAGTTCTTATTTATTTATTGGAAGATGATTATTTTTGTAAGTATAGTAGCAAATATAGGGAATTGAAGAAATTTGCCTTTTTATAAAAAGATCCTTTTCAAAGGTTGTGAGGGGAGTAAAATAGTGACCTTAGACTACAGAACCGTAAGATAAGCTTATTTAATATAAGGTTTTTATCAAGATCAGAAAAGATGAGAACATTTCAATTTATGCTCTTGTTGTTTTGTTTCTTATATACCAGATAACAAAACATCATAAATGAAACACATTTTAAAATGTTTGTTTAGCAATAAAAGGATAAATAATGGGCCGTTTTTCAGTAATAAGTTTGACAGAAGCTGCAGTAGATCGTGTTAAAGCTATTATGGAGGGGAAAGATGCGCGTGGTATTCTGATTAGTCTCAAGAAAGGCGGCTGTGCAGGCATGGAGTATAGTATTACTCTTGTAAAGGAAGAAAAGGAGAGATTAGGTGCGGATGTTGTTGAAGTAAACGGTGCTCGTGTTTTTATAGCACGTGATGCAGTATTATTTTTATTAGGAACGCAAGTGGATTATGAGGTGACTGCTCTTCGTTCTGGTTTTGTATTTAAAAATCCTAATCAAGTTTCAGCATGTGGATGCGGCGAATCCGTAGAACTTCGCCCTGCATTACAAAATTCGGTAAATGGAACATATTAAAGCGCATTAAGCATTGTAAGAAATTTTGTTGCGTGATTTGAGGTATTATTGATTTTTTAGGGTAGTAAAATCCCATGTTTCTCTTATTTCTTATTTTTAGCCTTATTCCAAAGATCTTCCATTTCTTCCAAAGAAGTATCCATTAGCGTTTTAGATTGGGCGGATAGAGTTTTTTCAATATAGGTAAAGCGGTTTCGAAACTTTGTATTTGTTTCTTTTAATGCTTTTTGTGAATCAATATTCAAGTGGCGAGAAAGATTAAGAAGAGCAAAATACAGGTCGCCAAATTCTGCTTCTATATCAGATGTTTTATTATTTTTGATTGCTTCTTTGAGCTCATCGAGCTCTTCTTTAATTTTTGCAAAAATTTTATGACTTTCACGCCAGTCAAATCCCACTTTTGCAGCTGTTTTTTGTAAAGCGAGTGCTTCTTGGTCTGCTGGCTGTATTTTTTTTACTTTAGCAAGGATGCTTAGAGTGGAATCATTTGAAACATTCTCTTCTTTGTAGCATTGCTTTTTTTCACCTCGTTCTATTTTTTTGATTTTTTCCCATTCTTCAGGTGAAAAACCACGTTTTCTTTGTTCGAAACTTCCAAAAACATGGGGATGACGACGAATCATTTTTGCGGTAATTGCATAAACAATATCTTCAAAAGTAAAGCTGCCTTCTTCTTGTGCAATTTTAGCATGATAAACAATTTGTAAAAGAAGGTCACCGAGCTCTTCGCAAAGATCCGTTTGGTTTTTTCGTTTAATGGAATCGATCACTTCGTATGCTTCTTCGAGCATATAGGGAATAAGAGATTCAACAGTTTGTTTTATATGCCAGGCACATCCATTTTCACGATTCCGTAATGCTGTAACAATTGTGATAAGATCATTAATGTCTTTTGATGCGATCATTCATGCCTCTTCTTATAAATAGGGAAAATATATCCGTTATCTCAACGTTTATGTCCTAACGTTTACTTTCTAGGATATTCACGGACTTAATTTTTAACAAGATCATTTAATTTTTGTGTGGAAGCAGCTATATCACTTGAATTTTTTTCATTTAAAGAGAAGCTTTACAGGTTCTATAACTTTGAACAATGACGCTCTCCAGCTCAATAGGGTACAACACATTGGGTAAATATTACAATCCTATTGTTGTATAAGTTTCATCTCAAAGGATTAGCTTTAAGTGTTGTATTTTAAAATGTTCTTGAAATATTCCAGAAAATTTGGGGCGAATAAGGAACTCTTAAAACAATCCTTATATTGTAAACTGAGCTCTTAAAATCTGAAAGGATTTCATAAAACATTTTGTTTTCTCTAAGGTCGGTGTTTCTTGGATATTAGCAGTCCAATTCACAGAAAGTAAAAATGTTGGCGCGTTTGATGCTCAACTCTTACAATCAAAGAGCTTATAAACTCTTAAATGATCAATACAGTTTGATTGTATATTGCTTAAAAAACCACCTTCTTTGTTTTAAAGCAATAAGCTCATCAATTTTTGCACAAAAGCTTTTAAGAACAAAATATTCTTCCGTTGCAACGCTTTCTTCATTAACTTCTTGTGTCCATTTCTTTAGTGGAACTTTGATTTTAAAATCTTTATCAAGAGTAAAAACAATATCAAAAAAATCAAGACTATCGTCTCCCAAATCATCAGCTGTATGCGTTTCAACTAGGATTATGCTGCGATAATATTTGCCAATTTTATCCAATGTAGAGGGTAATATACGATCCGTTATTATAGAAGTTGCTTCTCATTCAAAATACACTTCTCTTCCCATCCTTTTTTCCTTTTTAAAAAAGACTTAACCTAGAATATCATTGCCTTTTTTATAGGGAAAACACATTTGTAGTATATGATATGCACACTTCAAAATTTAAAAAAAACTTTAAAATGTCGAAAATTTATTATGATTTTGCTTGTTTCCTTCATTCTTCTTTGAGTTTTTTTCGATTTGCAGCGAGAACTGCAAGAGCTGTCATATTAACGACTCCTCGTGAAGTTACGGAAGGTGTTAGGATATGTGCCGGACGTGACGCGCCGATCAAAATAGGACCGACATGAAGTGCTTTGGCAAGATTTTTTACGAGATTGAGTGCTATATTGGCTGCATCAAGTGTTGGAAAAACGAGCAAATTTGCTTCGCCTTTGAGGCGTGAAGCAGGAAAAATACGGTCACGAAAAGCTGTAGAAAGTGCGGCATCACCGTGCATTTCTCCATCGGCTTCTAGATCTGGGTGTAATTTAGCAAGAATTTCGGTTGCACGACGCATTTTATGTGCACTTTCCGTATTTTTTGAACCAAAATTCGAGTGTGATAATAATGCTGCTTTGGGTGTTATACCAAATGCTTCTATTTCTTTTGCTGCCAATACTGTCATTTCTGCTATTTCTTCTGCAGAAGGATTTTCATTAACGTAAGTATCTGTTAAAAAAAGAATACGGCGTGAAGAAATAAGCAAGCTTACAGCAGAAAAATGGTGAACATTTGGATCAAGTCCAATCACTTGTTCAATTAATTCAAGATGACGCTCAAAGCGTCCTTCTAAACCACAAATCATTGCGTCAGCTTCGTTACGCATCACGGCAAGTGCTGCAATTGCTGTTGTTGATGTTCTTACAATTGTTTTTGCAACTTCGGGTGAGACACCGCGTCGTCCTGTATAACGAAGAAATAAATTCACATAATCATGAAAACGTGGATCATTTTCTGGATTTGTAAGCTCAAAATCTAGACCGGGACGAATTTTAAGACCAAAGCGCTTTAACCTTGCCTCTACAACATGGGGACGACCTATAAGGAGAGGAATTGCAGTTTGTTCCTCAAGCACAATTTGTGCTGCGCGAAGCACACGTTCGTCTTCACCATTGGCATAAATAACGCGTTTACGTTTTGCTATTTTTGCGGCAGCAAAAACAGGTTTCATTGCTAATCCAGAACGAAAGACAAATCGGTTTAGGATATCATGATAGGTTTCCATATTTTCAATGGGACGAATCGCGACATCAGTTTCCATGGCTGCTTTAGCAACAGCAGGTGCAATGCGGAGTATTAAACGCGGATCAAAGGGGGAGGGAATGAGATAGTCTGGACCAAAACTGGGTGGTTCTTTTGAGTATGCACGCGCTGCAATGTCTGAAGTCTCTTCACGGGCAAGAGCGGCAATAGCATGAACTGCAGCCATTTTCATTTCTTCATTAATTGCGGTCGCACCGACATCTAATGCACCCCGGAAGATATAGGGAAAACAAAGGACATTATTGACTTGGTTTGGGTAATCCGAACGCCCTGTACAGATCATAGCATCTGGTCGCACAGAATGTGCTTCTTCTGGCATGATTTCTGGTACTGGATTAGCGAGTGCTAAAATTAATGGATTGGGAGCCATTTTTTTGAGATATTCAGGCTTTAAAACACCTCCTGCTGAAACACCTAGAAAAATATCTGCATTATCAATAATCTCAGATAAAGTTCGTGCATTGGTTTCTTGTGCATAATTGACTTTCCAACGATCCATAAGGGCTTTACGGCCTTTATAAACAACGCCTTCTAGATCGCTAAGCCAGATATTTTCAACTTTTGCTCCAAGACGCACCAAAAGATTGATACAAGCCAGCGCTGCGGCACCGGCGCCCGAGGTAACTATTTTTGCATTTTCAATTTTTTTCCCCGAAAGATTGAGTGCATTTAATACCGCTGCACAAACAATAATGGCCGTCCCATGTTGGTCATCATGGAAAACGGGAATATTCATTTTTGTGCGAAGTTTTTCTTCAATTTCAAAACATTCAGGTGCTTTTATATCTTCAAGATTAATTCCACTAAATGTGGGTTCTAAAGAAGAGACAGTTTCTACCATCTGCTTAATGCTAGGAGCATCAATTTCAATATCAAAAACATCAATATCCGCAAACTTTTTAAATAAAACAGCTTTTCCTTCCATAACGGGTTTTGAGGCGAGTGGACCAATATTCCCCAGTCCAAGGACTGCTGTTCCATTTGATATAACTGCAACTAAATTAGAACGGGATGTATATTGAGCCGCGAGGTTTGGATCTTTATGAATTTCAAGGCAGGGTGCAGCGACACCTGGAGAGTAAGCAAGAGCTAAATCACGCTGGTTATCAAGTGGCGTTGTTGCTTGTATTTCTAATTTTCCAGGTTTTGGATGTTTATGATAAAAAAGTGCGGCATTATCAAGTTCAGTTTTCTGTGAACTGCGATCGCTGTTTTGCTCTGTAGACATTATTTATGGTATCCAAGTTCGTGTACGTTTATATGAGTGTTCCATCTGCGATAAGGTTTCGTCTACTGATAGATCCTAATTGTTTTAAATAGTGATGAATATAAAAATGCATGAATATGAGCAAAATTGGGGGGGGAGATCATTAAACCAGTTTAATCATTCTTTTTGTTTGTGTGCATATCAACCAGCACAACCAATCTTTTCTCCTTAACAAAAATTCGCAGAAGTTAGTTAATTTTAAAAGTGAGTAAACACTACTAGCGGTTACATTAGCAAGCAGTTGTTTTTTTTGCAATGCTGGTGAGAAAGAAAAGTAGAGAGTTGGTTGATTCATTGGGGCTATTATCATAAGGATATATGTTATTTGCATCTTATAAACACAGAATTCATAGATAAATATCTGCAAATATAAAATCGTCTCTATAATTTTAAAAGTTCTCTATTCTCTATCGTTGAATGCAGGTGAAAGTAACTTCTTATGATTTAAGAATAGGTATATTATGTCGAAAAATAGAGTTTGTATATTTATGAAATGGGACGTGTGTGTCTGTAAAAAATATTGTATACTCCAAGGTAATCAAGATTTATCTAAAAATTGATGCGTAAGCATTTTATATATATGCGGTCTTTATTCATTGCTACAAAGAGAAGTGAAGGGACAAGGGAATTATGCTTATTCCACTTATGAAGCTGTTTAGTCAGTGATTCTGCGTATTTTAAATAGAGTTTAGAAGATTACAAAAATTCAATACTATCCACTCACTTATCGATAAATAATACGAAATTCTTACTTAATGTATTACAGGCTGAAGAGCGATGAGAATAATTTGAAAAGAAAAAGTGAAAAAATAGCTTTTTCACTTCTCTTATTATCTCACCCGATGCGACCACTCGCATGAGCGAGCATCGTATAAACTTTTCCAGTATCTGATACCAAATATTTTCGAACTGAATGAGAAGAACCCGTATTGCGGGATACATCACGTAACAGCTTTTCAAAATCCGTAATATACTGATTAACTGAATGTTTAAAATCAATATCACGCATATATTTTTTCTTAATCATTTCAAATATCGTTTTTCCATTCGAAGTATAAAGACGTTCTGTCACGATATTTTTTTGTCCACGGCGATAATGATCCCACAGTTCAATAACAGCATTGTGGTTTACGGCTCTTACAATACCTGCAGCTAAAGAATGAAGAGATTCACTTGTAGAGCGTGTTTTGGTTTGTACCGAGGCAGAAACAGGCTCATGAGACATCTCATCATACAAAGATTCTTCACGTGATGCCCTTTCTAGAAGATTTGATACCCATTTATTTGGCCGTTTTTTGCCTACATCTTGTTGTAAAATAGGCTTAGGTGGCACTATTTTCTTGGTAATTTCAGGGAAAATATCAGCATCTCTCTTAAGCATAGATGAATGAGATATTGCCGGTATCAACTGTTCCTTTGTCTCTTTTTTATCACTTTTTTGTATAATGTTCACGAGGTTTTTCAATGCTGCAATTTGTTCGTTTAAAGTAGTACGAATTGTCTGCGTTGTTTCTTTTGTTTTTTCTGGAAGCTTTTGAACATTTTCATGAATATCATTATTAATTTTTGAAAGTTCTGAACGAACTTCATCAGCAGAGCGACGTATATTTTCTGCTGCTCCTGAGAAACGTGTTGAAGCTTCACTAATAAGCTGATTTAGTGACTGTTGGAGTGAATATGTGGAGTTGCGCGCATTTTTATCAGTGCGTTCAAGTGCTAAATTAAGGACATTTTCATAATGTTCAATAAGCTTAGTAATTTCATTAGACTTTGAAACAAGAGCATTGCTCAACACAGAGAGAGTGTTATGTTTTTCTTCAAGTGTCGCATTGAGTGAATCTTCAGACTGTTCGAGAATATGAATAGTCTGAGATAGTGTTTTGGCATGTTGACCGAAACTGCTTGTTATATGACTAATTTGTTCAAATGTGTTTTCCGAGAGCTTTTGCAAAACCTCGACATTGTTATTAAGTACTTGATTTGAAGCCGATAAATGTTCTGTCACTTTGTCTGTGTTGCGGAAAAAATTATCCGTAGTTTCCCCAAACTGACCATCGATATTTTGAATTGCTGATAACAGAACATTACTGTTTTCGTGGAAGCTGTAAATCGATTGATTTAATTGTGTCACGATGGATGAGACATTGTCGACAAGATCTTCCTTCATAGCCGTTACAGTTTGGATGGTTTCAGAGTGCGTTTGTGTTAAGTTATCCATTAAAGATGCATTTTGTGCGTAGATTCTTTGTTCCGCATCTTGTGTTGAGAGGGAGAGTTGCTCACTGATATGCTGCGTTAAATAACCAATTGATTCAGTTGTATTTTGTGCAGCTTGGTTTAGATGATTTGTTAATTCTGTTATTTTTCCGACATGTTCTGAAATTTGAATCGCCGTTTGATTGTTTGCTTCTTCCAAACGATTACTGACATCAGAAAGCTGAGATTCTAAATCATTTTTCAGGTTCTGCATGGAGTGATTAAGGACATTACAGCGTTCGCTGAGCACTTGTTCAATTGCTGTTGTTGAAGTGTGAATTGTTTCGTTCAATAACGCCTGTACATTATGCGTGGCAGTTGTAAAAGCTTTGACAGTATGATCCGTTTGTTCATATAGGACAGAAAGAACTTTCTCACTGGTGTCATAAACTGTTTGTGTAACATTTGATACAATACGATTTCCAGATTCCGAGAGAATATTTTCTGCTTTTTCAGCAACATTCGTAACGGATGAAATGATTTGTTTACCCGTGGAAGAAAGAATATCAGAGGCTTTTATGACTTTATTATGCAAGTTGTCTGTAACGGCGTTAACGGAGTCTTCTAATGTTATTCGTATATTGCCAACACTTGTTTCCAGTGCGTGCTGAATTGCTTGGTTTTTTTCGTTATTCAGGATGATAGATGTCTGTAATGAATCTGCCTGTTTTTCAAGGATAGATGTTTGGGTTTCTATCGTTTCATAGACTTGGCCAAGTTTTTCTGAAAACGCTTCTTCTAATGTGCTTGCACGTTCAAAGACTTGGCGAGCACGGTTTTTTAAACTCTCATCGAATGATTCCATTCGTGTTTCAAGGGCTTCAAAGAATGTCCCGTTGGATTGAGAGAGCGTATTTTTTAGAATCTCAGCATGTCCCTCGAGATTTTTGATATGGCTTTGAACCGTTTCTGTAATATTTTTGCTATTGGTCGCAATTGCACTTTCAACGAGGTCGATTTGCTGTTTTAGAGCGGCATCAACATGTATGTCACTTTTGGTGATAAGATTATGGATTGTTTCCATCCGTTGTTCGAGCGTGTGTGCTTGATTTGCAAGAACCTCGTTAAGAGAAAAACTGTTAATAGCTAAAGAATCACGCAAGGCATCAGCACGGATATCAATATTTCTCGCTTGTGCTTCTAAAGCATCTTTTGTTGTATTACAGCTTTGTGTGATAATTTCTTGTAGTTTTTCTGTGCATTGCACTATATTTGCAACATGATGTTCAGTATGCTGATCAACAACTTGAAAATTGTCACTCAAAATCTTTTCAAGGTTTGAAGTATTTTGCGTTAAGTCATTAATTTTATCTTGTAATGTATCTGCAATTTTATTTTTTTCGTTATCGAGCATATCTGCCATGAGAGCTCTTTGATCAGAAAGTTCTAATTTGAAGTCTTGCGAACGCTCTTGTATGATCTCAATAATAGCACTATCGATATGTTGAACCTCTTCTCTTAATTTTTCTTTGCTTGTATCAATTGTAGAAAGAATGGTTGCATATCCGTTTGTAAACATATCGCTGATATCAGCTGTTCTTGCTTTGAGATTTGTATTAATGCGTAATATATGATCCTCTAAGAAATTGCTGAGTTTTTCCGCATTACTTTCGAGGGTTTGACTGCGAGCAATGAAAGATTCAATGATGGAGTTGCTATGCTCTTTAAGAGAAAGATCAACATTTGCCAGACGGCTTTCAAAAGATCCAATTGCTTCTGAAGCTACATTATCAAATTTAGAAGAAAGCTTGTAGGCTTGCTCGTCAAGGCGCATGATTTTTTCATCTAAAATTTGTAGAGACTGGTTGTTACGATCAATAATATTTTGATCCAGTGCTTTGAATTTTTCGGCAACACTATGTAGAGTTTTGTCTGTTGTTGCTTGTATGCCCGTTGCAATTTTAGCGATGTGCATTTCAGCTTTCGCAGCTGTTTCATTAAAGACTTTCTCTATTTGCTTTTCATTATTATCAAAACGTTTTGAGAAGCCATCAAAATTTTTCTCTAATTCGTGAAAAAACTCTGTGTTTTTTTGCTGGATTTGCGTTGTCGTGTCACTAAATTTTTCAACGAGTTGATTTGTTACACCATCACCAGCGTGGCAAAGCTTTTCAACAAGCTCTTCTCCTTGTTTTTGTAAAGTTTCGGAAAGAGTTTGCGCAAGCTTTTCAACATTGGTGACAATTTTTGAGGTTACCAAGCCAAATTCATCACTCAGTTGTTCCTGCGTTCCTTTAATTGTTGATTGTACACGATCGGCATGATTCAAGATGGCTATACGTTCATTGCTCAATTCTTTGATTAAGGTATGAATGCGCGATTCATTTTCAGCATAGGCTTGTTCTAGATTATGAACCTCTCCTTGAATGATTGCTTCAAGTTCAACAGCACGTCCAAGGGTACGTTCAATTCCTTTGTTCATTGCTGCTACTTCTTCGCGAATGGTTTGCCCTATAGCGACCGCTTGTTTTTCAGATATATGTTGTGGTTCATTAAGACGTTGTGCGGCATTTGTCATAAGAAGAGCAATATTATGCAACTCGTCTGAACGTTTTGTTAATTGCGCAACACCCCAAGATAGGAGAATAGGGACTGCTGTTCCAGCTGCTACAGCGAGCCCCGTTGGGGATGTGACAAAGGTGGTGATGTTTGATAAGGAGTTAAGCCCAACAGGTGCTAGCTTATGGGCAATAAAAGCACCTCCTGTTGCCCATAGAGCGCTAAGCGCTGTGGTGCACAAATAGATTCGGGAGGTAGAACGTTGCTTTAATAATTCAAAACTTGAAGGAGTCGTTGTATCATCGTTTGCAGGAAGAGGTTGTGTTGACAACAGTGTATTGTTAACAGTTCCTCCTGAAAGATCATCTCCAGATTTAGGGGCAAAAAGCTGTTCAACAACAGATTCATCAATAACAGTGTTATCATGAATATTTGAGATAAGAGTCGAAGTTCCATTTTCAGTGAAAGCTTCTTCTTCTGCCATTGCAATTTTTTTAATCAACTCATCTACATTAATGACATTTTCAGAATTATGGGAAGACATTATTTCAATTGCCGCGTCATCAAAATCAAAGCTCATAGCCTTTGAGAGAGCTTCTTCAACCTCAACTTCAAATGTTTGTAACTTGGTTCTGCGTGCCATACTCGCCTCACACTCTTACAGAAAGAAAAGGGATACGTCCTCCTCCAGATATCTCTGCATACTAACTGTTAATTATTTAGAAAGGAATATATTCTGGAAAAAATTTTGAAACTTCTCAAGATAAAGTTAACACAGTTCTTTATTATTTGTATGAAAATGGTATAAATTACAATAAAAACAATAAATTACGCAATTTTAATGAAAATAAAAATACTGTTTACAACTCCATAAATAGGTAGAATTTTGAGCTTATTATATAAGGATAGGGGAAATTTAATGGTGGTTATGCAGAGGTCTTTTTAAAGAAATCTGTAGTGTGTAGGTGGATTTATGTCTGAGAAGTTTCTCATATTTTTTGATAAAAATTCTGGAAATTTATGCTACCATTAGAAAAAGTTATTGATTCTAAAAAAATGAATCATTTTAAGTGCATATAGTTTGAAATATATGGTATGTGTGTGGTCCTTTATGGAAAAAATAAAAGCTCGTTTCTCACAGTTATTCATAAAAGATGCAGAGAGAGAAGTTGTGTATTTTGTAATAGGTTTTCACAGATTGTAGTATTTACTGTTTTAACGGGATATTTTTTCTCATTTAGATTGTCTTTTTTTAAAATTTGAAGCTCCTACGTTGACAATTGAATATTTTTCAGTCGATATGCGTGCACGAATATTTTGTGCAATTCGAAATGAAGGTGTAAGAATAATGGCAGAACGATCACAACACCTGCAGGATGTATTTTTAAATACGCTACGCAAACAGAAAATTTCTCTGACAATTTTTCTTGTAAATGGCGTTAAGCTAACGGGTATTGTAACCTCGTTTGATAGTTTTTGTGTCCTTCTACGTCGTGACGGACATGCGCAATTGGTTTATAAGCATGCTATTTCTACAATTATGCCTGGACAACCTGTGCAGATGTTTGAAGGTGAAAGCTCTGAATAAGCAAGTCATTTTCCGTTTTATTAAAGTACTTGGTTGCTATGATAAATGAAAGTGAGAGATCTTTAAGCTTTTCTTCACAGGTTGTAAAACAAGTGCGCACTGTTGTTTTGGTACCAATTTACCAGGAAAACAAAAGTGAAAATGCTATAAGTGTGTGCTCAGTGTCTTCTTGGGTGAAAGAGGCTTTAGGTTTGGCGCGCGCTATAAGGCTGGAAGTCGTTCATTATGAAACGGTTAATATGACGATCTTGCGTTCTGCAACTCTGTTTGGAAAAGGTAAGGTCGATGCATTTGCGCATTATATAAGGGAATATTCTATTGAGCTGGTCGTTGTTGATTATTTGTTAACGCCGGTACAGCAACGTAATTTAGAAAAATTATGGAATTGTAAGGTTATCGATAGGACGGCTTTAATTTTAGAAATTTTTGGGGATCGCGCACGAACAAAAGAAGGGGGGTTGCAAGTTGAGTTAGCGCATTTATCTTACCAAAAGAGTAGACTTGTGCGCAGTTGGACACATTTAGAACGGCAACGTGGTGGTCGTGGTTTTTTAGGTGGTCCTGGTGAAACTCAGATTGAAGCGGACAGACGTCTGTTGCAGGAAAAAATTACGCGGATTCGTCGTGAATTGGAAAAGGTTATTAAAACACGGACTCTTCATAGAACAAAAAGAAAAAAACATCTCATCCTGTTGTTGCTTTGATTGGATATACTAATGCAGGGAAATCAACTCTTTTTAATCGTTTAAGTGGTGCAAATGTTTTAGAAAAGGATATGCTTTTTGCAACACTTGATCCCACTTTACGCAAGGTTGTTCTTCCCCATGGAAAGACTATTCTTTTATCTGATACTGTGGGTTTTATTTCCAACTTACCAACACATTTAATTGCAGCTTTTAGAGCAACTCTTGAAGAAGTGGTTGAAGCTGATCTTATTCTTCATGTAAGAGATATGTCAGATCTTGATCACCGTGCCCATGCTAAGGATGTTTTAGAGGTACTTTCAAGTCTTGGTATTGATGATACAGAACATATCATAGAAGTTTGGAATAAGACCGATATATTGGATGAGCATGCATTAAATGTTTTGCAAACAAGTGCAAAAACGCAGTTAAAGCCGGCTGTAATGGTTTCAGCACTCATGCGTGATGGACTGAATCAATTGTTAAAAGCGATTGAAACGCGAATTTTTGGGAAAATGCAAAATGTTGAATGTCTTTTAAAACCTCATGAAATGTCGCTTATTGATTGGTTTTATGAAAATTCTGGTGAAATAACAAAGGAAGGACATGATGATGGTTCTCTTACCATTAAAGCAGTTCTTACCTCTGAAGCAAAAAAGCGATTAGAGAAAATCAAAAAAAATATGAATTAAAGTTTTTTGAAGTTTCTTTACATATCCTTTTTTCATTTTTACGCTTTTCTTCTCTCAAAATAATATAACTTAAAGTTAAGAGGATAGTTACTACTTTCTATTAATAAAACGTACGAGGTATTTTACTGGTTGAAATAAAGATGCGTCTTAAGTGCAATAAAAGACTGTTTATATGTTTGTTATCGCGAAATGTTTTAGTCGTTTTGCTGTTAGCAGTATTGTGTGCATTTTTAGTTTGGTTGTATTATTTTGTTCAACCACGGGCATACCGCGCGACTTTAACATTTTCATTATCTGATTCTGTCGGGAAACCTTTACCAACTGATAAACAAAACAATGTTCTTGCATTTTTATTTTCACAGCCCATCCCTTTTAATGGTGTGAGCGTGCAAAATTCTTCTTGGGATATCTTCTATGGAGAAGATTTTCGTGAAAATATCCGTCTGTCTCGTAAGGGTGATGTCATTCATTTAACTTTTGAGGCTAGAACGGTTCAGGCTGCTCAACATGGTTTAGAGACTTGGTTTACAGCATTTTCACAAGCAATCATAAAACAGAAAAAGGAATTACGGTTAACAGAGTGGCAGGCTGATCAAAAATATGATAAGTCCGCAATACGCAATATTGTGCAAGAGTTTCATTCTTCTCTTGATTCTTTTCTTCAACATAATGCGAAACAAACAGAGCTTCATGACCTTTCTGTACAGTTAACGGAAGCAACTTTAAAGCGTATTCATTTAATGAGCTTGAACTCAGCTATTAATATGAAGCGTGAAAATGGACAGTCTTTATTCTCTTTATCATTTATTGCAAATAATTCAGCAATCTCTGCATTAGAGTCCAAACGTGATCTTTTGGAAATACAAAGAGCACACATGGTTGCACAATTGGGGTGGACACACCCTCAAATTAAGGCAATGACTGCCGAATTGGAGGCGATTTCCCATCAGTTGGATAATAAGATTTTGCAACTTGTTTATCAGTTCCATTCAGATGAGATGATTGCAACAGAATTTGAAAAACAGCTCAAAAAAAGAATGGGGCTTTTTGTAAAAAATCAGTCTCAATCTTTGAACAAAATGTTTAACGAATTAGAAAATAAAATAAGAGCAGTGGTGGATACCCAAAGCAAAGAGATAAATAAAATGGAAAAGTTGTTAGAAAACACAAGGATTCATGTGATTGAGCCAACAACGTTAGTTCCAATTTCTTTTATGGTTCTTTACGGAAAAAATATTATTTTTGGTGTGTTTGCAAGTTTATTGACTCTGTTGGGAGGAATGTTGTTGTTTCATCTGTGTTTTGAAACAAAAAAAGACCTGTCAGAAAAAAATCATTTTAAAGATGAGGGCGTTTTAGTCTCTGAGGGTATAAAAAATCTTGAATCTTTTGTTACAATAGAAGGATTATCAGATTTTTTGAAAGACCATTCTTCGACCGTTATTTCGATCATTGGACCAGAAGCTGCGCGAACGGCAGCAAAGCTTTCTCTTCATTTGGTAAAAGAGCGTAAAACAATTCTGTTGGTGGATATTTCTGGGCAACAAATAGAGAAAGTGATCGGTCCTCATCGTGGATTGAGTGATATTTTAACGGGGAATGCTCAGTTGCAGGATGTTATTTATCGTGATTATGATACAGGGGTTGATATTCTTCCTCAAGGATTAACAAGTGCGCTTTTTGCACAAGATTTTACAAAAAATATCACGCATATATTACAAGAGTTTAAAAAAGAATATGATTTTATTATTTTAGAAATGGAAAACAAACCTAGGTATGGGGATGAACAGTTTGCTGAACTGACAGATTATTACATCTGTAATATTGCTCCTCATGAGTTGGATTGGATGGTGCAAATGGTGCGTCAGTTTCCAAAGACTGTTTATCGTGCTGTTGCAGCATAAATTTTGCAAAATAGGAATGCAAATTGCATGACTATCATAGTGTGTGGCTATAGTGGTGCACTTGTTTTATATTCAAGTTGTCATACATACGAAAATGTCTAAAATGGAATATAAACTTTAAAACAAATTGCGATTGGAGAAAGACGGGGGATGCGAGAGATAGCAGTAAAAGGATTGAGTGATAACGTTTTGACACCACTGCAAAAAAGAAATCGAAAACAAATTCGAGTGTGGCTTTATTGCATTTTAGTGCTGTGTTTGGCGATTGTTCTTGTGGGAGGAGCTACTCGCTTGACAGGATCAGGGTTGTCGATAACCGAATGGAAGCCGATTCATGGCGTTATTCCGCCGATTGGTGTGGAGAAATGGCAGGAGGAATTTTCGAAGTATCAACAGATAGCACAATATAAGTTGCTTAATCGCGATATGACATTAAGTGCATTTAAGGTCATTTTTTGGTGGGAATGGGCACATCGTATTCTTGGACGTTTGGTTGGTCTTGTAGCTTTATTGGGGCTCATTTGGTTTTGGATGACAAAGCGTATTGAAAAAAATATGCTGCTTAGGCTTTCTATTGTGCCAATTCTTATTGCATTTCAAGGTGCTATTGGTTGGTGGATGGTGGCGTCAGGTATTGGCCAGAGTAATTTGACAAGTGTAAGCCAATATCGTTTGGCATTTCACCTTATTACAGCGTGTTTTGTTATTGTGTTTGTTACCTATTTATCTCGAGGGTTTACAGAATACTCAGAAAAGCCAGCAAGTCAAAAGGTTCAACATTTTGCAGGGTGGTTTGTTGTTCTTATCTTGATTGAAGTTTATTTTGGCGCTTTGGTTGCGGGGCTTCATGCTGGTAAAGTTTATAATACGTGGCCACTGATGGATGGTCAAATGATACCTGATGGATTGTTACAGCACAGTCCGATGTGGCTTAATTTATTTGAAAATTCTTTAACAGTCCAATTTACACACCGTTTATTTGCTTATTTTTTGTTCATTGTAGCGATTATTCATGCTTTGTATGTGCAAAAAAATATTCCGCACTCTACCCATTCTCGTCGTGCATTTTTTATGTGTATGATGATAATTGTTCAAGCGTTTTTAGGGATTCTTACATTGTTACATGAAGTTCCTATAAGTTTGGGGCTTATTCACCAAACTGTTGCATTAATCATATTATGTTTTTCGGTCGCCCATTGGCGTGCAACCAAGGGAGCTTATCATGTTGTTGGATAAAAGCTTATATCCAAGAGAAAGTTCAGCCGCTTGAAAGCATTAAATCGAGATTTTGAACAGCTGCTGCAGATGCACCTTTCCCCAAATTATCAAAGAGAGCGCAGAGATTAAAGATTCCTTCGCGCTCATTGCCAAACACAAACAATTTCATTCCATCTTTATAGGCTAAACCTTCTGGATTGAGTTTGGTGAGAGAGTTCGTTTCTTCTTGTGAAGCGACTGATATGATATTTTGCTCATTGTAATGATTTTCAAGGATTTCACGTAGATCAGAACAGTTGGCTGATTTTGTAAATAAACAGCGATGTAATGGAAGAGAGACAATCATTCCTTGGGGAAAACGACCAACGCTTGGCACAAAAATAGGTGTTTGTTTGATTTGTCCGTAGGTCTTAATTTCTGGCACATGTTTGTGTTCAAGATGGAGAGCGTAGATAAAATAATTTTCTTGAATATCTTGTTGAGATTGGTTTTCCATTTGGTCAATCAGTTGTTTACCGCCACCAGTATAACCAGATATTGCATGAATGGATATTGGAAAAGAATCATCTATAAGCCCCGCTTCACGGAGTGGTCGAATTAAACTAATCGCACCGGTAGGATAACATCCGGGATTGCTCACATATTGTGCTGTTTGGATACGTTTTTTTTGTCCCATAGTCATTTCAGGAAAACCATAGATCCAATCTGGCGCGATACGGTGAGCTGTCGAACTATCAATGATTCTAATTTTTTTATTGTTTTTAAGCCAATGAACGGTTTCGCGTGCGGCGTCATCTGGAAGACATAAAATAGCAATGTCCGTTTGGTTAAGACAATCTCTTCGGGCCGCAATATTATGTCGATCGGTATGAGGCAGTGAGAGTAATTCAAAATCTGAGCGCTTTGCTAGTCGTTTTTGTATCTGTAATCCGGTTGTTCCATGTTCGCCATCAATAAAAACTTTTGTTGCCATTCTCTTTGCCTTAAATTGTTTTCTTTCTACCAGATTCAGTTTTTCATATTATAAATTATTTTCAACGATTCCCAATTTAAATTATTGAATTTATTAAAATTTATAACTTGTTTTGTTTGTAAAAATAAATCGTAGGCGAAGAAAAATTTTCCCTTATTTTGCACTCCTTTTGTGGAAGAAACTTTTTTTGTTTCTATGGTAAAGCAATAAGATAAATGTTTGCACCATTTTTAAGTGAAAGTTGTTTTAAATATTTGGTTTGCGTGGTTTGCTATGTTATCGTTCTATGACTTTGATTTTTTATGTAGGAACGTGTTTTATGACTCAGCAAGAAAATGATACACAAAAGCGCTTTTTTAATGATAATTTGCAAACCGTTGATGCTGCAATTTTTGAGGCAATTGAAGGAGAATTTGGGCGGCAACAACATGAAATTGAGCTGATTGCTTCAGAAAATATTGTTTCAAGAGCTGTTCTTGAAGCGCAGGGGTCGGTTCTCACCAATAAATATGCGGAAGGTTACTCGGGAAAGCGCTACTATGGGGGATGTCAATTTGTTGATGTCGTTGAAGATTTAGCAATTGAGCGCGCAAAGAAGCTCTTTGGAGCTGCTTTTGCCAATGTACAGCCTCACTCTGGGAGCCAAATGAATCAGGCTGTATTTTTAGCTTTACTCAAGCCCGGTGATACCTTTATGGGACTGGACTTAAATGCTGGTGGTCATCTGACGCACGGTGCATCTGTTAATATGTCCGGAAAATGGTTTGATGCTGTTCATTATGGTGTGCGTCAAGAAGATCAAATAATTGATATGGAAGAGGTTGAACGACTTGCAAAAGAATGTAGACCTAAACTTATTATAGCTGGTGGTTCGTCTTATCCTCGTTTCTGGGATTGGAAACGGTTTCGTGAAATTGCAGATGAGATTGGTGCTTATTTCCTTGTTGATATGTCTCATATTGCTGGTTTAGTTGCAGGCGGTGTTCATCCTTCCCCTGTTCCTCATGCGCATATTGTAACGACTACAACGCATAAATCGTTACGCGGTCCTCGTGGTGGTTTGATATTAACCAATGATGAAGCTTTAGCGAAAAAAATTAATTCAGCTATTTTCCCAGGACTTCAAGGTGGTCCTTTAATGCATGTGATTGCCGGTAAAGCTGTTGCATTTGAAGAAGCTTTGCAGCCTTCTTTTAAAAGCTATAATGCCAATGTCATTGCTCATGCAAAAATTTTGGCGAAGACATTGCAGGATAATGGTTTTGATCTTGTTTCTGGTGGTACTGACAACCATTTATTATTGGTTGATTTGCGTTCCAAAAAACTGACGGGAAAACGTGCCGAGTTGGCTTTGGGGCGTGCTCATATTACCTGTAATAAAAATGGTATTCCTTTTGATCCTGAAACACCATCGATAACATCGGGAATTCGTTTGGGCTCACCTGCTGCAACGACGCGTGGCTTTGCAGAAAAAGAATTTATTCAAGTTGGTCATCTGATTTCAGAGGTTCTTGATGGTTTAAAAGAGTCTAAAAGTGATGAGGATAATCGTGTTGTTGAAATGATGGTCAAGAAAAAGGTAGAAGATATGACAGATAGATTTCCTCTTTACTCTTATCTTAGAACTTGTTAAAGGCTGAGAAAGATGCGTTGTCCTTACTGCCAATGCGAGGATACACAGGTGAAGGATTCGCGTCCTGCTGAGGAAGGAGCGGTCATTCGTCGTCGGCGTGTGTGTTCTGTTTGCGGTGGCCGTTTTACAACTTTTGAACGTGTTCAATTGCGTGAGCTCCTGGTTTCTAAAAAGAGTGGTCGTTGTGAGCTGTTTGATCGTGATAAGTTGATGCGATCTGTTGATATAGCTGTACGTAAGCGCGGTATTGATTCAGAGCATATTGAACGAGCAATTTCTGGGATTGTACGTCAGCTCGAGAGTTCAGGAGAGCCTGAGATTGCTTCGGAAAAAATAGGGCAGCTTGTGATGGAGGCGTTGAAAAGCATTGATGATATTGCTTACATTCGTTTTGCGTCTGTTTACCGGGACTTTCGTAATGCAAGCGATTTTCACGATGTTATAGATGAGTTGTCAAAGAGTATAACGGATACAGAATCTTGTTTTGATGAATAAAAAAGTGCAAGATGAACGGTTTATGGCTGCAGCTATCCGTTTAGCGGAACGTCATGTTGGTCTTACTGGTGAAAACCCTTCGGTTGGTACATTAATTGTACGAAACGATGCGGGAGGTGGGGCATCTATTGTCGGTTATGGTGTAACAGCTGTTCACGGAAGACCCCATGCTGAAGTCCAGGCTCTGCGCATGGCAGGCTCCTTGGCACGAGGAGCTACTGCCTATGTTACTTTAGAACCTTGTTCGCATTATGGTAAAACTTTGCCTTGCGTAAATGCATTGATTCATTCAGGTATTTCACGGGTTGTTATTGCTCTTACTGACTTAGATAAGCGGGTTAATGGCCGGGGTATTGCTCTTTTGCGTGCGGCTGGTATTGAAGTTGTTGAAGGTGTTTTAGCTGAAGAAGCTTTTGAGGCGTTATGTACGCATTTGTGTATCAAGCAGTTGCAACGCTGTGCTGTTACTTTTAAAATGGCAATTTCTGCAGATAACGGTGTGGGGAAAAAAGGGCAGGGTGGTATAAAAATTAGTGGAATGATTTCTCATACACATACCCATATTTTACGCGCTCAAAATAATGCTATTATTGTTGGTGTTGGGACTATTCTTGCGGATGATCCACAATTGAACTGTCGTTTGCCAGGGATGGAGATGCGTTCTCCTATACGGGTTATTTTAGATATGGATTTATGCATTCCCCTTGATTCAAAAGTTGTTCAAACGGCAATAAAAATTCCTACATGGATTATTTGTGATGCGAGCTTTGTAAAAAAAGATAAAAAAAGTGCGCTGGAACAGTATGGTGTATCTGTGTATCCAATAGAAATGCGTGATGGTTGTATGCAGCCCCTTGCGATTTTACAGCTGCTTTATCAACGTGGAATCAATAGTGTTTTACTTGAGGGAGGCGTAAAGACTGGGGAAAGTTTTTTAAATGCCGGCTGTGTAGATTATTTAATATGTTTTTATGCTCCTGTTATTTTAGGAGACAATCGTATCGAGGCTCCTTACTTTGGAAATTATCTTTCGCAGTTCCATGAAGTTGAGTCAAGAATGTTTGGAGATGACCGTTTTTATAAATGGAGGCGTAAAACGCTATGTTCACAGGGATCATAACGGATATCGGTTGTGTTGAAGAAGTGCAGCCTTTAAAACAAGGTGTGCGTTTAAATATTTCTACGCGCTATGCTATGGAAAACTTAGAAATTGGTGCCTCTATTGCGTGTTCAGGAATTTGTCTGACAATCGCTGAACGAGGAAAAAAGCAAGAGAATAGAAGTTGGTTTGCTGTGGAAGCGTGGGAAGAAGCATTGCGGTTGACGAATCTTGCACAATGGACAAAAGGAACCCCTATTAATTTAGAGCGTTCACTTCGGTTGGGTGATGAAATGGGTGGGCATTTGGTTTCTGGTCATATTGATGGTTTGGCTGAGATTATTGATAAGAAAAATGAGGGAGAAGCAGTTCGTTTTTTCCTAAAAGTTCCAACAAAATTTGCGCCTTTTATTGTCAATAAAGGGTCCGTTGCACTCAATGGAACATCTTTGACTGTGAATGGTGTTGAAGATTGTATTTTTGATGTTCTTATGATTCGACACACACTTGAAGTGACGACATGGGGGCAAGCTAAAATCGGTGATCAGGTTAATTTGGAAATTGATCAGCTTGCTCGTTATGCTGCGAAATTTTCTGATTTTAAAATGAAAAGTGAATAAAAGGTATAGTCTTAAGAGTTTAGTGTTTTAACGCTTTAAATTCTTTTATTAATTTTCTTGTGGGATCTCGTCATGACAAAAGAGATATGTAAAAAATCGCATGTATTAATTGTTGAAGCACGTTTTTATGATGAAATTTCTGATTCTCTTCTGATGGGTGCAACGCGTGTTTTGCAAAAAGCTGGAGTAAACTACGATATTGTGACTGTTCCGGGAGCATTAGAAATACCAGCTGCAATCGCTTTTGCTGAAAAAAGTCGTAAGGTCTCTTACGAAGGTTATGTGGCACTTGGCTGTGTTATTCGAGGTGAAACATATCATTTTGAAATTGTTGCGAATGATTCTTGTCGTGCATTAATGGACTTAACTGTTCATAAGTATTTGGCTATTGGAAATGGTATTTTGACTGTTGATGATGAAAAACAAGCGTGGGCACGTGCAAAACAAGACGAAAAAAATAAAGGTGGTTTTGCTGCTGAAGCTGCTTTATGTATGATCGCTCTCAAAAAGAAATTTGGAGATAATCATTAAATATGGCTGATATAAAAGAAAAATATTCTCTGCGCTCAGCCAATAAACGTGGAGCAGCAAGGCTTGCTGCAGTTCAGGCTCTTTATCAAATGGATATCGTTGGCACTGGTGTGAAGGAAACGGCTGCTGAATATGAGGCTTATCGTTTAGGAAAAGATATTGATGGAGACCAATATCTCGAGGCTGATTTTCAGTGGTTTTTGTCTATTCTCACGGGTGTTGTAAAAGATCAAAAACAGCTTGACCCTATGCTTCATCAACAGCTTTCCGCTGAATGGTCACTTTCACGTCTTGATTCTATATTACGCGCAATTCTGCGTGCAGGTTTGTGGGAGTTGATTAATCGTCGGGATGTCCCCGTTGCGGTTGTTGTGAATGAGTATGTCGATATAGCAAAGGCATTTTTCGAAGGTGATGAGCCAAAACTCGTTAATGCCGTTCTTGATAATATGGCGAAAAAAACGCGCTCTTAAAAACATCATTACAATCCTGATATAATCAGGATTGCATGGAGATGTTACAGCCTAGTTATGGACTGGTAAATTTGCGGGCCCCTTAATGATTTGGATCAAGAACGGCTGCTCTTTTGTAATGGTTGGTGTTGTTTGTGTGATAAAATCGAACACTTTACCATTTTGTAGACCGTAGTGTGCTATCTTACTTACTTGATTATTCTTATCGAAGTAAATAGCCAAAACTTTGCGATCAACAATCTTCGTTTTCATAAATTGCATCGCTCGATACCGTGTTTGTGAGATATAATAGTAGACTTCATTATCGTATTTTGTTTTCATTGAGGGGCGGCCTAGACTTAAAATAACTTGCTCCTGGCTTGATCCAACGGAAATAGAGCTGAGAGCATTTTTATCAAGAATGTAACCTTCTTGATATGTCTGGCTTGAACCTGAAAGATCAACAAAGCTACAACCGGCAGTGACGATCATGCTTGCTATTGATAAACCCATCAACAATTTACGTCCGATTAAGTCCACTTTGTGGGGAATTTGAAACAATGATACCTCCCTTTAATCTATTTAGATGTACGATAAGAATATATTTAGATGCATGATAAGAAGGCAACCTCAATTTTTTCTTAGTTCCAGATTAATTCGCCATAGCTTACATTGAGTTTCCTTGTTATAGAGTAAATTATGCCATACAGTGTTTCGTTAGAAAAGAAAAAAATCAATGTCTTTTAGCTTAATAAAAGCGCGGTACTTTACTTTTTATACTCTTTACATATTGGGGAGTTTCCAATGAATGCTCAAAATGTTTTTCCAATGACATTTGCTTTGGCTTATCCAATATTAGTACGTTCGTTGCCTGCTAAAGGTATAAGGGTTCATATTTGTGCGAATCAGAGTGAATGTGCACATTTAGCTAAAAATCATGATTTAGTTGAAGTAAAATTTTGTGAGGGGAAATTCCATATTTTACCTTGGAAAAAGCGTGGGGTCCGTATAAAAGGTTTATTAAGGGCGCGTATAATACAGTTATGTGTTGTTACATTAGAGCCGTTGGAAAATATTCTTCATGAAAATGTTGAGATGGTTTTTGTTCCGGAAGATTCAAATCTGACGAAGCCAAGAATATCAGAAGAGACAGGTGAATTGTTTCTAGATGTAGAAGGATCCGATACACCAGAAGTTTTTTATGGTGATAAAATTGATATTGGTGCGATCATGGAAGAATTTTTTGAGTTATCTCTTGACCATTATCCTCGTAAAAAGGGAATAAAGATGCAGGTGATTGAAAATTTAGAAGAGGTTGAGAAAAAAACATCACCATTTTCAGTTTTAAAAAATTGGAAGTGATTGTAAAAGCATAAAAAAATTGTCTATTGTGTACTATTGTAAAAACAGTATTTTCTGCGAAGCTATTTTATGTGATGTGCTTTAAGGGGGTTCAGGGGTGAAAAATCGCAATATGGTGTTTGAAGGCGTAAATAAAAAGATGTGGGATGTACAAGCGTGATTAGAATTTCTGTAGATGTGATGGGCGGTGATTATGGTCCGGAAGTAACGATTGCAGGAGCCGCAATTGTACAAAAACATTTGCCAGATGTTCGTTTTCTGTTTTATGGGGTCGATGAAGTTGCTAAGCCTGTTTTAAAAAAATACCCTTATTTGGCAGCTGTTTCGTGTTTTTTTCCTACAGAAAGTTATACACGTATGGATGAGAGGCCAAGTCAGGCATTGCGTAATGGGCGCGGTAAGTCATCAATGTGGTATGCAATTGAAGCGGTAAAAAATGGTGAAGCTGATGCATGCATTTCTGCTGGAAATACTGGTGCGCTTATGGCAATGTCCTATTTTTGTCTCAAGATGATGGCTGAAGCAGAGCGTCCTGGGATTGCAGGAATTTGGCCAACACTTCGCAATGAGAGCATTGTTTTAGATATTGGGGCGACGATTGGGGCATCTGCGAGCCAGTTGGTAGATTTGGCGGTTATGGGAGCAGGTATGTTTCGCGCCTTATATCACACAGAAAGGCCAAGTGTGGGACTTTTAAATGTAGGTGTTGAAGAAGTTAAAGGTCTTTATGCGATAAAAAAGGCTGGAATGATATTGCGTGAAGTGCAATTAGAAGGATTAGAATATAAGGGATTTGTTGAAGGAAATGACATTGGAAAAGGAACCGTAGATGTTGTTGTGACAGAAGGGTTTTCTGGTAATATTGCTTTAAAAACAGCAGAAGGAACGGCGCGGCAGATAGCAGAGATTTTAAACTCTGCATTGCGAAGTTCCTTTTTAACATCTCTTGGTTATTTTTTATCGCGGGGTGCTTTTCGTACACTGAAACATAAAATGGATCCCGATAGGGTGAATGGTGGAGTTCTGTTAGGCTTAAACGGTGTTGTTATAAAAAGCCATGGCAGTGCTAATGCTAATGGTTTTGCCTCTGCTATTCGTGTTGGTTATGAGATGGTTAGCAATGGGCTTTTAAAAAAAATAGCGCTTGATTTACGGCAGTTTCATGAGAATAAAGATGTGCTTTTTGATCAAGAAGATGAAACGGCGGTCAATGGGTACAACATATGATAAAATTGTATAATATAAATGAAAAATCTTAGAAAAAGGTCAGGAGCGAATGATTCGATCCATTATACGTGGTATAGGGAGTGCTTTGCCCAAGAAAAGCTTGTCGAATGATGAGATTACGAAGTTTGTTGAAACATCAGATTCATGGATTGTTCAGCGTACAGGAATACATCAGCGTTACATTGCCAGTGAAAATGAAACAACAGTTTCTCTAAGTGTTGAAGCGGCACAAGCAGCGCTTGTAGACGCTGGTCTGACAATAAAAGATATTGATTGTCTTATTTTGGCAACCTCAACACCAAATCGTACTTTTCCTGCTTCTGCTGTTGAAATTCAGCATGCCTTGGGAATGTGCCATGGATTTGCTTTTGATATTCAAGCGGTTTGCTCTGGTTTTATTTTTGCTTTAACAACCGGGGATGTCTATTTACGCAGCCGCGCAGTCAAGAGAATGTTAGTTATCGGCGCTGATACATTTTCTCGCATTTTAGATTGGAAAGATCGCACGACATGTGTTTTATTTGGTGATGGTGCGGGGGCTGCTGTTTTGGAAGCACAGGAAAGTGAGGGTAATATTTCTTTTGATCGTGGTATATTATCTGCAAAATTACGCTCTGATGGTACGTATATGGATAAGTTGTATGTTGATGGTGGTCCTTCAACAACGCAAACAACCGGCTATTTGCGTATGGAAGGACGAGAAGTTTTTAAATATGCAGTTGGTATGATTACGGATGTGGTAGATGATTGTTTTGCTGCTGCGGGTATGGATTCTTCACAATTGGATTGGTTTGTGCCTCATCAGGCCAATAAACGGATTATTGAAGCCTCTGCTAAAAAATTGGGAATTTCCATAGATAAGGTTGTGATTACCGTTGATCGACATGGTAATACATCTGCAGCATCTGTTCCATTGGCTTTAACAACGGCTGTTAGTGATGGAAGAATTAAAAAAGGAGATCTCATTATGTTAGAAGCTATGGGAGGTGGTTTTACATGGGGAGCAGTTCTTATTCGTTGGTAGACTATGATCGCTTGACCATATTGGAATAAAACGTATAAGTCACTTTGTAATTTTTAATATTTGAATGGGTGGTTATAATGGCAAGTAAAACAGTAACGCGTGCAGATTTAGCGAGCGTAGTTTGTAAACGAGTGGGCTTGTCACACACAGAATCAGCAGCTTTGGTTGAATTGGTTTTGGATGAAATTTGCAATTCACTTGTAAGAGGTGAGGCGGTTAAATTATCTTCTTTTGCGACTTTTCAAGTTCGCGATAAAAATGAACGTGTAGGGCGTAATCCAAAAACTGGTGTTGAAGCGCCTATACCTTCGCGGCGTGTTGTGACATTTAAGGCTGCCAATGTGCTCAAACAAAGAATTTTAGATTCACATCGCACAAGACAGGGATGATATCACATGAATAAGCCTTGCGACAAGGTTTGGCATTTGTTAAGAGAAATTGCATAAAAGCACGTTTTAAGTTTTGTTTTAAGCAAAAGGCCTTTGTGTTGAAATGCAGCCAAGTTATGGTCTTATTTTTGACCTCTCTTGTTGAGAGCATGAGACTTGATAAATCGTTATGAAATCATTCGCAGTGTATTAAATTAAGGTGTTGCAAAATGGATAAGAGCTCCGATGCTTTTCGCACAATCAGTGAAGTCGCTGAATTGTTGGAGCTTCCGCAGCATGTTTTAAGATTCTGGGAAACGCGTTTTAAGCAGATTAAACCAATGAAGCGTGGCGGAGGAAGACGTTATTATCGCCCAGCTGATGTTGATTTGCTTAATGGTATTAAACAGTTACTGTATGATCAGGGTTATACGATAAAGGGTGTGCAGCGTCTTTTGAAAGAGAATGGTGTTGCCTTTGTCACGGCGTTTGGTAATGGCAATCTTGAGGCGATGAATGTTGTAATAGAAAAAAAACATGCAGGAAAAACTTCTGAACTTATTAACGATAAGCTTAAAAAATCTTCTTTTGGGCTTTTAAGTTTTATGAAGAATGAAGCTGAAGCATCTGTTGGTGCACCGCATGCTTATAAAGATAAGAGTGATGAAGCATTGTTGCAGGAAATACTGTTTGAGTTGATTGAATGCAAACGCGTGCTTGATAGAGCAAGGTAAATAGAGCAAGGTAAAAGCGCTTTTTTCACTTTTTTCTTTTTGGTGTATCTTCATTATTTATTCTTTATTTATTAAACGACGCAAATCGGGTGGTGTAGCTTCATCTGTGAGTTGCGAAATTGCTTCTTCTATAGATAACAAGGTTTGATTTTGGCTTCCTAAACGGCGCATGTTCACGCTATTTGTTTCCGATTCGCGTTTGCCGCATACCAAAATAACAGGAACCTTTTGTACAGAATGGTCCCGTATTTTATAGTTAATTTTTTCATTCCGAAGATCTGATACTGCAGAAAGCCCGATAGCTTTAAGTTTTGCTGTTATTTTTTGGGCATATTCATTTGCCTCGGATGTAATTGTTGCAACAACAACTTGTTCAGGAGCAAGCCAAAGTGGCATATGACCAGAAAAATTTTCAATTAATACACCAAGAAAACGTTCCATTGATCCAAAAATGGCACGGTGAATCATAACCGGTTGACGTTTTTCTGAATCCTTATCAATATAGAATGCGCCAAAACGTTCAGGAAGATTAAAGTCTAATTGCGTTGTTCCACATTGCCATTCACGACCGATAGCATCTTTCAATGTATATTCAAATTTTGGACCATAAAATGCACCTTCACCGGGAAGGATACTCGTTTTAACTTGTCCTGCAGATTTTGTCTCAATAGTTTGCAGAACGGATTCCATGATACTTTCGGCATGATCCCATAATGCATCAGATCCCACTCGCTTTTCCGGACGTGTTGAAAGTTTAAGACTGATTTCTTTGAAACCAAAATCAGCGTAAGTTGATAAGATCAAATCATTAATACTAAGACATTCATCCGCTAACTGCTCATCGGTACAAAAGATATGCGCATCATCTTGTGTAAAACCACGTGCACGCATAAGACCATGGAGAGATCCAGATGGCTCATAACGATGAACGAGACCAAATTCAGCAAGTCTTATAGGCAAATCACGATAAGATTTTAAACCATGTTTAAAAATCTGTACATGGCCGGGACAATTCATTGGTTTAAGAGCGTAAACATTTTCACTCTTCCAATCTTCTGCTGCTGGAATTGTTTGGAACATATTCTCCTTATACCAGCCCCAATGGCCAGATGTTTTCCAAAATGACTTATCAAGTACTTGTGGTGCATTAACTTCGGCATATTGATGATCATCAAGACGTCTACGCATATAGTTTGTCAAGTTTTGGAACATTTTCCAGCCTTTTTTGTGCCAAAAAATCATTCCTGGTCCTTCTTCTTGAAAATGAAATAAATCCATTTCACGTCCTAAACGGCGATGATCACGTTTTTCAGCTTCTTCCAACATATGTAGGTAGGCTTTTAAGTCATTTTCATTTGCAAACGCTGTGCCATAAATTCTTGTGAGCATTGGATTATTGGCATCACCACGCCAATAAGCACCTGCAACTTTCATGAGTTTGAAAGCATTGCCAATTTGCCCTGTAGACTGCATGTGTGGACCACGACAAAGGTCAAACCAATCACCTTGATAATAAATTTTCAAATCTTGATTTTGGGGAATACTCTCAATAAGTTCAACTTTATAAAATTCACCTTTTTTAGTAAAAACTTCTTTTGCTTTTTCACGAGACCAAATCTCTTTTCTAAAAGGTTTATTGCGTTGAATAATTTCACGCATTTTCTTTTCAATGATGGTGAGATCATCTAATGTAAAAGGTTGCTGACGTGCAAAATCATAATAAAAACCATTTTCGATAACGGGGCCTATTGTGACTTGTGTTTCAGGAAAAAGTTCTTGCACAGCTTCAGCTAGGACATGTGCGCAGTCATGACGTATCAGTTCAAGAGCACGTGGATCTTCCCGGGTAATAATTTCTATTTGACCAGATTGTTCTAATGGGTCTGATAGATCATGCGTATTTCCATTGAGATTATAAGCGACCGCTTTTTTTGCAAACGATTTAGAAATGGATTCTGCTAACTCCAAACCCGTCATTTTTGCGGGGTAATCACGTTTTGAGCCATCAGGAAAAGAAAGAGAAACAGAGACAGACATAAAATACTCCTTTAATCCAATTCCGCTAACGATTGCGGATGGTGTCATGAAAATTTAGTCATCATTTAAATTTATAGACTGATTTTTTATCAATATGCATAAAAAAAGGAAAGAATTATTTGGTGTGTTTTGCAGAAATTTTCCAGTAGCGCCAAGGTTTATAAAAACAACAATAACTTTCGAGTCTGGTAGGGACTGGATCAAAGCCTGCTGTTCCCAAAGGGCCACAACGTATAAGACGAAAAAAACCCAATCCATGCACCTGCCCACAGTCCGTGACGTGCGATGGCTTCATAAGTATATTCTGAACAGGTTGGCATATGGCGACATTGATTTCCTATCAAGTTAGAAAGTGTTATTTGATAGAGGCGTATCAAGAAAATTCCCAATAATCGTCCAGGTGTTTTTTGCCAATGACCTGTATAATTTCGCGTTTGTTTTTTGTTTTGTCGAGAAGGTGACTTTTTTCGTTGAGAGGATGGTTTTAGCATTTATTTTTTTCGATTTGTTTAATACATTCTACTGTGGCATCAAAGGTGAGCATTGTCGAGGCATGGCGTGTTTTATAGTCCTTAATGGGCTGTAAATCAGAAAAGGCTTCAAAGGGAGTGGAAGGAGGAGTCCCGTTTTGTGTTAACATTTGATAGATCGTTTCGCGTAGTACTTTAATACTTTGTGTTGTTTGCCCGATGATATGAGAGGCTAAAAGTGAAGCTGAAGCTTGTCCTAACACGCATGTATGGACTTCATGAGCAAAATCTATCACACTGTCATTTTCTACTTTTAGATCTACAATAACGGTTGAACCACAAAGGCGTGCGTGCTTCTTTGATGTTGCATCTGGATTATGAAGGCGTCCAATTCTGCTTATATGCGCGGCATATTGAAGTATTTTATCATTATAAATGTTATCAATGATATTATCAATCATACGCTCTTACCTGAAATTTCGAAAATCGTGATTGTTTAAGCTTTTCATTCGCTTATATAGAGATTATATAAAATGAAATGAAGGTATAGCAAATGCTTTGTATAAAATTAGCTTGGAGTTTTTAAATGTGTAATGTTTTTGAAGGAGGTACCTCAGACCCACTTTCATCAGGGACAAGTTTATCTGAGAGCGCGCGCCCTCGTTTTGAGGAGGTTGAAGCTGCGATTCGTACGTTGCTCTTATGGGTGGGGGAAGATCCAAACAGAGAAGGGCTTATTGATACTCCAAAGCGTGTCGCTCAGGCGTATGGTGAGCTCTTTGCTGGCTATAACAAATCGGTTGAAGAAATATTAGGAACGGTTTTTGAAGAAATTTCAGGATATCATGAAGCGATAATTGTTAAAAATATTCCTTTTTATTCCCATTGCGAACATCATATGATTCCCATTGTTGGGAAAGCGCATATCGGGTACTTTCCTGATACAAAAATTGTTGGTCTTTCAAAAATTGCGCGTGTTGTTGATATTTTTTCTCGTCGTTTACAAACACAAGAAGCGATGACAGCTCAAATAGCATATGCTTTAGAAGAATATTTGAAACCTCGTGGACTTGCGGTTTTGATTGAAGCTGAGCATATGTGCATGGCTATGAGAGGAATCCAAAAGCAAGGTTCGACAACGGTTACAACGAGTTTTCATGGTTGTTATGAAGAAGATCAAAGCGCACATGTGGACTTTATGACGATAATTCAAAAGCCGTAATCTCATATTAAAATGATTTATATTAGACTATAAGGTGCTTAGGGAAAATAAATCATGGGAAAGTGAAAATAGGCTTGTACCTTTCTTTGTGATTTGTTAAAGCCAGAAGTTAGTATGTTTTTTACCACGTGCGGTCGTGGCGGAATTGGTAGACGCGCAGCGTTGAGGTCGCTGTGGGGCAACCCGTGGAAGTTCGAGTCTTCTCGACCGCACCACTTGTAGATTTTCTACAATATCATTTAGTGTTGTTGTTTTTTATCTTTTTTGTTTATCATTGTTTTTATTTAATTAATGTCTTTTACACACGACTTTGATATCTGATGAATCTGTCAAAAGTGCAATTCAAAAGGTGGTTTTAAAGTGATTAGGAAAACAAGAATACGTGATAGATTATCCGCTTTATCTGTAAAAAATTTTCCTAAAGGTAAATATGCGAATGGAGTAGGGTTATGGCGTATCAAAACCACACCACTTATGTTCGTGATAGAGCTATCAGTATAACTATGAAGGGGACTGTGTTGCGTATTGTAGTGAGATTTTTACGCGTTTTGGGCAATTCCATTTCAATTGGATGGAAATTTTGTTTTTTGCTTATCGTCTAAGAATATTGTAATCTTAGGGAGATTAAATCTTTTCGATAAAGCTTGGTGGTATTGTGGTAAGAAATACGGTTTTAAAGTCTTGTGCATTCTTTATTTGCGTTTCGTTGTTAATAGCATGTAGTCGGTCGCGTGCTGTGCTTTGGCATGGAGTACATGCAACACCATCTATGGTTGCTACGCAAAGGGAAGTTGAAGGTGGGCCGATTCTTCCGAAAGCTATTATTCCAGTGTATGTTGCAACAAGTCGTATGAGGCAAAACAGCTATTCTCAACCCTATGGGGCAGAGCGGTCCAATAAGGTATCTTATAACCGCGTTGACATAGGAATTCCTCAACAACATATGAAGGGTATGGTAGAGATAAACGCGTATAAGCCTACTCATGATAAATATTTTGCAGCAGTAGCATTGCAAAAATACGATAATAAGGAACAGTTTAAGCAGCAATTAAATGCTGCTTTAGCAAAAAAGCCAAAAGGAAAAAGAGAAATTTTTCTTTTTATTCACGGCTATAATAACAATTTTGCAGATGGAACATTTCGTACGGCTCAGTTTACGTACGATTATTCTTTAGATGTTGTTGCTGTGCACTATTCGTGGCCCTCTGCAGGCTCAGTACCTCTTTATATTTATGACCGTGATAGCGCTAATTTTGCACGTGATGGACTGATAGAGCTTTTAACACTCATAAGCGAAACCGATGCTGATCAGATTTCTGTTATTGCACATTCTATGGGTAATTTTATCATAATGGAAGCATTTAGAACTTTGGCATTACAGGGAAAATATAAACCTATTCGTCGTATGACAAGTTTCTTAATGGCAGCGCCAGACATTGATGTTGATGTGTTTGAACGTCAACTTAATGATATTAAGAAATTGCCTCAACCAACTGCTATTTTAGTCTCTCGTGCGGATAAAGCACTCGCTGTTTCAGGGCGTCTTACGGGAGGGCACCACCGTGTGGGGGATGGTTTTGATATCGACATGTTGCGTAAAAATGGAATAGCTATCCTCGACTTTTCTAATGTCGATGGTGGAGCACATAATGTCTTTGCGTCATCACCAACATTGATGGCTCTTTCTCGCGAAGGTTCTTTGGCTTCAACAATTATGCAGGGTACGGAATTGTCGCCCAGTCAGGCACTTCTTGCTGATGGTAGTACTGTATTGGAGAAGACAACCCATCTTATTCTTTATGCACCTATTCGTTTTTTAACTCCGTTGACCGCAATGACTCCACATTAACTGTGAAAAGCAACAGAGTTTTTCGTCAATATTGTATAGGTTATAAACGACATTCTTAGCATTTTCTTTAGAAGTGCTTTATACACTCAAAATAAATAGCGGAATGAATGTAAAGACTAATAATTAGGTGAGTTCATGATGCTTGTCCAAAAATGTTATGCTAAGACATCTCATAAGTTAGTCGATTACTTTTCTCATTCTGCTGTGCAATTATTAAATATTCGTACTATGCTTTTGAAGGTGAGAGAAGGTAATATGGGGGAAAAAGCGAATTTATTGAATCAAATCGATTCTACAAAAAAACAGTTGGATGAGATAAGTTATGCTCTTCTTTTAGAATATCGTAAACGCCAAGAAAATGAGCGCTTTTTGAAACAAATTTTGCTCTCGATTTCTGATCAACTTTTTTCACTGAATAACGGTTTTAAGGAAACGGGACGCCTTTTTTTTCAGGAAATTAGGACGCTTCAATATCAGATGCAATGTTTTTATGAGGGCAGGGAGAAGCAGAGTTTATTGGATAGCCAAGAATTTTATTCTTCGTCAAAAATTGATGAGGTCATTAAGCAGTTACAAAAAGCACGAGAAAAGCTTATCATTGAAAGCCCCCATCTTTTTGAACAAAAACATTAAGCTTTTGAAGAGAGATTTAGTTGAACAAAATACGCTGATTAAAAATATTTTCGATTTTGATAGGAAATAATGTAACCAAAATGTCATTCAAAGATAAACAGCTGTCATAATTTTTTATAATAAAATTTTATGATTTTATTTCGTTACATAACCACTCATACGTTTTCATATTTTGGACAGTCTCTTAATAGGGTTTGGCAGAATCAAAGATTTATTAGTAAAGAAGGTGGCATTTTGCGATATGCATAGTTGAAATCATACACCTTTATCCCAGCTATCTTGTACTCTAGAAATATAAAAATTAATAGGTTACATGAAGTAAAAAATGAAATAATGCCCAAAGAGAGAAGATTCACCCTTAGGAGGGATAAATTCTTCTCTAATTGTATCCCAAATGCGCTTTATGAAATGCTGTGTTTGAAACTTTATTCTCGCACCTATTATCTAGGTGTCCCGCACTCTTTAAAAAAGGCGAATAAAATGAATAAGTTATAAGGCATAAAAAGTGAAATGGTGGGCGATGAGGCAAATAAAAAATAAATACAATAAAATACTTACATATAATATGAGGGAATAGGCGAATCCTGATTCTATTATGTTTTTTTTCCTCTATCCCTCATCTTTTTGGAGCTTTTTTATAGCTTGAAGAGCTAGCTTTTTACGGTCTGCACTCTTTGTGTAAAGAGAGGCCATGTTGTCATCAGTCCAACCAAAAAGTGCTTTGAGTTGTGATACGGTTGCACCCGAGTTGGCTGCTCGTGTTGCTGCTAATTTTCTTAATCCATGTGCTGATTTTTTAATGCCTGGTGCATTGCAAGCATTTCTAAATGTATTGCCAAAGCTTTCTTTGGTGAATTTTTTCCCACCTTTCCCGCAAATAAATGTTTCATCCCCAATAGGACCAATTTTAAGAGTTTCTGCTAATTCAGGTAGAATTGGCAGAAAGACATCTGTTTGAAATTTACTTTTTTCTGTTTTGAGGTGAATTATGTTATCTTTTACGTCTTTCCAGCCAATACGAATGGCGTCACCTCTACGCAACCCGTGTAAAGAAGAATATCAATCCAGACGCGTTCATGGGTACCATGTAACCATTGTTGATAATATTTTTCAACGTCTTCTTCTGTCCAAACAGCAAAGCCATCTTTGTTGTGAAGGGCTGGTGGTTTGATACCTAACGCTGGATTATTTTCTAAAAGACCTTGTTTAATTGCCCAATTAAAAAGCCCATTAAGGGATTTCAGAAAGTTCCTAGCCATTGCTGGTGTTTCTTTACGCCGTTCAACGCCAGCTATGATATGTTTTTTTTCAATGGCTTGATAGGGAATATTTCTTGTAGTATCACATACCTTCATAAGGATGAGCTCTTTTTGCTTTTTTGTAGCTTTAGCGTAGCTATGCCAATCGGAGCTGTTAAAATACTGTTTAAGCAGCCATGCGAATGAACCTTCAACAAGTTTACCTGTTTTAGGTTTAGGAGGTGTTATACCTTGTAATTCGGCAAGTGCGCTTTTGTAGTTGTCAACAAACTCTTGTGTTCCATAGGTTCCGCGCACTCTAATACGCTTTCCATGACCAATACGCACATACCATAGAGTTTTACCATGACGTGTTCGTTCACGCACAAGATGAGGGGGGCGAGGTTTAGGCATAAGATCACTTATAAAACGATATCAAATTCATATTCTTTTCTTAATAAGCTTTCCAAGCTATCAGGATGCGCAGCTGAATTTGGTATTGGGATACCGGTTTTAAGATAGAGAAGGACTTCCCCCGTGGGTTTAATTTCCATTAATTCGCAGCCTTGTTTTTTTGCCTCTTTTAAAGCACGTGCAATAGCTCGTTGTGTTATGGCAGATCTGAGAGGTGCCATGATCTATCTCCTTATTTTGGTTAAGTTTATCCGTTACGTAAAATACGTATTTATTGAAAATTATTGAGAAGTGGG
>NZ_CALW02000013.1 GCF_000312565.1 Bartonella rattaustraliani AUST/NH4
CATTGGAGCTCTTCTACGTGGTGTTGATCGTGAGGGGATTGAGCGTGGTCAAGTTTTGGCGAAGCCCGGTTCTGTTACGCCTCACACTCGTTTTAAAGCAGAAGCTTATATTTTGACGAAAGATGAAGGTGGTCGTCATACTCCGTTTTTCACGAATTATCGTCCACAATTTTATTTTCGTACAACGGATGTTACAGGAATTGTGACCCTTCCCGAGGGAACGGAGATGGTTATGCCAGGTGATAATGTTGCTATGGATGTTTCTTTGATTGTTCCGATTGCTATGGAAGAGAAGCTTCGTTTTGCTATTCGCGAAGGTGGTCGTACTGTTGGTGCAGGTATAGTTTCTAAGATCATTGAATAAAGAATGGTGAGTAAAAGACGTCTTTGTCGTTAAAGACGTCTTTCGTGACAAGGAAATAAAAGAGCATGAACAATCAGAATATCCGCATTCGTTTGAAAGCGTTTGATCATAGAATTCTTGATGCTTCGACGCGTGAGATTGTGTCGACTGCTAAGCGTACTGGTGCGAATGTCCGTGGTCCGATTCCGCTTCCAACGCGGATTGAGAAGTTTACGGTTAACCGTGGACCGCATATTGATAAGAAGAGTCGTGAGCAGTTTGAGATGCGCACACATAAACGTCTTCTTGATATTGTTGATCCAACACCTCAAACGGTAGATGCGCTTATGAAGCTTGATCTTTCTGCTGGGGTGGATGTGGAAATTAAGCTCTGAAGTTTGAGGACAGAAGGAACGATCAGATGCGTTCAGGTGTAATAGCACAGAAGCTGGGTATGACCCGCGTTTATAATGATGCTGGTGAGCATGTACCGGTGACAGTACTTCGTTTGGAGAATTGTCAGGTTGTTGCTCAGCGTACAGTTGAAAAGAACGGTTATACTGCTGTTCAATTAGGTGTGGGATTTTCTAAGGTTAAAAATACTTCGCAGGCTCTTCGGGGGCATTTTGCTAAGGCTTCTGTGGAGCCAAAAGCGAAAGTAGCGGAGTTTCGTGTAAGCCCTGAAAATCTTCTTGATATTGGTACGGAGATTACAGTGGAGCATTTTGTTCCAGGGCAGAGAGTAGATGTGACGGGTACGAGTATCGGTAAGGGTTTTGCTGGTGTTATGAAGCGGCATAACTTTGGTGGGCATCGTGCGTCACATGGTAACTCGATTACACATCGTGCTCATGGTTCTACAGGTCAGTGTCAGGATCCGGGTAGGGTCTTTAAAGGTAAAAAGATGGCTGGCCATATGGGGCAGGTCCGTGTAACAACACAGAATATTGAAGTTGTTTCCACAGATGTTGAACGTGGTTTAATTTTAGTTCGTGGTGCTGTTTCTGGTTCTAAGGGTGCTTGGATTTTGATGCGAGATGCTGTAAAAAAGCCTCTTCCTAGTAATGCGCCAAAGCCTGCTGGTATTCGCCAACGTGCGAAAGAGAAAATGGAAGGGGTTGCTCCAGTTATGGAAACCTCTGACGCTGAGGGAGCCGTATGATGGATCTTGTAATTAAAACCCTTGATGGTAATGAGGCTGGTAAGTTAGAGGTTTCTGAGAATATTTTTGGTCTTGTTCCGCGTGAAGATATTTTACAGCGTGTTGTTCGTTGGCAGCTTGCTCGTCGTCAGCAGGGAACGCATCAAACGCAGGGGCGTTCAGATGTGTCGCGAACAGGAGCAAAGATGTTTAAACAAAAAGGAACGGGTCGTGCTCGGCATTCATCTGCTCGTGCACCGCAGTTTCGGGGGGGGGGTAAGGCGCACGGTCCTGTGGTGCGTAGCCATATGCATGATCTGCCTAAAAAAATTCGCGCTTTCGGAGTGCGTCTTGCTTTGTCAGCGAAATTGAAAACGAATGATTTAATTATTGTTGATGATCTGAGTGTTAAGGATTCTAAAACGAAGACGCTTGTTTCTCGTTTTTCTATGCTTGGGTTGGATAATGCTCTTTTAATTGGTGGAAAAGAAATTGATGTGAATTTTTCTTGCGCTGCATCGAATATTCCTAATATTGATGTTTTACCAATTCAAGGGATTAATGTTTATGATATCTTGCGTCGCAGCAAACTTGTTTTGTCAAAAGCGGCTGTTGATGCTCTTGAGGAGCGTTTTAAATGACAGATCTTCGCCATTATGATATAATTGTTAGTCCAGTTATTAGTGAAAAGTCGACCATGGTTTCTGAGTACAATCAGGTTGCTTTTAATGTTGCACCGAAGGCGACAAAGCCTGAGATTAAAGCTGCTGTTGAGGCGCTTTTTAATGTTAAAGTTAAAGCGGTTAACACGATAGTTCGCAAAGGTAAGGTAAAACGTTTCAAAGGGATTGTTGGTCGGCAGAGTGATGTGAAAAAAGCGATCGTGACTTTGGCTCAAGGTCAGTCTATCGATGTTTCAACAGGTCTTTAGAGAGGCTCGGAGATAAAAATAATGGCACTTAAGCACTTTAATCCAACTACGTCCGGGCAGCGTCAACTTGTTATTGTAGATCGCTCTTGTCTTTATAAGGGTAAATCTGTAAAGACTTTAACTGAAGGGTTGTCATCAAAAGGTGGGCGTAACAATCATGGTCGAGTTACTGCTCGTTTTCAGGGTGGTGGACATAAGCGCAGTTATCGGTTTGTTGATTTTAAGCGTCTTAAACGTGGTGTTCCTGCGAAAGTTGAGCGTTTAGAATATGACCCAAATAGGACGGCATTTATTGCTTTAGTTCGTTATGAAGATGGGCAATTAAGTTATATTCTTGCACCACAGCGCCTTGCTATTGGTGATACCATTATAGCTGGTTCAAATGTTGATGTTAAACCGGGTAATGCTATGCCACTCGGTAATATGCCTGTAGGTACAATTGTTCATAATGTTGAAATGAAACCGGGAAAAGGTGGCCAGATTGCGCGTTCAGCTGGTACTTATGCACAGTTGGTTGGACGAGATCAAGGAATGGCTATTCTTCGTCTTAATTCCGGGGAGCAGCGTTTGGTATCTGGCAGTTGTTTTGCAACTGTTGGTGCAGTTTCTAATCCTGATCACGGGAATATTAATGATGGTAAAGCGGGTCGGTCGCGTTGGCGTGGTAGACGTCCACATGTTCGTGGTGTTGCTATGAATCCGGTTGATCATCCACATGGTGGTGGTGAAGGTCGTACATCGGGGGGGCGTCATCCAGTGTCTCCTTGGGGTAAACCTACAAAAGGTAAGCGTACGCGCTCTAATAAAGCCACTGATAAGTTTATCATGCGTACGCGTCATCAGCGCAAGAAATGAGAAAGGTAGTCTGAAGTGGTTCGTTCAGTTTGGAAAGGTCCGTTTGTTGACGGCTATCTTCTTGGAAAAGCAGAAAAGGTCCGTGCGAGTGGGCGCAATGAAGTTATTAAAATATGGAGTCGTCGCTCTACTATTTTGCCGCAATTTGTTGGTTTGACTTTTGGTGTTTACAACGGTAATAAACATATTCCTGTTTCTGTTTCTGAAGAGATGGTTGGGCATAAGTTTGGTGAGTTCGCTCCCACTCGGACTTATTATGGGCATGGTGCAGATAAGAAAGCGAAGAGGAAATAGGTGATGGGAAAAGCTAAGGTTCCGCGCCAGCTTAAAGATAATGAGGCGAGAGCTATTGCTCGGACAATTCGTGTTAGCCCACAAAAACTTAATTTGGTTGCTGCTATGATTCGTGGTAAAAAGGTTAATGTTGCGTTGGCTGATTTGACGTTTTCACGTAAACGTATTGCGAGTACAGTGAAGAAAACTCTTGAATCGGCGATTGCAAATGCAGAAAATAATCACGATCTTGATATTGATTCGCTTATTGTTGCAGAAGCCTATGTTGGTAAGTCGATCGTGATGAAGCGTTTTCATGTTCGTGGTCGTGGACGCGCTAGCCGGATTGAACGTCCGTTTTCACATCTTACTATTATTGTTCGTGAAATTACCGAAAAAGTGGAGGCCGCATAATGGGTCAGAAGATCAATCCAATAGGACTTCGTCTTGGAGTTAATCGGACTTGGGATTCCCGTTGGTATGCTGATAGTGGTGAGTATGGGCGTCTTCTTCATGAGGATTTGAAGATTCGTTTGTATGTACTTGAAGAGCTTAAACAAGCAGCTATTTCCAAAGTTGTTATTGAGCGTCCGCATAAGAAATGTCGTGTGACGATTCATTCTGCACGTCCAGGTTTAATTATTGGCAAAAAAGGTGCTGATATTGAAAAACTTCGTCGTAAACTTTCGGAAATGACAAATGCTGAAACTTCATTGAATATTGTGGAAATTCGTAAGCCTGAAATTGATGCCACGATTATTGCACAATCAATTGCTCAGCAGTTGGAACGTCGTGTTGCTTTTCGGCGTGCAATGAAGCGTGCAGTTCAGTCGGCTATGCGTCTTGGGGCAGAGGGAATTCGTATTAACTGTTCTGGTCGTTTAGGTGGTGCTGAAATTGCTCGTATGGAGTGGTATCGTGAGGGGCGTGTTCCTCTTCATACTTTGCGTTCTGATGTTGATTACGGTACAGCAGAAGCTAAAACTGCTTACGGTGTTTGTGGTGTTAAGGTTTGGGTCTTTAAAGGTGAGATTTTGGAGCATGATCCGATGGCTTCAGAACGTCGTGCTACAGAGGCTGACCATTCTGGTTCTTCGTCGAATCGTCGCCGCGAAAGTGCTTAGTTTTTATGATTGAACTAAAATTTGGAGTAGAGAGCAATGTTGCAGCCAAAGCGCACAAAGTTCCGTAAACAGTTTAAAGGCCGTATTCACGGTGTTTCGAAGGGTGGTACGGATTTAAATTTCGGTGCTTACGGTTTGAAGGCTGTTGAGCCAGAGCGGATTACTGCCCGCCAAATTGAAGCGGCGCGTCGTGCGATCACGCGTTATATGAAACGTTCTGGTCGTGTATGGATTCGTATTTTTCCGGATCTTCCGGTTACGTCTAAGCCGACCGAGGTTCGTATGGGTAAGGGTAAGGGAAGTGTTGATTATTGGGCTGCACGTGTTGCGCCTGGGCGCGTCATGTTTGAGCTTGATGGGGTTTCTGAGGATGTGGCACGTGAGGCGCTAAGGCTTGGTGCTGCAAAGTTGCCTATTAAGACACGTTTCATACAGCGTATTGCTGAATAAAGAGGTTAAGCGATGAGAGCCACAGAATTACGGGCGCAAACGCTCGACCAAATGAAAGATGAATTGGCTAAGTTAAAGAAAGAGCAGTTTAATTTGCGCTTTCAAAAGGCGACGGGTCAATTGGAAAAGACTGCACGTGTTAGGCAAGTTCGTCGTGATATTGCGCGTGTGAAAACTTTTCTTCATCAGAAGATAAATGAAAGTAAGGTTTGAGGAAATAGAGAGATGCCTAAACGCATTTTGCAGGGTGTTGTTGTTAGCGACAAAAGCGATAAAACTGTAGTTGTTAAAGTGGAACGTCGTTATTCTCATCCACTTCTTAAAAAGACTGTTCGGCAGTCTAAAAAGTATAAGGCGCATGACGAAAGCAACCAATTCAAGATTGGAGATCAGATTTCTATTCAGGAATCTAAGCCAATTTCGAAAGATAAGTGTTGGATTGTTGTTAAAGGCAGTGTAGCGTAGTTTAACTAGGTTTATTGTCTTAGAATTTAGCAGCGGCTTTGCTTCCATTGGTAGATTTGAAGGCAGTGGCTTTATCATTGTTTGGCAGGCAGATCCGGATGTTTTAGAGGCAAAACCGGATATAAATATTTGAGAGAAGGTGGCCAGTCATGATTCAGATGCAAACAAATCTCGACGTTGCCGATAACTCTGGTGCTCGTCGTGTCATGTGCATTAAGGTGTTAGGCGGTTCAAAGCGGAAATATGCTTCGGTCGGTGATATTATTGTTGTTTCGGTTAAGGATGCTATTCCTCGTGGCCGCGTTAAGAAGGGTGATGTGATGAAGGCTGTAGTGGTTCGTACTGCTAAGGATATTCGTCGCGCAGATGGGAGTGTCATTCGTTTTGACAGTAATGCTGCTGTTTTGGTGGATAATAAGAAAGAGCCGATCGGTACACGTATCTTTGGACCAGTTCCTCGCGAACTTCGTGGTAGGAATCATATGAAGATCATTTCGCTCGCTCCTGAAGTGTTATAAGGAGTTGATGTTATGCAGAAGATTCGAAAAGGTGATAAAGTTGTTGTTTTATCCGGTAAGGATAAAGGGTGTAGTGGTGAAGTAATTAAGGTGAATCCGAAGGAGAATAGAGCTTTTGTTCATGGGATTAATATGATCAAACGTCATCAACGTCAGACACAAAAGCAAGAGGCTGGGATTATTTCTAAGGAAGCTTCGATTCACTTATCTAATTTGGCGATTGCTGATCCTAAGGATGGTAAGCCAACACGTGTGGGTTTTCGGATGAATGCAGATGGTAATAAGGTTCGTTTTGCCAAGCGTTCGGGAGATTTGATTGATGGCTGAGGAAAAACAGACGCCGCGTATGAAGGTGCATTATTTTGAAGTGGTTTGTAAAACTCTTCAAGACAAATTTAATTATAAAAATGCGATGCAAATTCCGCGTGTTGATAAAATTGTGGTCAATATGGGGATCGGTGAAGCAACTACTGATTCTAAAAAGCCTTCTATTGCTGCTGAGGATCTGGGATTAATAACAGGTCAGAAGGCTGTTGTTACTCGTGCACGTAATTCTATTGCAACCTTTAAGGTTCGTGAAGGTATGCCTCTTGGGGCTAAAGTTACGTTGCGCAAAGATCGTATGTTTGAGTTTTTGGATCGTCTTGTTACGATTGCGCTTCCGCGAGTTCGTGATTTTCGTGGTTTGAATCCAAAAAGCTTTGATGGTCGTGGTAATTTTGCTATGGGTATCAAAGAACACATTGTATTCCCAGAAGTCAACTATGATAAAGTTGATCAAATTTGGGGTATGGATATTATCGTTTGTACGACAGCGAAGACGGATGATGAAGCGCGTGAGTTATTGCGTGCTTTTAATTTTCCTTTTCGTTCGTAACGGCAAACGTAGCGAGGTAAGATTATGGCCAAAGTGAGTGCCGTTGAAAAAAATAAACGTCGTGAGGTGATGGTAAAGCGTTATGCTGCACGTCGTGCGCGTTTGAAAGCGATCGTTATGGATCAGAAACTTTCTCTAGAAGAGCGGTTCAGAGCTTCTGTTCAGTTAGCGGAGTTGCCACGTAACTCTGCGAGGGTTCGTGTTCGTAATCGGTGTGAGGTTTCGGGGCGCCCACGGGCCTATTATCGTAAATTAAAAATGTCGCGGATTGCGTTGCGTGAACTTGGCTCTATAGGCCATATTCCGGGCATTGTTAAGTCTAGTTGGTAAGAGGAGATTGCTCAATGTCTATGTCGGATCCTCTTGGTGATATGTTAACGCGTATTCGGAATGCGCTTGCTCGTAGAAAAAACAAAGTGGTTACACCTGCTTCGAATCTTCGTGCCCATGTTCTTGATGTTCTTAAATCGGAAGGTTATATTCGCGGGTATAATCAGGTTGATTTAGGTGATGGAAAATCTGAGATTGAAATTGAATTGAAGTATTTTGAAGGTTTAGGTGCTATTCGTGAGATTTCACGTGTTTCAAGACCAGGGCGTCGTGTGTATGTTTCTGCTAAATCAATTCCTCAGGTAGCGAATGGTCTTGGTATTTCGATTTTATCGACTCCTAAAGGCGTTATGGCTGATCATGAAGCACGTGAACAGAATGTTGGCGGGGAACTTCTTTGTCGTGTTTTCTAAGTGGTTGTAAGAAAACAGAAGAAAAATAGGTTAGAACAATGTCTCGTATTGGAAAAAAGCCCATTTCAGTTCCTTCTGGGGTTACGGTGACTGTTGAAGGTCAGCTGGTTAAGGCAAAAGGACCAAAAGGTGAATTAAGTTACATCGTTAATGATGAAGTTTTGGTAAAGCTTGAAGAAAGTATTGTAACGGTTTTACCACGGGATCAATCGAAAGATGCTCGCTCTAAATGGGGAATGTCACGCTCAATGATTGAGAATCTTTTTTGTGGTGTGAAGGATGGTTTTGAGAAGAGGCTGGAGATTAATGGTGTTGGTTATCGTGCTGCTTTGCAGGGTAAGGATGTTCAACTTTCATTAGGATTCTCACATGATGTGGTTTATAAAGTTCCATCGGGTGTGACTGTAACGGTACCTAAGTCTACTGAAATTGTTATTTCTGGGATTAATAAACAGCAAGTTGGGCAAGTTGCTGCGGAGATTCGTGAATATCGCAGACCTGAGCCTTACAAAGGCAAGGGTATTAAACATGCAGATGAACGTATCTTCCGTAAAGAAGGTAAAAAGAAATAAAGGTTTTGCATCATGGTTTCATCTAAGAATATCATTCAGCGTCGTGCACGGCGTGTTCGTCGTAGAATTAAGATGGTTTCTAATGATCGTCCGCGGCTTAGTATTTATCGTTCGAATCAAAATATTTATGCTCAAATTATTGATGACTTGCGGGGGTGTACGCTTGTTTCGGCATCTACCATTGAGGGTGATTTGAAAAAGACATTAAAACGTGGTTCAGATAAAGAAGCTGCTTTAGCTGTTGGTAAATTAATTGCGGAACGTGCAAAAAAAGCTGGTGTGAATGAAGTGGTTTTTGATCGTGGTGCATATGTTTACCACGGTAGAATAAAAGCTTTGGCTGAGGCTGCTCGTGAAGGTGGTTTAAGTTTCTAAAATGCCTTATAAAAATTTTAGTAAGGTTTTTTTTAGGATATATCGTATAGGTTTCTCTGGTTTGATGGGGAAGCTTTATTGTGGTGCTTCCGGAAAAGAAAAAGGAATTAGGAATGGCACAAAAAGAACGTAGTGAACGAGATGAGCGGGATAGTGAGTTGGTCGATAGACTTGTTCATATTAACCGTGTTGCTAAAGTTGTGAAGGGTGGTAGGCGTTTTGGCTTTGCTGCTCTTGTTGTCGTTGGAGATCAAAAGGGGCGTGTGGGCTTTGGTCATGGTAAAGCGCGTGAAGTGCCAGAAGCGGTTCGTAAAGCTACGGAATCTGCAAAGCGTGGGATGATTTATGTTCCGTTGCGTTCTGGGCGTACGTTGCATCATGATCTTGAAGGTCGTCATGGAGCAGGTCGTGTTCTGTTGCGTTCGGCTTCCGCTGGTACCGGTATTATTGCTGGGGGGCCAATGCGTGCTATTTTTGAAACTCTTGGTATGCAGGATGTTGTTGCAAAATCATTAGGATCATCTAATCCTTATAACATGGTACGTGCAACTTTTGATGCGTTAAAGAATCAAATGCATCCTAGAGATATTGCAGCTCAACGTGGTCTTAAATATTCGACTTTGCAGGTGCGTCGTCAACATTTAGTTGATGCAGAAGGGTAGTTTCTGAGATTATCAGAAAAGGAATTAAGAAATGGTTCAGGAAAAATCTCAGAATGGTAGGACTATAACAGTCGAACAAATTGGGAGTCCGATTCGGAACTCACAGGTGCAGCGTGCGACCTTAAAGGGGCTTGGATTGAATAAAGTCCGGCGGCGGCGTGTTTTGGAAGATACGCTTTGTGTTCGCGGTATGATTTCCAAGGTTCGGCACCTTGTTCGCATTGTAAATGAAGCTTAAAGATTGCGGGAGAAGAAGATATGAAACTCAATGAGCTGCGTGATCGTGAAGGTGCAACAAGGAGTCGTAAACGTGTCGGGCGTGGTATTGGCTCCGGCATTGGTAAAACTGGTGGTCGTGGTGTGAAAGGACAAAAGTCTCGTTCTGGTGTTTCCCTTAATGGTTTCGAGGGTGGGCAAATGCCTGTTTATCGTCGTTTGCCAAAGCGTGGGTTCAGAAATTTTTTTGCTAAGACCTATAACGAAGTTTCGTTGGGGCGTATTCAATTGGCTGTTGATTCTGGTAAATTGAATATTGAAAGAGCTGTTGATATTATTACCCTAAAAGAGGCTGGTATTATTCGTCGTGCGAAAGATGGGGTGCGTCTTCTTTCTGACGGTGAATTAAAGTCAAAAATTGTATTTCATGTTTCTGGTGCTTCTAAGGCGGCCCGTCTTAAGATTGAAAAAGTTGGTGGTCAGGTTGTTTTTCCTGAGACTGCGCAGTGATTTTGGGATATGAATGATGTTCTGAAAGTGTATGTGCACTTTATTTGAGGACGTTTTTTGTGGAGAATTCTTTAAATTTTAGATTTATTTATGTAGTATAGTGTTTTTAAATTATACTGCTGTGATTTTAAAGAACTGGAGTGGTGGAGACGTTTTATGGCATCAGCGGCAGAGCAATTTGCTTCCAATATAAACTTCGGGACTTTCTCACGTGCGACCGAGTTGAAAAAGCGCATTTGGTTTACTCTAGCTGCTCTTCTCGTGTATCGTTTTGGTACTTATATTTCTCTTCCTGGTATTAATATTGATGCTTTACGACAGACGTTTGAGCATCATGCGTCTGGCGTTTTGGGTTTGTTTAATATGTTTGCTGGGGGTGCTGTTGGGCGTATGGCGATTTTTGCACTGGGGATTATGCCTTATATTTCAGCATCAATTATTGTCCAGTTGCTCACTTCAATTATCCCTTCGTTGGAAACTCTTAAAAAAGAAGGTGAAGTGGGGCGTAAGGTTATTAATCAGTATACTCGCTACGTCACAGTGGTATTGGCGATACTGCAGGCTTTTGGTATTGCGGTTGCGCTTGAAAGTGGTATAGGAACAGGGCTTCAAATTGTTATGGAGCCGGGTCTCATGTTTCGCGTTTCTTCTGTCATTACACTTGTTGGTGGAACGATGTTTTTGATGTGGCTTGGTGAGCAAATCACATCGCGCGGTGTTGGGAATGGGGTTTCTCTGATTATTTTTGCAGGTATTGTGGCTAATCTTCCTTCAACTTTTGCTCAACTTTTGACTGCGCATAGTCAAGCTGATTTGTCAACTTTTTTGTTGATAGTGATCGTTGTTGTTGCTGTTTCTGTTATAGGGATTATTGTTTTTGTAGAGCGTGCACAACGGAGAATTCTTATTCAGTATCCAAAACGCCAGGTTGGTAACCAGATGTTTCAAGGTGATATGTCGCACCTTCCTTTGAAGTTAAATACGGCTGGTGTTATTCCACCTATTTTTGCTTCATCTTTGTTGTTATTGCCTGCAACTGTTAATAATTTTTCTGATAAAATGCCACAGTGGGTTCAGTCTGTTTCTTATTCTCTCGGTCATGGACAGCCGCTTTATATGATTGTCTATGCACTTTTAATGGCGTTTTTTTGCTTTTTTTATACGGCTGTTGTATTTAATCCAAGCGATACAGCGGATCAGTTGAAAAAGCATTCTGGTTTTATTCCTGGGGTTCGTCCTGGCGAGCGTACGGCTGAATATATTGATTATGTTTTGACACGTATTACTGTTGTGGGGGCGGTTTATATTATTTTGGTTTGTTTGTTGCCGGAGTTTATGATATCTGCCCTACAGGTTCCTTTTTATCTTGGGGGCACATCTTTATTGATTGTTGTTACTGTTACACTTGATACTATTGCTCAAATTCAGGGGCATCTTGTTGCACACCAATATGAAGGGTTGATTAAAAAGTCAAAACTTCGTGGAGGTAAGCGGAATCGATGAGAATTGTTCTTTTAGGTCCTCCTGGGGCAGGCAAAGGTACACAGGCTAAAATGTTAACAGAGTTGTATCATATTCCTCAGCTGTCAACAGGTGATATGTTACGTGAAGTTATTATAAAAGAGACGGAAATTGGTAAACAAGCTAAGGCTATTATAAGTTCTGGTGCTTTGGTTTCTGATAGTATTGTTAATCAAATTGTATCTGAGCGAATCGATGAGAGTGATTGTGTAAACGGTTTTATTTTGGATGGATATCCACGAACTGTTGGGCAAGCAAAAGCTTTGCAGGGGAATCTACAATCAAAAAATATGCAGCTTGATGCTGTTATTGAGCTAACTGTTGATGAGAATGCGTTGATTGAGCGGATGAAGAAACGTGTTCAGGAAACGATAGCTACTGGTGGTCATGTTCGTTCAGATGATAATCCTGTTGCTTTTGCAAAGCGATTAGTGGAATATCGTGAAAAAACGGCGCTTCTGTCACAATTTTATTTAGAAAGGGGATTATTGAAGGTCGTTGATGGAATGCTTGATATTGTTGAGGTATCAGATATGATTAGAAAGTTTCTTCAATAAGAAAATTCTCAGAAATAAATGAAAAGTGTTGACTTTTGGGATAAAATCTATCAGAAAATGCTTTAATTTATTTTACTAAAGTAGTCGGATTCGGAGTATATTTATACCGAGTCACTTTTCTGTAAAGTACATCAGGTATTTTATGGTTGATTGTCAATGTTACCAAGGAGAATAGGCGTGGCTCGTATTGCTGGCGTCAATATCCCGGCAAATAAGCGTGTAGTTATTGCGCTTCAGTATATCCACGGGATTGGACCAAAATTTGCTCAAGAAATTACTAAAAAGGTTGGCATTCCTGTGGGACGTCGTGTGCACGAGCTTTCAGATGCAGAAGTGTTGCAGATTCGTGAAGCAATAGATCAAGGTTATCAAGTTGAAGGTGATCTTCGTCGCGAGGTTGCGATGAGTGTTAAGCGTTTAATGGATCTTGGCTGTTATCGTGGTTTACGTCATCGCCGTTCTTTGCCTGTTCGTGGACAGCGTACGCATACAAATGCGCGTACGCGTAAAGGTCCAGCTAAGGCGATTGCCGGTAAGAAGAAATAATAATCTCTTTAATTTACAAAAGGGTTTATTTATTACATATTCTGTTTCTTGTTAAAATTTTTAACAGAAATAAGAAAGGTGGAGCTGCTGGTGTTACGGCGGTGAGGAGATCATTGAAAGGAAAATTATGGCCAAGGAAGCCACACGTGTTCGTCGTCGCGAGCGTAAGAATATTTCGTCAGGTGTTGTGCATATCAATTCAACATTTAATAATACAATGATTACCATTACGGATGCTCAGGGAAATACGATTGCTTGGTCGTCTGCTGGTGCTCAGGGATTTAAAGGTTCGCGGAAATCTACGCCTTTCGCTGCGCAGGTTGCGGCAGAAGATTGTGCTAGAAAAGCGCAGGAACATGGTATGCGTTCCTTGGAAGTTGAAGTTTGCGGACCGGGCTCGGGTCGTGAGTCTGCTTTGCGCGCATTGCAATCTGTCGGCTTTGTGATTACTTCTATTCGTGATGTAACACCAATTCCTCATAATGGATGTCGTCCACGGAAAAGGCGGCGTGTTTAATTGGGTATTGTTTTTTGTTGTCAGAGATTTCTCTGATGTTCACATTGGCCGTTACGATTGAATGGTGGCGGAACTAAAGAACGGGAATAAAAATATGATCCAGAAAAACTGGCAGGAACTGATTAAACCCAATAAGGTTGAGTTTTCTAGGCATGATAATTTGAACGTGTCGAGTATGGTTGTGGAACCTCTTGAACGCGGCTTTGGTTTGACGTTAGGAAATGCGCTTCGTCGTGTGTTGTTGTCTTCATTGCGGGGTGCGGCAATTACGGCTGTACAAATTGATGGGGTATTGCATGAGTTTTCATCGATTCCAGGTGTGCGTGAGGATGTCACAGATATTATTCTTAACATTAAGGAAATTGCACTTCGTATGCAGGAAGAGGGTCCTAAGCGGGTTGTTCTCTCTAAAGAGGGGCCAGGCGTTGTGAAAGCTGGAGATATCAATGTTATTGGAGATATGGAAGTTTTGAATCCAGAGCATGTTATCTGTACGCTTGATGAAGATGCTGAAATTCGTATGGAGTTTATTGTCAATACAGGCAAAGGTTATGTTCCATCTGATCGCAATTCCGTTGATGATGGGCGGATAGGGCTTATCCCCATTGATAGTCTTTATTCACCAATTCGTAAGGTGTCTTATAAAGTAGAGAATACCCGTGAAGGTCAGGTTCTGGATTATGATAAGTTAACGCTTACAATTGAAACCAATGGTGCTGTTAACGGGGAAGATGCTGTTGCTTATGCTGCGCGTATTCTTCAGGATCAATTGGCGTTGTTTGTTAATTTTGAAGAACCAGAAAAGGACGATGTAGAAGAAACTGATTCTGAACTTGCGTTTAATCCTGCACTTCTCAAAAAAGTGGATGAGTTAGAGCTTTCAGTTCGCTCGGCAAATTGTCTTAAGAATGATAATATTGTTTACATCGGTGATCTTATTCAGAAGACGGAATCTGAAATGCTTCGGACACCAAATTTTGGGCGTAAATCGTTGAATGAAATTAAAGAAGTTTTGGCATGTATGGGACTACATCTTGGTATGGAGATTTCTGCATGGCCACCTGAAAACATTGATGATCTTGCTAAACGTTATGAAGATCAGTATTAGAGTTAGAATTTAAGGAGAAGGTTCATGCGCCATAGTAACTCAGGCCGCAAGTTGAATCGGACTGCCAGTCACCGTAAAGCGATGTTTGCAAATATGGCGATTTCGCTGATCGAGCATGAGCAGATTGTGACAACGCTTCCAAAGGCTAAGGAAATTCGTCCTATTGTTGAAAAGTTGGTAACATTGGGAAAGCGTGGAGGTTTGCACGCGCGCAGACAAGCAATTGCGGCACTTCGTGATTCAGGGAAGGCTGCGAAATTATTTGATACGCTTGCACCACGTTATGCAACGCGTAATGGTGGGTATTTGCGTATCATGAAAGCGGGGTTTCGTACCGGTGATAATGCTCCTATGGCTGTTGTTGAGTTTGTTGATCGTGATGTTGATGCGAAGGGTGCTATAGATCGTATGCGTGCGGAAGAGGATACAAAGCAAAAGGAAGTTTCTTCGTGAAATAGAGAGTGTTTTCTTTTTGTAAAATGTGAGGAAGCCGCCTTTTTATGGCGGTTTTTTTGTACGTATTTTATGTTAGATTTTTAAAGCGTTAAATATTATGAAAGATTACGATATATTGAATTATTTTATTTTTATAATATTTACTGTTCAAGTGGTTGTTTTTTTCTCCATTATAAATATTAATGAAAATCCTTAGTTTATGAAGGATAAGGGGGGCTTATCTTCTTACTAAGAAAAATGGGTTACTTTTAAGGAGTGAATAATGAGATATTCTTTTTGGGTGTGGCTTTTTTTTGCTGTTGTGGCACAGGTATCTTTTTATTGCGCGTATGCTCAAGTTCCGCAAACACAAAAAGAAATGACTCTTTCATTTTCTCCTTTAGTCAAAAAAACTATTCCATCTGTTGTCAATATTTATGCAGCTCGAAAAATTAAAGCACGTTCACCTTTTGAGGGGGACCCATTTTTTGAACAGTTTTTTGGTCGTTTTCAAAATAATCTTCCTGTACGTAAGCAATCTTCATTAGGGTCTGGTGTAATTGTTGATTCACGTGGTTTGATTGTTACGAATTACCATGTCATTAAGGATGGAAGCGAAATTAAAGTGGCTCTTTCAGATGGGCGAGAATTTGATAGTAGAGTTGTGCTCAAAGATGAAGCAACAGATATTGCTGTGCTTGAAATTGATGTAAAGGATGAGCAGTTTCCTGCTCTTTCTTTGGGAGACTCTGATGCCGTTGAGGTTGGTGATCTTGTTTTAGCAATTGGTAATCCTTTTGGTGTTGGTCAAACGGTTACGAGTGGTATTGTTTCAGCACAGGCACGTACGCGTGTTGGGATTTCTGATTTTGACTTTTTTATTCAGACAGATGCGGCCATTAATCCGGGAAACTCTGGTGGGGCTTTGGTTGATATGAAAGGACAGTTGATCGGGATTAATACGGCTATTTATTCACGTTCAGGTGGTTCTGTAGGAATTGGTTTTGCTATTCCAGCAAATCTTGTAAAAGTAATGCTGGATACTGTGAGAGGTGGTGAGAAATATTTTGTACCCCCTTATATTGGTGCCTCTTTTCAAAATGTTACACCTGATATTGCAGGTGGCTTAGGTTTAGAACGTCCCTATGGTGCTCTTGTTGTTGAAATTGTCAAAGATAGTCCTGCTGCGAGAGCTGGCTTAAAAGTGGGTGATGTTATTTTGAGTGTACAAGGGGTGCGTGTTGATAGCCCTGATAGTCTTGGATATCGTTTGATAACAGCTGGCACTGGGAAAAGTCTTGATTTGGAATATTTACGAAATGGGAAGACTTTAAAGACAAAAATAATGGTTGCATCGATATCAGCATCTGTTTTTTCGAAATCTGAAAAAATTACCAGTGAAGGTCCTCTTTCTGGTGCTGAAATCTTAGATTTAACACCACAAAATAGTCGGCGTTTTCATCTGTCTAGCTCTGCAAGAGGTGTCGTGATTCTGAATGTTGATGAAATGAGTAATGCTTCGGGTATTTTTCGTCCAGGAGATATTTTGCGTGTTGTTAATGGACATAAAGTTCAAACAGTTGCTCAGTTGAAAAAGATTCTTATGCAAGGTCGCCCTAATATGTGGCAATTGGAATATGAACGTGATGGTATGTATATTCGTCAGTTTATTCGCTGAGGTTTTTTTTGGATAAAGATTTTTTTACTTCATCTTTTGATCTCCAGGCTCATAAAAATCGTCCGCTTGCAGAAAGAATGCGTCCTCGTTCTCTTGGTGATGTCATAGGACAAAATCACTTGCTTGGAGAGATGGGGATGCTTTCACGTATGTTGTCCTCTGGCTCAATTGGGTCGATGATTTTTTGGGGACCTCCAGGCACAGGAAAAACAACAGTTGCACGTTTATTAGCGCTTGAGACAAATTTTGTTTTTGAACAAATTTCTGCTATTTTTACGGGAGTTTCTGAGCTTAAGAAAATTTTTGAAAGTGCTCAGATGCGTTTTATGTCTGGAAGCCAAACACTTTTGTTTGTTGACGAAATTCATCGGTTTAATCGTGCTCAGCAGGATAGTTTTCTTCCTATCATAGAAGATGGTACTGTAATTCTTATAGGGGCAACAACGGAGAATCCTTCATTTGAGCTTAATGCAGCCCTTCTTTCTCGTGCACGTGTTTTGTCATTTCACCCACATACCAGTGAAAGTTTGGATAAGCTTTTGAAACGTGCTGAAGAAGTGGAGGGAAAGTCTCTTCCTTTGGATGATGAAGCCAGAAATGTTTTGATTGAAATGTCTGATGGTGATGCACGGGCAGCATTAATATTGGCCGAGGAAGTGTGGGGTTCTGCACGATCGGGAGAGATATTTGATGCTCTTGCTTTACAAGCAATTATTCAGCGTCGTGCGCCAATTTATGATAAGGGACGGGATGGTCACTATAATCTCATTTCAGCGTTTCATAAATCGGTTCGTGGATCTGATCCTGATGCTGCTCTTTATTATTTGGCACGGATGTTAGATGCGGGCGAAGACCCTCTCTATATTGGGCGAAGATTAGTTCGTATCGCTGTTGAAGATATCGGTTTAGCGGATCCACAAGCTTTGGTCATTTGTAATGCTGCGAAGGATGCTTATGATTATTTAGGTTCCCCAGAAGGAGAGTTGGCTTTAGCGCAAGCATGTCTTTATGTTGCAACGGCACCAAAATCGAATGCGGCATATCTTGCTTATAAAGCAGCTATGGATTGTGCGCGCAAAAATGGTTCTTTGCCTCCTCCCAGACATATCCTTAATGCACCTACGAAATTTATGAAAGAAGAAGGATATGGGCATGGTTATCGTTATGATCATGATGAGCCCGATGCTTTTTCAGGACAGGAATATTTTCCAGAACAGCTTGGGCGTCAGATTTATTATCAACCACAAGAACGTGGTTTTGAGCGCGAGATTATAAAACGTCTTGAATGGTGGAAAAAACTGCGGCAAAAACGAACTCAATAAAGAAAGTCTCGTTGAAAGAGGCTTTTTATTGTTTGCAGGCTGACTTTATTCTTCTTCTATGATTGTTGCTATGAGTGATAATGGAATACAGCTTTCAAAGGTTTATTGTTTTTGTAGAGTGAAAAACTTTCTTTTTGAGACGATAGGTTTCATACTAGATCTGAATGAATTTTGAGACACTCTCATTTTGTATAGCTTTTTTGTCTTCATGGTTTAAGTGGAAGGCAGAGTTTTGAGATTGTTTGACAATGGGATTGTAAGGTGCCAAGAGGGCGGTGTTGAGCTTTGTTGAGTTTCTTGACTGTATGGAAGAAAATCGATGAAGAGACATGTCTGTAGAAACAATTGATAGTTTCATAGAAATTGTCATCGAAGTTGGCGCTGAAGAAAAATGTTGCGTTGAAATTTAAATTGTTTCTTTTTTAAAGGAGCGCTATAAATGCTTTAGGTTTCTATCTCTGGAGATATTTGATTGAAGTTTTTTGTGCCATAAAATAAGAAATTTTTTATGTGTGTTTATGAGAAGTTGTGGGCATAGTTGTGGGCATATATGCTGAGAGAAATGGAAATAGTCTGTGAAAATCTAAACTCAAGGCTTTCGTGAAGGTAAAATAACAGTGTAAACAGGAGATTAGATTATAATGAATCGATCAAGGATATAGTCGTGGATAAAACAAAAGCTCTCGATGCTGCTCTCTCACAAATTGAACGTTCTTTTGGTAAAGGCTCGATTATGCGTCTTGGACAAAAAGAGCAGGTCGTTGAAATTGAAACAGTTCCGACGGGATCATTATCCTTGGATATTGCTTTAGGTGTTGGGGGATTGCCGAAGGGGCGTATTGTTGAGATTTATGGACCAGAGAGTTCTGGAAAAACAACATTGGCTCTTCATGCTATTGCTGAGGCACAGAAAAGTGGGGGAATCTGTGCTTTTATTGATGCGGAGCATGCTCTTGATCCTATTTATGCGCGTAAACTTGGTGTTGATTTGGAAAACTTGTTTATTTCTCAACCAGACACCGGTGAACAGGCGTTGGAAATTACAGAAACATTAGTTCGTTCTGGTGCTGTTGATGTGCTTGTTGTGGATTCTGTCGCAGCTTTAACACCACGTGCAGAAATTGACGGTGAAATGGGTGATGCTTTACCTGGATTACAGGCACGGTTAATGAGTAAAGCTCTGCGAAAATTAACGGCATCAATTTTCCGTTCTAACTGTATGGTTATCTTTATTAATCAAATTCGCATGAAAATTGGTGTGATGTTTGGTTCTCCTGAAACAACAACAGGTGGAAATGCTTTAAAGTTCTACGCGTCTGTCCGTTTGGATATTCGTCGCATTGGATCCATTAAGGATCGGGATTTGATTGTTGGCAATCAAACACGTGTGAAAGTAGTGAAAAATAAGTTGGCTCCTCCGTTCAAACAGGTTGAGTTTGATATTATTTATGGTGAGGGTATTTCTAAATTAGGTGAGTTGATTGATTTAGGTGTTAAAGTTGGCATAGTGGAGAAATCTGGCTCGTGGTTTTCTTATAATTCTCAACGTTTGGGACAAGGGCGAGAAAATGCCAAGCAGTTTTTGCGTGAACATACGGAAATAGCTGCAGAAATTGAAACGGCTTTACGTCAAAATGCTGGTTTAATCGCGGTTGAGTTGTTAGAAAATGCAGGATCAGAAGTGACAGAAAGTGATGAAGAAATTTGATGGAACCTTTGTTCAGATGCAGTTCCTTCCTTTCAGTTTTTTCTGTTTTTGAGAGTTTTTAAAAATAAGATCGCTTATTTCTAAGTTTTTTGAATAAAGATTCCACTCTTTGATTAAATTGACTCCAAGTGTATCAACGAGAATATTTAATGAGGAGAGGTTTACCTTTATGGTTTTATGCTGTCTTTAGCAGGTAGAAATATGAATAGTGTTAATAGCATACGGTCAACTTTTCTGGATTATTTTTATCAAAATGGACATAAAGTCCTTCCTTCTAGTCCGCTTGTTCCGCGTAATGATCCCACGCTTATGTTTACAAATGCAGGAATGGTGCAGTTTAAGAATGTTTTTACGGGACTTGAGCAGCATTCTTATAAAAAAGCAACAACAGCGCAGAAATGTGTCCGTGCGGGCGGAAAACATAATGATCTTGATAATGTTGGCTATACGGCACGTCATCACACATTTTTTGAAATGCTGGGTAATTTTTCTTTCGGTGATTACTTTAAAGAAGAGGCCATTTTTTTATCATGGAATCTTTTAACAAAGGAGTTTTGCCTTCCAAAAGATAAATTGTTGGTGACAATTTATCATAGTGATGATGTTTCTGCTGAATTGTGGCGTAAGATTTCAGGTCTTCCAGACGAGAAAATCATTCGGATTGCGACAGCGGATAATTTTTGGGCGATGGGAGATACAGGCCCCTGCGGTCCTTGTTCAGAGATTTTTTATGATCATGGTGATCAAATCTGGGGAGGTCCGCCTGGAAGTAAGGAAGAAGATGGGGATCGATTCATTGAGATTTGGAATCTTGTTTTTATGCAATATGAGCAAGTGGACAAGGAGAAGCGTGTTGATTTGCCTCATCCTTCTATTGATACCGGTATGGGATTAGAGCGGATTGCTGCGGTTTTGCAGGGGGTTCATGATAATTATGATATTGATCTTTTTCGTACATTAATTGGTGCCTCACAAGAGATAACAGGGGTTCAGGCAACGGGTGATTTTGTTGCAAGCCATCGTGTGATTGCGGATCATCTTCGTTCATGTGCGTTTTTGATTGCTGATGGTGTCCTTCCTTCCAATGAAGGGCGTGGGTATGTTTTACGTCGTATTATGCGTCGCGCTATGCGCCATGCGCATCTTCTCGGTGTTAAAGAACCATTGATGTGGCGTCTTTTGCCTGCTCTCATTCGTGAAATGGGGCAAGCTTATCCCGAACTTGTGCGGGCTCAGTCTTTGATTTCAGAGATCTTGAAATTGGAAGAAATGCGTTTTCGTAAAACTCTTGACCGAGGACTTGGTTTGTTGAATGAAGCGAGTACGCATCTGAAAGAAGGGGATCATTTAAATGGTGAGGTTGCTTTCAAACTTTATGATACTTATGGCTTTCCCTTTGATTTGACACAAGATGTTCTTCGGCGTCGTGGAATATCTGTTGATGTTGAGGCTTTTGATAAAGCAATGGAGCACCAAAAAGAGGAAGCGCGTGCCAATTGGTCTGGTTCTGGTGAATCTGTAACAGAAACAATTTGGTTTTCTGTTCGTGATAAAGTGGGGGCTACAGAATTTTTGGGTTATAAGGAAGAAAAAGCAGAAGGCATTATAACCGCTCTTGTACGTGATGGTAAAATTGTTGATCATATTTCTTCAGGGCAAAAAGCATTTCTTGTTGTGAATCAGACACCTTTTTATGGCGAATCTGGTGGGCAGGTTGGTGATAGCGGTATTATTTCTGGTGAAAATTTTATTTTTGAAGTGCATGACACTCAGAAAAAAGGTGAGGGTGTTTTTATCCATATTGGAGAAGTCAAATCTGGTCAGGCAAAGACCTCTGATTGTGTAAAATTAAAAGTGGATGTTGTTCGCCGTAAAAAAATTCGTGCAAACCATTCTGCTACTCATTTGTTACATGAAGCTTTACGTCAAGTTTTAGGATCTCATGTGACACAAAAAGGCTCTTTTGTCTCTCCGGATCGGTTGCGTTTTGATTTTTCTCATCCCAAATCAGTCTCTTTAGAGGAATTGAAAAAAATAGAAGATTTAGTAAATGATATTGTGTTGCAAAACACGGAGGTCATTACACGGCTTATGCTTTCTGATGAGGCAATTTCTGAAGGAGCAATGGCATTATTTGGTGAAAAATATGGTGATGAAGTGCGTGTTGTTTCTATGGGAAATAGGACTGAACAGGGAGGATTAAAAAAACACTGGTCAGTTGAGCTTTGTGGAGGCACACATGTGGAGAGAACAGGGGATATTGGTGTCATTCATATTGTTTCTGAGAGTTCTGTTGCCGCTGGAGTTCGTCGTATTGAAGCTTTAACAGGGATGGCTGCACGCCTTTATCTTTGTCGTCAAAACGAGAGAATCCGTGAAATTGCTGACCTTTTAAAAACTTCTTCTTCTGATGTGGAGGAGCGTCTTCAGATTTTGCTTGATGATCGTCGTAAACTTGAAAAAAAGTTAAATGATCTCCGTAAAAACATAGTGTTCAGTGACGGGATAATGAAAAATGGTCAAGAAGATATGAGCATCATCAATGGCATTTCTTTTATGGGGCGTGTTGTTCAGAATATTTCACCAAGGGATCTTAAGATATTGGTCGATTCTGGAAAAAAACAGGTTGGATCTGGAGTGGTTGCTTTTATCGGCGTTTCGGAGGAGGGTAAGGGCAGTGCTGTTGTCGGTGTTACGGATGATTTAACCGATAAATTCAGTGCTGTTGACTTGGTGCGTATTCTTTCGGGTGCTCTTGGTGGTCAAGGTGGTGGTGGTCGTCCAGATATGGCGCAGGCTGGTGGTCCTGAGGGCAATAAGGCTGATGAAGCATTGATAGCGTTAAAGGCTTTTCTTGAGGAATAATTTCTAATTATTGGGTTGCATTGTTTTTTAAAGAGAAAAGATTTTTACTTGAAAAAATCTTTGGCGTCTGAAAGCATCTTGAAAAGAGTTTGATATGCAATTTTTTTCCAAAAAATCAAAATTCAAACACTTACTTAAGGGGAATTTGCGTGAAAAGATACATCTTATAGGGTGTATCTTTGGAATTTCTATTCTTTAGCATTTCTTTATGTATCTCTCACTTTTAAAAAAGATCTATAAAACCAATATGCTCTTTTAGATATAAAGGGAAGTGTTTCCTTATAATGGATAACATTCTGATGTATAACAATAATTTTATTGCTTTATACATGGAATGAAAGTCGTGAATATTGTAAATTCTCTCATTTCACACCTCTTTATCTTGAATTCATCAAAGCTATTCTCTTTCCCATCATAAGGAGGGGCGGATAAAATTCTTAAAGAAAGAATGTAAGTGCTGCTTATAAACTGTCTTCATGCAATGGCCTCACACTATGACCTGAAAACATAATGATGAGATTGGCTTATTGTTTCACAAGCGTTAAGATGGTTATGCTTATGGTTTCTTCGATGCTTTCTTTTTACACGTGGTGTCGTAAAATGGAACCACATTTCCATTTTTTTCTTTTGTTTTGAGCGGACTTGTTGTTAAATTATCGGTTTTTAAGAGTTTATAAAAGCGTCCCCCTTTATTGACGAGTTCTTGAAAGCTTCCTTTTTCAATTAAATGTCCTTGTTCCATGAAGAGTACAATATCAGCATCACGTATTGTTGAAAGCCGATGTGCTATAATGAAAGTGGTGCGATTATGACTTATGCTTTCAAGAGCTTCTTTAACATGCGTTTCTGTTTCCACATCAAGAGCACTTGTTGCTTCGTCTAGAATAAGAATGGGAGCATTTTTTAAAACGGCGCGTGCGATTGCGAGTCTTTGCTTTTCACCACCTGACAATTGAGAGCCACGTTCGCCAACCATTGTGTCGTAACGATCTGCTTTTTTCAGAATAAAATCATGGGCAGCTGCTATTTTGGCTGCGTCGTAAAGTTCCTCACGCGTTGCGTCTGCTCTTCCGATTGAAATATTGTCGTAAATACTGCGGTTAAAAAGTCCTGCGTCTTGAAACACTGTTGCTAAAGATTTGCGCAAGGATTCGCGATTAATGGAGCGTATATTTATTCCGTCAATAGAGATATGCCCAAATGTAGGGTCGTACACACGTTGCAACAGGTTGATGAGTGTTGTTTTTCCAGCACCTGTTGGTCCTACAATGGCAACTGTTTGTCCTGTTTTCACTTCAAAGGAAATATCAAAAACGCCTTGAGAAGAATTAGGGAACTTATAGGTAACATCATGAAATTGTATTGTTCCTTTAACCTCTTGGAGGGAAGATAAATTTTCGGGCTCTTTGCAATGAAAGGTAGAATCTTCCATTGCAAAGAATTCTTGTAGTTTTGCTTGTGAGGATATGGTTAAATGAATAAAACTGCTCATTTGATCGAGACGGCTAATCATTAATTGTGCAAATCCGACAAAAGCAACAACTTCACCTACACGAAGTTGGTCTTTTGCTACAAAAAAAGCACCAAGAAGAAGGACACAAACGATTGAAATGGTTGAAGCCATTCGGTTTAAGCCGCTTGCAAGAGCCCACCAATTAAGAACAGGATTTTGTTCTTTAAGGAGATCTTCTGTGTGTTGATGCAAGATAGAAGTTTCTTCCTTTATTCGGTTATAACTTTGTACAACGGAAATGTTAGAGATTGAATCACTGACATGTTTAAAAAGATTATGATGATAGCGCTCTACAGCAGATTGTCCGTCTTTTGTTTTTCGCATTACTAAACGTGCAATCAATACATAGATTATAGCGAGGAGTGCTAAGACTGTTGAAAGACGCCAATTCATATTAAAGGCTATGGGAATAAGAATGAAGAATGTGACAAGAGTTGAGAGATGTTGACGCATAAAATCCAACCATATGGTTGACATGCAGTCTACAGCACGCAAAAGTACATGAAGCGTATTAGAGGTTCCACGCTGGTGATGCCAAATTAAAGGCATAGCGATGATACGTTCAAAAGATTCCGTTAAAACGGCTAAGCGGCGTCTATGCGCTAAGCGGTCGGCGCTACGAGCAATAAGAACATAAGCAATAATATGAGAAAAACCAAAGCATATCCAAATTGTAAGGGTCGGGATAATCGCTGATTTTTTTGCAATAGAGTCAATGACACGCCCAAATAAAATAGGTTCTGCAATAGTGATAATAGCCAACATAACATTGGCAGTACAGATTAAAGCAGATATATTTTTTTCTCTGTTGAGATAAGAGAGAACACGCGTATAAGTTTTGAATAAGGACACAGGTGATGATCTCCATTCGCTCTGCAAATATTTGTTATTGCTAGACTTTGAGCTAATAAAATTTGAACGGTAAGAAAATGCAATTTTCAATACGGTTTGTAATATGGTGTGATAAAGCCGATTCTATGGACTAGAGATCTTGGTATTTGTACGGAAAACAGAGAAATGCAAGAATAAGTCAACAAATGATATGGGCAAGAATATGAGCAAGGGAACTTGTATGGCAGGTGTAGAAATAAAAAAGATTGAGCCAGATGAAAATGGAATGCGTTTAGATCGTTGGTTTAAAGTGCATTATCCAGGGCTTGGATTTGGGTATTTACAAAAATTACTACGTTCTGGTCAGATACGGGTTGATGGTGGACGTGTCAAGGCTGATACACGTCTTCTCCTGGGACAAGCTGTTCGCGTACCACCTTTGCCTGTTGATGACAAAGAAAGTTTTCTTGTAACGGATAAAACACTTCGTGGGCAGGATAATGCAACCGCTTTAAAAAAAATGCTGCTCTATGAAGATTCTAAAATTTTTGTTTTTAACAAACCTTCAGGTCTTGCCGTGCAAGGTGGCTCTGGTTTAACGCGTCATGTGGATAGTATGCTTGAAGCATGGCGTAATAAAAAAGGTGAAAAGCCGCGGTTGGTTCATCGTCTTGACCGTGAGACATCAGGTGTGCTTGTTGTTGCTCGATCTAGGGGGGCTGCACAGGCTTTGACGGCTGCTTTTAGAACACGGGAAACGAAAAAGACTTATTGGGCATTGGTTCGGGGAGTGCCTAAGAAAAAGCAGGATAAAATTTCAACATGGATTGTGAAGGAAAATACGGCACAAGGTGATAAAATGCGCGTTTGTGAGCATGGGGAGCCAAATGCGAATCATGCCGTTTCTTACTATCGTGTTTTAGATACGCGAGGGCGGGCTCTTTCTTGGCTTGAAATGGAACCTTATACAGGGAGAACACATCAGCTACGTGTGCATGCTGCACATATGGATCATCCGATCATTGGTGATTCAAAGTATTTTTTTTCTGATAGTAATTGGACGTTACCGGGAGGAATTCAAAATCGGCTTCATCTTCACGCACGCCGTATTCGTATCCCTCATCCTTCGGGAAAAATATTAGATATTGTCGCACCTTTACCACCGCATATGGTACAAAGCTTTAATCTTTTGGCTTTTAACGAAAGTGATGGTGATACAGAAGAATAAATTTCTTAAAGCTTATTCTTTTGAGTTTATAAAAATTTTATGTCGATTTCGTAAAGTGTATAAAAGTACAACTTGTTATGAGGAGAGCTCTTTATCATGGCTGCCCTTTAGGTATTGTGTTTTTTTATGATGAGTTCACGGGTGCCATGTCATAAATTCTTATTTGCAGTTTCTTTATCCTCTCAAGTTGTAAAATATTGTTATTTAGGGCTAGGATATAGGCTATTAAAATTTACTTGTTTAGTATTTTTTGTTTTAGAGTTCTATATTCATTGATGTGTCTTCGCAATTGGTTGGAAGCTAGGATGGTGAGTAAAAAGCTTATTGCTTCATCATTTTTTGCGTCATGGGTGTCTTTTTCTTCTTTAAAAACTCTGTGAGAAATATTTTAAAGTCCTTGATATAGAAATTGCTCTTTGAGATGAATAGTTTACAAGCAAAAGGGTATACTCTGTTTCATCATCACGTTTTATCATTGAGTTGCAAATTAAGACGAATATTGTTTTACAAATTGCTAGTCCTGTCCACGCAATGTATAAATTATAGCCTGTATAATGGTTGGGATGTGCGTCATAAAGATGTAGGTGGTTTTACTCTCTAAAATGTGCTGTAAATTGCCTCTTCATATCATTGTTATGAATGCGTATTATTTTTTATAAAAGGATGTTCGATATTTTTCAAATTTTAAAATATTATCAGTAGGGGTTCTTACTTGTTTCGGGGTTTCTTTAAAGAGGTATTATACATCTGATCCAATCTATCATAGAAAGTTAGCACTGTTTACAAAGGAATGTTATCATTTCTTATCTCAAAGTTTATTGAGAGGTACAAAATATAAAAAATGGTAAATTGATTGAAAATATTAGAGGTAAAATAATATGCGTGAAATTTTAGATCATTTTTCTATGCCATTAAACAAAAATCATTCTGTTCAAAAAACGCAAAAGCTGTCATGTCAGCCACTTCCCAAACGATTTTATAGAGAAGTGAAAACGGTTTGTGAAGAAGGTGGTTTTTCTATTTTTTTAGATGGATCTTCAGTAAAAACGCCGGCAAGGCGTCATTTTCTTGTGCCAACGGAAGCCTTTGCTAGATTAGTGGCACATGAATTTGAGAACCAGACAGAAGTGATTGATCCAGCAAAAATGCCCATTACGCGTCTTGTTAACACTGTTATTGATGGTGTCGCTGATGATGTACAAGCTATTTTTGAAGATCTGTTGCGGTTTGTTGCATGTGATATGATTTTTTATCGTGCTCAAACACCAAAGGAGTTGGTACAGCGGCAATGCGAAAAGTGGGATCCTTTACTGGATTGGGTAGAAGAGAAGATTGGTGCACGTTTTTATTTGGCAGAAGGGCTTATGCATGTTGAACAACCACGGGAATCTGTTCAAGCGGTGAGCACTTATCTCCGTCAATTTAAGTCTTCTTATATGTTTGTAGCACTTCATACAATGACAACCTTAACGGGCTCTGCTCTTATTGCTCTTGCTGTTGCTGCGAGAAAAATTGATGCAGATTACGCTTGGGAGATTGCGCATTTGGATGAAGATTGGATGATAGAACAATGGGGGGGGGACGAAGAAGCAACGACGCATCGTGCCTATAAGAAAGCTGAATTTGAGGCGGCTGCCACAATTGTTGCAACCTGCTTTTAAAGATGAAACATCTTTTATATATGCACCTTTTTGCTTGATCATGGTATTTTTATAATTTTTTGAGGGTTAATTTTTATTTTTTCAAGCCCAGGAAATGACTCATTGCTGATGTTTAAGAGGGTTTCATCATCACCGCGGATAAAATACCACTTGTTGTTATCAAAAAGGGCAATAATCTCTGTTTGAATAGAGCATTTTTTTCCAGCATTTGTTACGGTTACAAACTCTATAGGTATAATGAAATAAGGGATACCATTATCAAGTTTGCCTTCACGTTTTTGTTCTTGGTTTATGTGTATATTTTCAATTTTATAATTTTCCCTAAGCCGTTCTATTTGACTTTTCATGATTTGTTGGAATTGTGATTTACTGAATTTTTTTTGGGCAGTTAAGCTGTCTATGATTTGAGGAGGAATTGCGTCTAGGATGGCGTTTGAATCAGAATTTTGAATCGCTTTGCTATAAGAAAACAGAGCCTTTTCAAGCTCTAAGAGTTTTGGATCTGTAATTGTATAAGCTTGAGTTGTCTGTAAAATAAGGGCAATGCATAAGAGAATAGGGAAGGAAAGACGAATTCGCAGCATTAGAAACCTTGTTGATTGGCTTGAAGAGATTCAAGCGAGATTATAAAGGAAAACACATTGGCAAAAAGCGACTTTTGCTCTTTTTTGAGGGGAGTATCCACAAAAATGGAGATTTTAATCTCCATTTTTAATCATAAGAAAGACCTCATTATTCTTTAAACAGAATAGTACATATCAAATTCGACAGGATGAGGTGTTGTTTCGTAGCGTAAGACTTCTTGCATTTTTATTTGGATGAAGGAATTAATTTGATCATCATCAAAGACGTCGCCAGCTTTAAGAAAAGTACGATTTTTATCAAGTGCGTCAAGTGCTTCACGCAAACTTCCTGAAACCGTGGGAATTTCTTTGACCTCTTTTAAGGGAAGGTCATAGAGATCTTTATCCATAGCATGTCCGGGATGAATTTTATTTTTGATACCATCAAGACCAGCCATTAAGAGTGCTGCAAATGCTAAATAGGGATTTGCTGTCGCATCTGGAAAACGCACCTCTACACGCTTTGAATTGGGTGAAGCGCTCATTGGAATACGGCAAGATGCTGAGCGGTTGCGTGCAGAATATGCAAGAAGAACAGGCGCCTCATAACCTGGGATTAAACGCTTATAGGAGTTTGTAGATGGATTGGTGAAGGCGTTGATTGCTTTTGCATGCTTAATGATACCACCAATAAAAAATAAGCAGGTTTCTGATAATCCAGCATATTCATTTCCTGCAAAAATTGGTTTGCCATCTTTCCAAATGGACATATGAACATGCATGCCTGAGCCGTTATCACCAAAAACGGGTTTTGGCATGAAAGTTGCAGTTTTTCCGTAGCTGTTCGCTATTTGATGCACAACATATTTAAAAATTTGCATTTTGTCAGCTTCGCGAACAAGCGTATCAAAGCGAATACCCAATTCATGTTGTCCTGCTGCGACTTCATGATGATGCTTCTCTACGCGGACGCCCATATCTTTAAGTGCTGAGAGCATTTCAGAGCGTATATCTTGACAGGAGTCAATGGGAGGGACTGGAAGGTAACCCCCCTTCATTCGTGGGCGATGAGCAAGATTGCCCGTCTCATACTCTGTATTGTCATTGGAGGGAAGTTCACTTGAATCAAGTTTAAATCCTGTATTGTAAGGATCCGTTTTATAGTGCACATCATCAAAGATAAAAAACTCTGCTTCCGGACCTACATTGATCGTATCTCCAATTCCTAAAGATTTCATATAAGCTTCAGCTCTCTTGGCGATAGAGCGAGGGTCTCTCCGATAAAATTCTCCAGAAACAGGATCAAGAACGTCACAGAATATGATTAAAGTTGATTGAGCAAAAAAGGGGTCAATATGCGCTGTTTCTGGATCTGGCATCAAAACCATGTCAGATTCATTAATTGCTTTCCAGCCGGCAATTGAAGAGCCATCAAACATGACGCCATCACTAAATGTATCTTCACTGATTTCTGCGACATCCATTGTAACGTGATGCAACTTTCCTCGTGGATCAGTAAAACGCAAGTCGACAAAACGAATTTCGTTGTTTGCAATCTGTTTGATAATATCTGAGGCGGTTGTCATATTCAATTTCCTTATGTGGGATTGAGGTGGATAAAAAGGTAAATCTTGTATTCGCTTAAAGGGTCTCTCTCTCGGATTTATCCGTACCGATACGAATGACATCATCGATGGAAAAAACAAATATTTTTCCATCTCCGATGTGTTTTGTTTGAGCGGCTTTACGTATTGTGTTGACCGTTTGTTCCAGCTTTTCATCGGCAACAACAATTTCAATCTTTACTTTAGGAAGAAAGTCAACAACATATTGAGTCCCACTATAAAGTTCTGTATGTTCTTTCTGACGACCAAAACCTTTTGCTTCTGTTACTGTGATACTATGTAAACCAATTTCTTGAAGTGCTTCTTTCACTTCATCAAGTTTGAAAGGTTTTATGATGGCTTCAATTTTTTTCATGCTGAAACGATCTCCAACGTTATTTGATCCTTTTAGATCACATCACATTATATTGGCAACTGGGAGATGTCCAACAGATACTTTGTGCACAAAAAGTTGAAAATAATTCGATATTTTTCGAGAAATGTTTTTTAAAGTGTAAAGGGAAGGGGGGATTCGGGAGAAGAGTTATAAGATTTGTAAAGAAAAAATGATAGAATAAGAGGTGTTTGGTTTTGGAGCCTATCACATTATATTTTATAAAAGCTGAATGATAATATAATGGTAAAGATGAGGACTGGTTCTTAAGACTTTGTGTTCTTCCAAGACCAAGCTGTTTTTACATTTCAGAAATGCTTCAAACAGATATATCATATATTCGGTTCTCTCTGGTATGTAAATTTTAATAAGCAGAGAGAAAGCATTGAACTGTCTTAGCATTTGTCTCAAATATGTTGTTGCGTTGAGATGAGAGGTTGATTTACAGGCAATAGCAAAGGCTTTTCTTTCAGGAAACAATGCTATAAAACATAGGATATATCAGCAATGATGGGCGATATGTTCTCGTTTTTTCTCTGAAATTTTGTGAAATCATAACCGTAATACACCTAGTTTTACGTTTACTTAATTCTTATAGGCGTTTGCACATATCCTTTGCGTTATCTTTATAAAATCAGATTGAGGGCGATATATAAACTTTCTCTCCTTAAAAATGGAAGGGGGCTTTAAGAGGAAGGATGGGAGAGAGGTCGACGCAGCAAAATTTCTTTTAGGAATTTTCCTGTATAAGAAGTGGGAATATGAATAATATCTTCAGGACGTCCAACTGCAACGATTTCACCACCACGGTCTCCACCTTCTGGTCCTAAATCGATAATCCAATCTGCTGTTTTTATAACTTCAAGGTTATGTTCAATGACGATGACGGTATTGCCTTGTTCAACAAGTTCATGTAGTACCTCAAGAAGTTTAGAAATATCATGGAAATGCAAACCTGTTGTTGGTTCATCCAGAATGTAAAGTGTACGACCCGTGTTTTTCCGTGAAAGTTCTTTGGCAAGTTTTACACGTTGGGCTTCACCACCAGAAAGCGTTGTGGCTTGTTGTCCTACTTTTATATAGCCAAGACCTACTCTCATGAGAGTTTTCATTTTATTATGAATGGCGGGAACAGCTTGAAAAAATTCCTCAGCTTTTTCGATTGTCATATCTAAAATATCGGCAATGGATTGACCTTTAAACTTTACTTCTAATGTTTCTCGATTATAGCGTTTTCCTTGGCAGACGTCGCAAGTAACGTACACATCAGGTAGAAAATGCATTTCAATTTTGATGACTCCATCACCTTGACATGCTTCGCAGCGTCCTCCTTTTACATTAAATGAAAAACGTCCTGCTTGATAACCGCGTGCTTTTGATTCTGGAAGTTCGGCAAACCAATCACGGATTGGGGTAAATGCACCCGTATAGGTTGCTGGATTAGAACGTGGGGTGCGTCCAATGGGTGATTGGTTGATATCAATGACCTTATCTAGAAGTTCTAATCCTTCAATTTTCTCATAATTTGCGGGGCTTTGATGAGTCCCCATGATATGGTGTGAGGCTGCTTTAAAAAGAGTTTCAATGAGGAATGTTGACTTTCCTCCACCGGAGACGCCCGTTATACATGTGAAGGTTCCAAGTGGGATGCTAGCACTGATATTTTTGAGGTTGTTTCCTTGGGCTCCGATAACTTTAAGCATTTTTGATTTTGATATTTTTCGTCTTTGGGCAGGGACTGTTACAGCCATTTTTCCTGAAAGATATTGGCCTGTGAGAGAGGAGGGATTTTTTATAATTTCTTGTGCCGTCCCTTGCGCGATAATTTCGCCACCATGAACACCTGCGGCAGGTCCCATATCAACGACATGGTCTGCACTTAGAATGGCATCTTCATCATGTTCAACAACAATAACTGTATTGCCAAGGTCACGCAGATGGTGCAACATTTTTAGAAGACGTTCATTATCGCGTTGGTGCAAACCAATAGAGGGTTCATCTAAAATATAAAGGACACCTGTAAGACCAGAACCAATTTGCGAGGCTAACCGAATGCGTTGACTTTCTCCTCCTGAAAGGGTTCCAGAACTTCGAGATAAGGTAAGATATTCAAGTCCCACATGGTTTAAAAACGCTAAGCGTTCACGAATTTCTTTTAAAATACGGGTTGCAATGTTACGTTGTTGTTCAGTGAGATATTGATGAATAGTGGCAAACCACTCATCTGCTTTTAGGATAGAAAGTTCTGATATTTGCCCAATATGAAGTCCATGGATTTTGACAGCGAGCGCTTCTGGTTTTAGACGGTAGCCATGACAAGAAGGACAGGGTGAAGAGGACATATAACGCTCAATTTCTTCGCGTGACCATACCGAATCAGTTTCTTTCCACCGTCGCTCCATATTAGGGATGATTCCTTCAAAATTTTGCGTTGTTTTATGCGAACCTGAATCATTTTTATAAACAAAGGAGATTTCTTTTCTTTTTGTGCCGTAAAGAAGCGCGTGTCGTGCATCCTCTGAAAGCACACACCATTTGTCTGTCAGTTTAAACCCATAAACTTTTCCCAATGCTTCTAAGGTTTGGTTATAGTAGAATGAAGATGATTTAGACCAAGGTGCAATTGCTCCATTTTTTAGGGTAAGATCTTTATTGGGTATAATTTTTATCGGATCTATTGCTTTTTTTGTGCCAAGTCCGCCGCACATAGGGCAAGCCCCAAAAGGGTTGTTAAAGGAAAAAAGGCGTGGTTCAATTTCAGGAATAGAAAATCCAGAGACGGGGCAGGAAAATTTTTCCGAAAAAATAAGCCGTTGGTGTGTTTCATTTTTTGATTTATAAGCGGTTTCCTTTGTAGTTTCTTTTTTATCCACAGGTTTGTCTGCCATTTCGGCAACAGCTAGTCCATTTGTTAATTGTAAACAGGTTTCTATACTGTCTGCTAAGCGAGAGGTTATGTCACTTTGTACAACAATGCGGTCTACTACCACATCTATGTCATGCTTGTATTTTTTATCAAGAGGGGGAATATCAGGGATTTCGTAAAATTCTCCGTCTACTTTAACGCGTTGAAATCCTTTTTTTAAAAGCTCAGTGAGCTCTTTTTTATATTCTCCCTTTCTGCCTCTTACTAAGGGAGCCAGGATAAAAATCCGTGTCCCTTCTGCTAAGGTCATTACTTGATCAACCATTTGGCTGACTGTTTGACTTTCAATGGGAAGCCCAGTGGCTGGAGAATGAGGAATACCAATGCGCGCAAAGAGAAGGCGCATATAATCATAAATTTCAGTAACAGTCCCTACCGTTGAACGAGGGTTGCGGCTGGTTGTTTTTTGTTCAATGGAAATGGCTGGAGAAAGGCCATCTATTCTGTCAACATCTGGTTTTTGCATCACTTCAAGAAATTGACGTGCATAGGCAGAAAGGCTTTCAACATAACGGCGTTGACCTTCAGCATAAATTGTATCAAAAGCGAGGGATGATTTTCCTGATCCAGAAAGCCCTGTGATAACGATCAGTTTGTCACGAGGAAGATCGATGTCTACATTTTTAAGGTTGTGCTCACGTGCGCCGCGAATGGAAATGTATTTTTGAAAAGCCATATTTTATCCTTGGCATAGGTCATAACAATAAAACATCCACAGTAGGATAAAATTGTTTTTTAGAATTACAACCTGTTTCATTTTCTTTTACGAAGATAAAGATGCAAGTTTTGCGCAAAAATATAACTTTGTGGGAAAAAATATAAAGAAAATCTTTTTCTTGCCTAACTAATGGAATAGACTATGCGTTTTTATCATCTTTTGTTATAATTGCACGATACGATCTTTAAAAGAAGGGCGGAAAATCCATGCTGAAAGTCAATTATAGATATCTGAACGACAAGATCAAGATGATGATCACTATACAATAAAGGTTGTTTTGTGAATTAAAATTTTGGAGTTTATGCAATGGCTGGTAGCCTTAATAAAGTTATTTTAATTGGTAATCTTGGTGCGGATCCTGAAGTCCGTCGTCTGAATTCTGGTGACCAAGTGGCAAATTTACGTATTGCGACTTCAGAAAGTTGGCGTGATCGTAATACGAATGAGCGAAAAGAACGAACGGAGTGGCATAATATTGTTATTTTTAACGAAAACCTTATCAAAGTTGCAGAACAATATTTAAAAAAAGGCAGCAAAATTTACATTGAAGGTCAATTACAAACACGAAAATGGCAAGATCAAAATGGCAATGACCGTTATACAACGGAAGTTGTTTTGCAAAAATACCGCGGAGAGTTGCAAATGCTTGATGGACGAGGAGCCGCTGGTGGGGAGCAAGGTGCCAATCAGTCAAGTGAAAGTTATGATAGCAGCAGTTTTGGTGACAGTCACTCAAATCATAAGGGCACTTTTGGTCAAAGCAATCAGCAATTGAGAGAGGACTTCTCACATAAATTAGATGATGATGTCCCTTTTTAATGATCTTTAAAGATTTTAGTATTGTACTTTATTTTCTTTTTTGAAATTCAGCAAAGCAGCTCTCGTCAATTTTGTTTGAGATTTTTAACATAAATAACGTATTGAAAACTATTGTTAAATCTCTTTTCTATTGCAGGAGAGAAATTGGCATTTTAATCTGTTTTTCGCTATACAAAGAGTTGAAATGATTCTTTTTTTGAAAGTCTTGAAACTGTGACCGATCTTACTCCACACCCAGAACGTGATGCGCTGACCGGTATTGAACCAATCAGTATTGTTGATGAAATGCAACGCTCTTATCTCGATTATGCGATGAGTGTGATTGTTTCGCGTGCACTTCCAGATGTACGTGATGGGCTCAAGCCAGTTCATAGGCGTATTCTTCATGCCATGAATGAGATGGGGCTTTCTTTTAATAAGCCGTATCGTAAGTCTGCCGGGGTTGTTGGTGAGGTCATGGGGAAATTTCACCCCCATGGTGATGCGTCAATTTATGATGCTTTGGTGCGTATGGCACAGGATTTCTCTTTAAGAAATCCACTGATTGATGGTCAGGGAAATTTGGGTTCTATTGATGGCGACCCGCCTGCGGCAATGCGCTATACAGAATGCCGCTTAGAAAAAGTTTCAGAAGAGCTTCTCGCTGATATTGATAAAGAGACTGTTGATTTTCAGGATAATTATGATGGGCGCGAGCGTGAACCGGTTGTTTTACCAGCGCGTTTCCCTAATCTTTTGGTCAATGGATCAGGTGGTATTGCCGTGGGAATGGCAACTAATATTCCTCCCCATAATCTTGGTGAGGTTGTGGATGGTTGTATTGCTTTGATTGATGATCCTGATATCACACTTGATAAGATCATTGAAATTATTCCTGGTCCTGATTTTCCCACTGGCGGCATTATTCTTGGTCATTCTGGAGTCCGTTCGGCTTATGAAACGGGACGCGGCTCAATTATTATGCGTGCTAAGGTTGATATTGAAGAAATTCGTAATGGTCGACAGGCAATCATTGTCAGTGAAATACCTTATCAAGTGAATAAGGCAACGATGATTGAGAAAATGGCCGAATTGGTGCGTGATAAACGCATTGAGGGAATTTCTGATTTACGTGATGAATCTGATCGTGATGGATATCGGGTGGTTATTGAACTCAAGAAAGATGTTGTTGCAGAAGTTGTTTTGAACCAATTATATCGTTACACACCACTGCAAACGTCTTTTGGTTGCAATATGGTTGCGTTAAACGGAGGAAAACCCGAACAGATGACGTTGCTTGATATGCTGCGTGCATTTGTTTCGTTTCGGGAAGAGGTTGTTAGTCGGCGAACAAAGTATCTTTTGCGTAAAGCACGTGAGCGCGCGCATGTTTTGGTTGGTCTAGCACTTGCTGTTGCCAATATTGATGAAGTTATCGCGCTCATTCGCAAAGCACCTGAGCCGCAAACAGCACGTGCACAATTAATGGAGCGACGTTGGCCAGCCGCTGATGTGGCACCTTTGATTAAACTTATTGATGATCCCCGTCATATTATTCATGAGGATAATACTTATAATTTATCTGAGGAGCAGGCGCGTGCTATTTTAGAATTGCGTTTGCAAAGATTGACGGCTCTTGGGCGTGATGAAATTGCTGATGAATTGAATAAAATTGGAATAGATATTACTGATTATCTTCATATTCTGTCTTCGCGTTTACGAATAATGGAAATTGTTAAAGATGAACTAAAAGCTCTTCGTGAGGAGTTTGCAACGCCCCGGCGCACCGTTTTTGGTTTTGGTAGCGCTGAAATGGATAGTGAAGACCTCATCGCACCGGAAGATATGGTGGTAACGGTGAGCCATAGTGGCTATATTAAGCGTGTACCTCTTAACACGTATCGTGCGCAACGTCGCGGCGGTAAGGGGCGCTCTGGTATGTCAACCAGGGATGAAGATTTTGTAACACAATTATTTGTGGTGAATACGCATACTCCGGTTCTTTTCTTTTCTTCGCGTGGCATTGTTTATAAGGAAAAAGTGTGGCGTTTGCCGCTGGGTACACCACAATCGCGTGGGCGCGCTTTGATTAACCTTCTTCCCTTACAACAAGGTGAGCGTATAACAACGATTATGCCACTACCAGAAGATGAGGAAAGTTGGAGTGCCTTAGATGTTATGTTCGCAACGACACGTGGGACTGTGCGCCGTAATAAATTATCGGATTTTGTTCAGGTTAATCGTGGTGGAAAAATTGCCATGAAACTTGATGAAGAAAGTGATGAAATTCTGTCTGTTGAAACTTGTACAGAATATGATGATGTTGTTCTAACAACGGCGAATGGACAATGTATTCGTTTTCCAGTTGTTGATGTTCGTGTTTTTGTCGGAAGAAATTCAGTAGGGGTTCGTGGTATTAATCTGGCTGAAGGTGATAAAGTCATTTCGATGACTCTCTTAGAGCATGTTGAAGCAACAGCGGTTGAACGTTCTGCTTACGTTAAGCGTATGATTAATGAACGGCGTGCTATGGGGACTGATTCTGAAGAGAGTGTCATTCTTGATGAAGAAGATGAAGGCGTTGAAACAGAGTTAACAGAAGAGCGCTATGCAGAGCTTCATGCACGCGAACAGATGCTTTTAACGGTGAGTGAGTTTGGTTATGGAAAGCGGTCTTCCTCCTATGAGTTCCGAATTTCGGGACGTGGTGGTAAAGGGATTCGTGCAACAGATCCTTCTAAAACGGCTGAAATTGGTAAATTAGTGGCTGTTTTTCCGGTGAAAATGCAAGATCAAATTATGCTGGTGTCAAATGGGGGACAGCTTATTCGCGTCCCTGTTGATGGAATTCGTATCGCTGGTCGCTCCACCAAGGGGGTGACAATTTTCAACACAGCAGAAGGGGAAAAAGTTGTATCGGTTGAGCGTATTTCTGAGCCTGAAGATGATGATAGCCAATTAGAAGATGAAGCAGAGGAAAAGCATTTTGAGACGGTTGATGTGAACGAGGAAGAATAATTCTAAAGGGAGAAGAGTAAAAGAATGAAAATTGCTCTTTATGCGGGTTCTTTCGATCCTTTTACAAATGGTCATCTTGATATTTTAAAAGGCAGTTTTGTTCTGGCTGATAGAGTGGTTGTGGCTATAGGTGTGCAGGCTCAAAAAAAAACGCTTTTCAGCTTTGAAGAGCGTGTTGATTTAATTACCAAAGTGGGTAAGGATCTGTTAAACATAGGTCCTGATCGGTTGCAAGTTATTTCATTTGACACTCTTTTGATCGATAAAGCGCGTGAAATTGGCGCTTCGTTTCTCATTCGTGGATTACGTGATGGTACTGACTTTGATTATGAAATGCAAATGGCGGGGATGAATGGCATTATGGCTCCTGAATTGCAAACGGTTTTTTTGCCAGCAAGTGTTTCTGGACGCGTGATAAGTTCTACATTGGTAAGACAGATCGCCTCTATGGGAGGGGATGTCGCCCCTTTTGTCCCTGCACATATTGCTAAAGTTTTACGCTTAAAGTTTTAATCTTTAGGAAAATGATGATGTATTTTAGAGTTTTTTCTGTTGTGACATGTCTTTTTTGTTTTTTGTCCTTTCATGCTATCGCTCATAATCCTCACAGTGCTGATGATTCTAATATTCTTGTCCTCTCCCTCAAAAATGGTGATGTGGTTATCCGTCTTCGCCCTGATTTTGCACTACAGCATGTTGTGCAAATCAAGAAGTTAACAGAGGAAGGTGCTTACAACAATGTTGTCTTTCACCGTGTTATTCCGGGTTTTATGGCGCAGACTGGTGATGTAAAGTTTGGAAAAAAGGATAGTGCAGATTTTGATCTTAAACGCGTTGGTACAGGTGGCTCTCATTATCCCAATATACCGGCAGAATTTTCAAAGGAGCCATTTAAGCGTGGCACCGTTGGAATGGCACGTGCACAAGATCGTGATTCCGCTAATTCTCAATTTTTTATTTGTTTTGAGGATGCTGCTTTTTTAAATGGTCAATATACCGTTATTGGAGAGGTCATAAAGGGAATGGATGTTGTTGATAAAATTAAAAAAGGCACAATACATAACAATGGATCTGTAAAAAATCCTGATGTTATTAAGACTGCTACCTTACAAGCTGATCAATGAAATAAAGAGACCATTACATGTGTGAGACGAAAGATTTAGAAAATACCTTAATTCTTGAAACAACAAAAGGGAGAGTTGTTATTGAACTTTTGGCTGATTTGGCTCCTGGTCATGTTGCACGTATTAAAGAGTTCGTGCGTGAAGGCGCTTATGATAACGTTGTCTTTCATCGTGTGATTGAGGGCTTTATGGCGCAAACGGGTGATGTGCAATTTGGGAAAAAGGATAGTGAAAAATTTAATTTATCACATGTGGGAATGGGTGGTTCAGAAAAACCTAATCTGACGTCAGAATTTTCAAATATTCCTCATAAGCGTGGTACAGTTTCTATGGCACGCAGTCAGGATCCAAATTCTGCTAATTCACAATTCTTTATTTGTTTTACCGATGCTCCTTGGCTTGATCGTCAATATTCCATATGGGGGCGGGTTATTGATGGTATGGAAAATATCGATCAAATTAAACGCGGTGAGCCTGTTGTAGATCCTGATGTCATCATTAAAGCGACGATTGCTGCTGATACAAAATAGTATCATTGTATTTATTTTAGCTATAAGATCATCATGCCATGATGTTTTCATTTTCGTTGTTGTTTGAGTGTAATAGAAATCAGTTCTTGTGCCTCTCATGAATAAGAGGCAGTGGTTGTTATGCATTATTTTTATTTTAAGTTTTCTTAGCCTTTAGGAGGCGATGGGTTTGTGGTGTGTTGTTTGCACATTGATAAATGACATTATCCAATAAAACAGTAGGCTTTAAATTTGCTGTTTAAGAGAAACTGCTTATTTGCAATTTTTGTACAATAAGCCAGTTTGACTAGGATTCACCGTTTTTATAGATATTTTGTACTTTACCTGAAATTTGCTTGCGTTTTCTATTATTATGTAAGTGAAATTTGAAAAAATAATCAAATCTACATTAGCACGGTAATTGATTTTCTTGGATGAGAGGATCATTTTTCTTTGTCTTAAAATGTTCGGTTGCAGTCAGTCACCTTCGTGAGACAATCTTGTTCTCTTTAATGAGGAAAATTGTCATGTTATGTTTTCTCTTTCGTTTATGACCTCATAACGTCTTTTACAAGGGGAGAAATGCGGTGAAGAGTTATTGTCTTTCTTGAAAGAAAGATGAAGAGAATATTTTGTTGAAGATTTTTAAGGATGCAAAGCACCTAATTGGAGTGATATAAGATCATTGGAGTATAGTTATAAAATATTTCATTAATGTCCACCATAATGTCTCTCTTTGTGTATATTTTTATTCTCATATTGAGACACAAGATATGAAGGTGAAAATGCGTATTTTTACTCTTGTAAAAAGGTGATAAAGTTATCTTCGATTGGTTTGTCTCTTATTGGAAGTGATGAGGTGTCTTTACGCTTTTACCATTTTATAGAGAGCTATAAAATTTTTATCTATGAAATAATAATATGCTGATTTGTAATGATAATTTAGCTTTTGTATATTGAGTGAAAACTTTAAATATTGTCCACTTCTTTCCTTTTTATGATGTGTCAATCAGAACTGTTCTCCTGCTTGTGACAACTATGGGCAATGTGTGATAAATTATTTAGGATAAGGCGTTATAAACTATCGCAATGCCAGTGTTGTTGGAAAATTATACTGCAAGCTGCTAGGTATGATGCGGTGGCGTTTTGCTTTGTAGATAGAATCTATTCTAAGTTTTATTTTGTATTGAGAATTTTTTACTCATGCAAAATTTTGATCAAGAGGAAAAATATCCGGAACAGGTTCTTATTGAAAAGCCGTTTCACCATTATTTCCTTTGGTCAATTAAGCATAGATATCTTGAAAATCTTATCAGGGGACTTTCATTCTTTGTACGAGATGAGGTTATTATTTTGTTTGTGATTACTGCTTGGTAATAAAACTTTATTTCTCTCGTTTGAGCTTTTTATGCTAGTGACAATATCTAGCGAATCGAGAAACAATCCATAAATTTTATGATGTAGTGAGCAAGAGAGATAGAGCTTTTCTTTTGATGGAAAGCTGAATTTATAGAAGCGAAAAGACGAGAGTGATGATAAAAACATTTCATTATAGAAAAATTGCTCAAGATGGTTATGCGCGTCGTGGTGAAATTATAACGGGTCGTGGGTGTATCCGCACACCCGCATTTATGCCTGTTGGGACGGCAGGAACCGTTAAAGCTATGTATATGGATCAGATACGTGCTCTTGGAGCAGATATCATTTTAGGCAACACTTATCATTTAATGTTGCGTCCAGGAGCGGAGCGTGTCGCGCGTTTAGGGGGCTTACATGAATTTTCACGCTGGTTTGGACCTATTTTAACCGATTCTGGTGGGTTTCAGGTCATGTCGCTTGCGGGGATTCGTAAAATTACAGAACAAGGTGTTCTTTTTCGCTCTTACATTAATGGGGCGTATTATGAAATGAGTCCAGAGCGTTCTATTGAAATTCAAGGTCTTCTTAATGCGGATATTCAGATGCAGTTGGATCAGTGTATTGCATTACCTACAAGTGAGAAAGAAATGGAAGCTGCTATGGAACTTTCATTGCGGTGGGCGCAGCGTTGTAAGACAGCTTTTGGCGATCAGCCAGGCAAAGCAATGTTTGGGATTGTTCAAGGCGGTGATAATATGAAATTGCGCGAACATTCTGCCAAAGCGTTAAAAGAGATGGATTTGAAAGGCTATGCGATTGGAGGTCTTGCGGTTGGTGAACCGCAGAGTGTGATGACAGCTGTGTTGGAGGCTACTTGTCCCATTTTGCCAGAGGATAAACCGCGCTATCTTATGGGGGTTGGAACCCCTGACGATATTTTGCAAAGTGTTGCTCGTGGTATTGATATGTTTGATTGTGTTATGCCAACGCGTGCGGGGCGTCATGGTTTAGCTTTTACGCGCTTTGGAAGAATTAATTTGCGTAATGCGCGTTATGCCGAGGATCCACACCCTCTTGATTCACGGTCGTTTTGTCCTGCTGCCTCTGATTATAGTTGTGCTTATTTACATCACTTGATCAAATCAGGTGAATCTCTTGGTGGTATGTTGTTAACTTGGAATAATCTTTTTTACTACCAACAGCTTATGCAGGGAATTCGTGACGCCATTGAAGAAGGATGTTATGCTGATTTTTGTGCTGAAACGCGTGCTTTGTGGATGCAAGGACGTTAAGTATGAATTTTATAAAGATTATTTTTATATTGCTTCATTCATTTTGTATCTTTAGTTTTTAAAGATTGACTTAAAAATACTTTTTTTAAAAAAATAACAACATATTGATTTATAATGATAACTTGTCTTTATGTATCTTGAATCATAACCTCGAGTATTCGTAAGATTCTCTCATTTCAAATCTCTTCATGTTGAGAAAATTTTGTGCACTTGGCTTATACATTATAAGCGCGAGTAACATGTGGATAAAATTAGTGAAGAAAGGAGGAAAAATACCTCTCATGAACAACCTTCATGCAAAAGCTGTTGGCAACATACATGAGCTGGTAAATAGAATGATAGTGCCGGCGTGCATAAAATTGCCCTATTCTAAAAGATAAACGTGCAATTTATTGGTTTATGTTTCTACAACGCGTCACACACAGAAACCGTTACTCCGGTACGCGCTACCTGATCCGGAGAAAAACAGTTTGTTTCTGTTTCTGATGACTGTTTAGATCAACAATGTTAATGAGGAGTTAGCGAACCCTTAAGGAAGTATGAAAATTGCATTTTTTATGAGATGTTTTGTGTTTTTTTATCAGTGAAATCATGAAGTCTCAATAAAAACTCTTGATATGCTTTGTTTGTGCATGAAATCATCAAGGTGTTTCGTTGTTGTGTTAAAAAATTTTAGAGTTTAATGGCGGTAAAAAGTTCTTCTATAAATGATTCTAAAGCTGTCTAGGTTTGAATTAAAGCTTTAGAAAGTAAAAGTAGTTAAAATTTCAAAGCGCGTGATTTATATTAGCCTGACAATGATGTTTTCATTGTGGGAATTCTATTTAAATTATGGCATGTGCAGTTGTCACGTCGTTACAGGGTTTTATGCATAATAATATATTAAAGGGTAAAATATCTGCTGTTTATGATATCTCTCTAAATAATTATACTGTTTTCTAAAAGCAAAGCTCTGATTTTATTATAATAACACATTGATTTATAATGATAATTTGTTGTTATTTGCCTTGAAACATAACCCCGAATATTATAAGATTTTCTCATTTCAAACCTCTTTATGCTAAAATAATTTTGTTCATTTGCTTGTCCACTATAAGCGAGATTGGCATGAGGATAAAAAATATCAAAGAAAAGGGGAAAATGCCTTTCATGAATCACCTTCATGCAAGGGGTGTTGCAACAGCATGAGTTGGTCAATAGAGCATGAGCTTGTGGATAGAATGACAATGCCGGCATGTGGTAATTTTAATATTTTTGTTGGAAAGTCTCAGCCAGCAATATAAGAAGATCGTGCATTTATTTATACAGCTTACAGATATTCACGATGAAAGTTTCGCTCTATGAGAAATGATAAAATGAAAAATTCGTATAGAGAAAATTTTCTTGTATCAGAAATGAATTCTAGAACGCGGCGTTTGACAATTTTAGCTTTTGCAGTGGGAAGCTTTGCTATTGGTACTGCTGAATTTGTTGCAATGGGACTACAGCCAGAGATGGCACGGAGTTCTTATGTTGATATTCCGACAGCAGGGCAATATATTTCTGCTTATGCACTGGGTGTTGTGATTGGAGCGCCTCTTTTGGCACTCGCAACAGCTAAGTTACCGCGCAAAGCTGTTTTGATAGGGCTGATGTTTTTTTATGCACTGGCAAATATTGCGAGTGCTTTTTTTTCTGATTTTGGCATATTAGTGGTATTGCGGTTTATTAGTGGTCTGCCTCATGGTATTTATTTCGGTCTTGCGACTATGGTGGCTGCTTCAATGGTGAAAATGAATGAGCGTTCTAAAGCTGTTGGTTATGTTATGCTTGGTTTAACGATTGCGACGGTTTTGGGAGCACCAGGTGCGACCTGGATTGGTCAGCTTGTTTCCTGGCAGACTGCTTTTATTCTTGTAGGGATCATCGCTTTATTGTGTTGTTTGCTTATTTGGAAGTTCTTACCTTTTGTTTCAAATACCCCCATAACAAGTCCTTTAGATGAATTGGGGGTATTAAGAAAAAAGCAAGTGTGGCTTCTCTTGGTGATGGTTTCGGTTGGCGCGTCAGGATTATTTTCTGTTTTTACTTATATTAAATCAACATTAATGCATATTTCTTGTGTTTCACTTGATTTTGTACCATTTATTATGCCGTTAGTCGGATTAGGAATGGTTGTGGGGAATATTGGAGGACCCAAATTGGCAGCAAAACTTGGTATTTCGCCGCTGATATTTTTTGCGATGCTTTGGAGTGTATTTGTTTTTTTTCTTTTTTCTTTTTATCCTATACTCCAATAACGGTAGCGTTAGGATGCTTCCTTGTGGGGACTTCTTTTGCAGCGATGCCTTCTATACAAACAAAAATTATGGATGTTGCTCTTCATGGACAGATTTTAGCAGGAGCGTTAATGCAGTCTGCATTTAATATTGCCAATGCGCTTGGAGCAGAATCTGGAGCGTGGATTTTAAAGTTAGGTTATAGTTATGAATATACTTCTCTTGTAGGAGGTGTTTTAACCCTATGTGGATTATTGATTTTTTGTTTTTCATGGTATGCAGAAAAGCGTGGTTGATATTTCTTTATCATTATTGAGATAGGAAATATTTTTGTTTATTTTGTTGTTTTTCCTGCTGGGTTTTTATCTATATTATGAGAAACACGGAGAGCCAATGGAATACCAAGGAAAAATAAGAGACTGATGAGTGTTGCAATAAGGGTTTTTGCGGCTAAAATCATTCCTATTGTTCCTCCAGGATTAAAGAGGCCAGCAAGATTGGTGATTATCCCTGCAAGTATTGCACTTAATGCAGCTGAAAAAAGCTGTACAGAGGTTAGAGATTCGCTAGCCCGTAGAGAATCTTCATCTGTTGCGCATTGTAGGATCCGTGTTAACAAATGCGGCCATGCTATGCCAGCGCTTATTCCGATAGCGAACAAAGATAAACAAATCATAAGAATATATCTAGGTGCGGAAACTTCTGTTGGGATAAGCCACAGAAGAATGCTTATGCCTAATAGGCTTAATATGGGGGAATATATAATGACTTTGCGAATTTTTTTTGCAGATATCCCAGCACTTGATAGGGCCCCACATGTCCAACCAAGGCTCATGAGCGTTGCCATATAACCAGCAATAAGTGGAGCTTGTCCATGAAGTTTTTGCAGAAAAAGTGGGAAATAAAGCTCTATACTATACACTATGATTGTCATAATGAGGATCAATGTGTAAACAGGAAAAAACTCAGAAGAGAAGGAAAAAGAATTGCGCGGTAACATAGGGTGAAGTGTAGATAACTCAATTTTTATTAAAATAAGAAGAAGACTGAGTCCGATAACAAGTCCGCAAATTTTTGCAATCGTAGCTTCCATAGCTCCTCCAGAGGAAATGATAAAAATCATCAAGGTGAGTGTAAAAAGTTGAGGGAGGGGAAGAGGGGATTTTGGAACATAGTTTTTATTTTCTTTTGGTAAAACTTTTAAGGCTATAAGTGAGAAAATGATTGCTAATGCGCCGATGATCCAAAAAGATATTCTCCATACGCCATATTGTACAGAAATACCACCAATAGCTGGTCCTAACAAAGTTGATATTCCCCACATTCCTGAGATAATACTCAATGAATGCGACCATAAGGATGGCTTGAAAACAATACGTACCATAGAATAGGAGAGGGATAGTAAAGAACCGCTTCCAAACCCTTGAATAAAGCGTCCTATTAAAAATAATGGCATTGTTAAAGCAATGCTGCATATGAAAGTGCCTAAGATAAAGATGAGTCCAGAGAGTACATAAGCTCTGCGAGGCCCTATCTTTGCTAATATTTTTGTTGTAAGTGAAGTCCCCAGGAGGGACGCTGTAATAAAAACAGTCACTACCCACGAATAATAAAGCTCACTGCCAATATCATTTATAAGAGAGGGCAAAATAGTAACAACGATATAAACACTGGTCGCGTGTAATATAACACCGCCTGTAAACGTTAAAAACAGAACACCACTTTTGCCCAATAAAAGTGCAGACCAGCTTTGTTTTTCCACTGTTTTTGCTTTTTAGTAAAAATTTGACCTTTTCACTTTATAAGGCAGTTTTTTAAATTTTCCAAGAGCAGATTCAAAGCTCTTCTTTGCAAAGAGCTTTGAAAAATAAGTTATATTTCAGTTGCCCATTGCTTTTTTGAGATTTTCATCAATTTTATCAAGAAAACCTGTTGTAGAAAGCCATTTTTGTTGAGGTCCAATTAAAAGAGCAAGATCTTTGGTCATAAAACCTGCTTCAACGGTTTTAATACAAACTTCTTCTAATGTTGTGGCAAAGTTTTTTAATGCTTCATTGTTATCTAGTTTTGCACGGTGTGCTAAACCACGGGTCCATGCGAAAATAGAGGCAATGGAATTTGTTGACGTTTCTTCATTTCTTTGATGCTGACGGTAATGGCGTGTTACGGTTCCATGTGCAGCTTCGGCCTCAACGATTTTACCATCTGGTGTCATGAGAACAGAAGTCATAAGACCAAGAGAACCAAAGCCTTGAGCAACAATATCAGACTGGACATCACCATCATAGTTTTTACATGCCCAAACATAGCCACCTGACCATTTAAGGGAAGAGGCTACCATGTCATCAATAAGACGATGTTCATAGTGTAATTTATGACTTTCAAATTCATTTTTGAATTCGCTATCAAATATTTCTTGAAAGATGTCTTTAAAACGACCATCATAAGTTTTTAAAATGGTATTTTTTGTTGCAAGATAGACAGGAAGTTTCCGCTGTAGCCCATAATTAAAAGATGCTCGCGCGAAGTCACGAATTGATTCATCAAGATTATACATAGCCATAGCAATTCCTGCGCTTGGAGCGTCAAAAACTTCATGTTCTATAACTTGGTTATCATCGCCAACAAATTGAATACTTAATTTTCCTTTGCCAGGAAATGTAAAATCAGTTGCTTTATATTGGTCACCAAAGGCATGACGTCCGATAATAATTGGTTTTGTCCAGTTAGGAACAAGACGGGGAACATTTTTGCAGATAATAGGTTCACGGAAAATAATCCCTCCTAAAATATTGCGAATTGTTCCATTGGGGGATTTCCACATTTTTTTTAAGTTAAATTCTTTAACACGTGCTTCATCAGGCGTAATCGTTGCACATTTTATGCCAACCCCATATGTTTTGATAGCATGGGCTGAATCGACAGTGATCTGATCATTGGTTGCATCTCGATTTTCGACGGAAAGATCGTAATATTTTAGATCAATGTCGAGATAGGGATGAATCAGTTTGTCCTTGATATATTTCCAGATGATACGAGTCATTTCATCTCCATCGAGTTCAACAACGGGGTTTTCTACTTTGATCTTTGCCATTAGAAGTCCTTTTTACTTGAGTGATATTATTTTATAACACTTTCAGACTTATAATGAAAAGTGAAAACAAGAGCGATAGAGATGAATAATACAAACGTAATTTAACGAGATCGTTCTTCATAGATATTAAGTTTTATTAAGAAATTTGTTCATTAAAAGAAGTTAATATCTTTGCTAAGATATGACGATTGTCTAGTTGAGGAAAAGCTTCTCTCAATGTAAGGGTTCAATGAATATTTATAGAGAGTATAAAAAAGTTTTTTTCTATGGAGTAAGCGTACGGAGCTATATGATTTAGAGGGAGAGATAGCATTTCAAGAAAATGGATCAAATGCTTGAAGTGAGCTTTTTAACCTTCTGATTCTTTTTATCATGAAGTTGTTGGCATGCTTGTGAGGCTGCTGAGGCATTTTTTACATTAAAAGGTGGAGCAGAAAGAATTAGGAGTGGTGATTCTTTTCCTCTAAAACGAGTCGCCAAAATGTGGTTACGGAGTATAGTACTTAGAATCCTATTCTCCTACTTTTATTTGGGGATCCCTAAGATTTCAAAAAAGTAGATAAGCGGTCGACTGATTAAAACAGATGCTGGCGGTTTGTGGAGTTCAGAAGTTGAGAAAGAGGTCAAGAGCTTTGAAGACGATCTGAACAGTCTCAAAACAAAGATGGGTAATTTTATCTCTCTCAATGAAAAAGTAAGGTGGCGTTATGGAAACTAAATTGTCGCGTGTAAGATTTTTTGCAAATACTTTGCTACTAAAAATAGCTCATTTACCTCCTCTGGAAACTAATGTTTACGTGCGCTTGCATTTAAAAATGTTACGTACTGGAGGAG
>NZ_CALW02000012.1 GCF_000312565.1 Bartonella rattaustraliani AUST/NH4
GTGCAACGCATCATTTACAAAAAATACCCCTTTATATCGACCAAACTGGTGGTATCTCCCTTGCCCAATTATCCGCCCGTGCAAGGCGTCTCAAACGCCAACATGGTTTGGGTGTCTTAGTCATTGATTATATCCAGTTAATGACAAGTAGTGCAAAACGTTCTTCAGAAAACCGCGTTCAAGAAATCACAGCGATTACCATGGGGCTTAAAGCTTTGGCAAAAGAACTCAATATCCCGATCATTGCTCTTTCACAGCTCTCACGCCAAGTTGAAAACCGAACAGATAAACGTCCCCAGCTTGCCGATCTACGAGAATCAGGTTCCATTGAACAAGATGCCGATGTTGTGCTGTTTGTTTATCGTGGAGAATATTATCTCAAAAATGAAGCACCCAAAGAAGGCTCCCTTGAGTATAGTAAATGGCAAGAGGCAATGGAGAAAGCCAAGGGCAAAGCTGAGGTTATTATAGCCAAACAACGTCATGGTCCGACAGGCGTCGTTCCTCTTGCCTTTCAATCCGATTTTACACGCTTTAGCGATCTGGAAGAGAGAAGATAATCGTCATATCTTAGAAAAAATCCAAGAGGCTCTCACCAAAAATTATGCATCTTAAAACGCCCTTTGAAAGACCTTTGAAGACCCTTTGAAAACCCCTTTAATTTTTTTAAAAAGACGTGAATTTTAAAAATGAATTGCTGCAAAACCTGGTGTCAAATTCTGCAAAACCTGCTGACAAGCTACATACAGTCAAATTCTGCAAAACCTGGTGACAAGCTACAGTCAAATTCTGCAAAACCTGGTGACAAGCTACAGCTATAAAAGCGCTGTGGCGGAGGGGGTGGGATTCGAACCCACGGTACAGTCTCCTGCACGCCGGTTTTCAAGACCGGTGCCTTAAACCGCTCGGCCACCCCTCCAAACTAAATATGCTTTTTACAAGGTTCTTGACAAAGGTCAATCATTTAAATGGCCTTCTAACCATTTTTAATAAAATTGCTTAAAGCCCAATAGGGGTAATTTCTTTTAAAAAACTGTGCTTAACTCAGGTAGTCTCATTTTAGTGTAAATAACTTATTGTAGTTTGACAGTAGGTTTTGCAGTAAGTGGGAAGAGGTGGGATGAGTTAGGAATAGGTGGTAATTTGTTGTTTTTATGTACAGTTTTTACCATTAAATGCGCGTTTTGTCAAAATAGATTTTGACAGCTAAAATTGGAAAAAAATGCGAAAAATGGTAAAAGTTACGACTTTTTAGCAAAACTGAGAAAAGGCTTTGAAAGGTCTTTGAAAACCCTTTGAAGATTTTTAAAAAGTCTGTGAAAGCCCAGAAAACCGCCTTTGAAGAGGCTTTGAGGATTTTTGCATTATACGTGTGTTGGCAACGAAAATAAGGAAAAATTTGTCAAAAAATCAAAAAAGACGTGAATTTTAAAAATGAATTGCTGCAAAACCTGCTGTCAAATTCTGCAAAACCTGATGACAAGCTACACATAGATTAAAGGTAGTATAAAATAAATGGTGGGTGATGAGGGGATCGAACCCACGACCCGCTGATTAAGAGTCAGCTGCTCTACCGACTGAGCTAATCACCCACTTTTTGAAAAAGATAAAGGTGAGCGGTTCTATAACGCTCCTAAAGGAGGATGTCTAGAGAGTTTTATTATTTTTTAGATAAAAAGCTACAGTTTATGGCTAAACTTGCTGCTTGGTTAAAAATAGAGCTTTACCCCTTGATCTTATATAAAAAGAGAACCATTATAGGAATCTCTATAAATAAATGTCTGGTTATTTATAAGAATTGTGAGTTGGAGGATTGTCGCGCGTAATGCCCGAGAAAGATTCAGATGAACCTTCTTGTTGTCACAAGTGGTATAGGCTATTATTTTGTTTTATAAATTTTTTCAGTAATCATGTATGTATAAGCGTTATTTGGCGGTTTTTTGCGTTGAGTGCAATCTGTTTGCGTTCAATGTTTTTGACCCATTGTGGGTTTTTGATCCGTTTTGGGAATAAAAGCTTATGAATTTGTTTTTTCAATTACACATTTTTAAATTTTCAAAGGATGAACTATGATGGAGTGGATCGTGGATCCCCATGCGTGGTTTGGCTTGGTCACGTTGATTTTTCTCGAAATCGTTTTGGGGATAGATAATCTTGTTTTTATTGCAATTTTAGCTGAAAAGTTACCACTGCATTTGCGTGATCGTGCACGCTTGATCGGTCTCACTTTAGCATTAGTGATGCGACTTATTCTTCTGATGGTTATTGGATGGGTGATGAATCTTGAGACAATCATTTTTTCATTCTCATCCTTTATGTTTAGTTGGCATAGCCTCATCTTGATTTGTGGTGGTGCTTTTTTGCTAGCAAAGGGAACTTTAGAGCTCCATGAAAGATTAGAAGGTGCCTCGCATGAAAGAAAAGTTGGCGCTGCTTATGCCGTGTTTTGGCAGGTCATTATTCAAATTGTGGTGCTGGATGCCGTCTTTTCTCTAGATAGTATTATTACTGCAACAGGTATGATCGCAAAGGAGCAGGCATCGGTTATGTATATAGCCGTTATTGTTGCTATGGGTGTTATGATGTATGGGTCTGGCCCTCTTATGCGTTTTATTAATCGTCATTCCACTATTGTAATCTTGTGTCTTGGTTTTTTGATGATGATAGGTTTTACTCTCATTGTCGAAGGATTTGGCTTTCATATTCCAAAGGGGTATTTATATGCTGCTATTGGTTTTTCTGTTCTCATTGAAGCTTTTAATCAAATTGGACGCCGTAATCGTGAAAAGATGATTACAACAAATGATCTTCGTGGTCGAACCGCTGATGCTGTTTTGAAACTCTTAGGAGGGAGAAACAAAGATGGTAATCTTGGTGAGACTGTGGATGTTATTGCTGAACGAGCTGCGGTTTCTGATATCTTTCGACGCGAAGAAAAAGAAATGATTCGTGGTGTTCTCGATTTGGCTGACCGTCCCGTTCGTTCTATTATGTCACCGCGCAATGAGATTGAGTGGCTGGATTTAAATGGTGACGAAAGTGAAATGCGTGAAGAATTACAAAAGGTTAAACATAGCCGCTTAGTTCTTGCTCGTGAAAAAGTGGATGAGTTTGTTGGGGTTGCTTTGACCAAAGATCTTCTTTTAAATTTGGCTGAAGGAAAAAAGATAAATTGGAAAAAAGCGATGCGAGAGCCGCTTGTCGTTCATGAGAATACAAGCGTTTTACGATTGATGGAGCAATTACGCCATTCTTCTGTTCAGTTTGCAATTGTTGTTGATGAGCATGGCTCTTTTGAAGGAATTGCAACACCAACCGATATTCTTGAAGCTATTGCTGGCGATTTTCCTGATGATGATGAAGAACTTATGATTGCAGAACAACTTGAAAATGGAAGTCTTCTTGTTGAAGGATATGCTGATATTCGACGTTTAAGCGGTTATCTTGAGCGTAATCTTGTTGATGAGGCAGATCGTTATACGACTCTGGCAGGATTTATGCTTTGGCAATTTGGTCATTTGCCGAATGAGGGAGAAAGTTTTGAAGCTGATGGCTTACGCTTTAAGGTTGTTGAAATGGATCGCCGAAATGTCTCTAAAATCCTTATCTCTCCACTTGCTGAACCAGAAAAAAGCTCATTATTATAAAGCAATAAGGTGATAAAAAAGCTCTTTTGATGGTACAAAGTGCGAGAATCTGTAGCTTGATTGCACTGTCATTATTTTTTGCAGCGCTTTAAGCAAGAAGTGATACGTATAGGAAAGTTAAATTCTCAATGCATTTTTATGCAAAAAGGAGTGTGTATTAATGGTCTGTGAGGGGGAATGAGAAAAAATGATACAAAGTTGGTTGTGAAATAATCATTCATCGTGAAATGGGGACTGCATATATGTGCGTTCTAAATTTTAAAAGGGTCAATATTTTATAAAATGCTCTTTTGTATATTCGTAAAATTCCTTTGATTTTTTCTTTTCATGATAAAATTTTATAGGGAAGAGGTTGATCCTTTAAAGTTGCCATCTCGATATTTTTGCATTGAAAGTTGATTGAAGGTTGTTTTCTCTATAAAGTTCATTTTCTAGATTGGTAAATAGGTTTTTGAGGATAAAAAGATTTCCAATGTATTATGTATCATGCAGTTGGTGTGAAAAAAGAAGGGCTTTAAGGTGTAGTACGAGAAAGACAACGAAGATAACGGCTATGATAGTTTATATAGGGAGTAACATTCGGTACAATGATTGTTGATAGATATTTGCACGAAAAAGAAGAGGGGAGAGATTTGTCTTTTTATTTAGGAGGTGTGGGTGTTCGTTTCCAATATTGTTGCGTTTCGAAAATTGCGACAACAAATAATGAAATGATGAAGGGTATAATCAAATAAAGCATTCTAAATACAATAAGGGCTGCAACAACGTCGGTTGGGTTGACACTAGGCATGCCTGTTATGAACAAAGCTTCCAGAACACCAATTCCTCCAGCTGGAGCATTGGAGAGAAGGGTTATCGTGAAAGATGCCAAGAAAACACCGAGAACAGAAATAAAATGCACATCTGCACTATATGGAAGAACAGCGTAGATAATCCCTGCTGCTCCTAAAAGTTCTAAAGGACTAATAAGCAGCTGTTGAAGAACAATTTTCAACCGTGGGTAGGAAAGTTGAATTTTTTTGCTCAAGCGTAAGGGTTTTAGTTGAAGCCAACTGCCAAAAGTATAAAGCCCTATACAGCTGAGCAGAGCTATACCAACAGCTGTTCCAAGCCCTTCAGGAAGATTCTCATGAATGAGAGTGATAATCTCAGGTTGCAGAAGCAAAACGATTCCAAAGAGAAAAACTGTACCGATGACAAAAGTAAAAGAGCAAAAACCTACCAATATCGCAACTTCTGTTCCATTTAATCCTTTCATTTTATAGGCTCTATAGCGTACAACTGCACCAGAAAAAACAGAAGCACCAATGTTGTGTGAAAGTGCATAAGTGGTAAACGAACATATGGCGATAAAAATCCAAGAAATTTTATGACCCAAATGTTGTAAGGCAATACGGTCATATCCAGCAAGAGCAGCGTAAGCTAAAAGAGAGCATAAACAGGCTAATAGCCAGTGTTGCGCACTTAAATTGCTTAAGCGTTCCAGGACATCATGGAAAGAAATAGCAGAAAGCTTTATATAAAGAATGCGGATAGATACCAGCATTGCTAAAATACCAATAAATGGCCATATAAACTGCTTTATTTTCACGCGTCTTTATCCATTTTGTGTTTTCTGTAAACTGAATTCATTCTCATCTCTATGTTTCAAAACTCTTTGCCCCGTGATATGTTCAATAAATCCATGAGCAATTTCTTCATCGTCAGTTACTACAATGTCTGCGCCCAAATCAATAAGGTAAGTTGTTTCTACATCGGATAGTGCATGGGTGATGATTTGGATATCTTTCCTTATATCACGTATATTCACTATACATTCTCCTACTTCAATAGTGCTTCGCATTGTAATAACAACTTTGTATGCATTGTTGATATTTGTTGCATTCATGATTTCTGGTTGAATGATATTTCCGCAAATGATTTCGAAGCCATCTGCAATTCCTTGATCAGCAAGGCGTCTTGATTCTTCCGCTATGACTATAGGCTTTCCTTTGTCTCTTAAAGAGTGTGCAATATATTTACCAATACGGCCGTAACCAATAATCACAATATGATTGGTTTTTAAGGTTATTGGTAAAAACTCTTGATCAGGATCTTGAGGCTCAATATCGGTAACCGTTTGTGTATCTTGTAATTTTGCAGGCAAATTTTCTAAATGTTTTTTAATTTTGTTACAGGTAATGAAAACGAGGGGATTAAGCAAAATAGAAAGAATGGCTCCCCCGAGAATTAAATCATGGGCATCATTGTTTAAAAGCCCCAAGCTTAAACTTAAGCCTGCAAGAATAAAAGAAAATTCTCCGATTTGGGCAAGGCTTGCAGAAATGGTTAAAGCGGTTGCATGAGAATAGCGAAAAGCTTTAACAATGAAGAAGGCAACAGCAGATTTTCCTATTATAATAATGAATAATGTTGCTAAGAGAGGAAAAAAATGAGTCAATAGTTTTCCTGGATCAAATAACATCCCCACAGAAACAAAGAAAAGAACAGAAAATGCGTCTCGTAGAGGTAAGGATTCTTCTGCTGCACGGTGGCTTAATTCTGATTCACTCATAACCATGCCCGCAAAAAAGGCACCAAGAGAAAGAGAAACACCAAATAAATGAGCTGCTCCGAAAGCTACTCCCAGTGCAATAGCAACAACACTAAGACGAAATAATTCACGTGATCCTGATTGCGCACTCATTTTGAGTAACCACGGGATAATGCGTCGTCCAATAATGAGCATGAGGGCGATAAAGATAATCACTTTCAGAATGGTGACACCAAAAATTCCCCAAATACTTAAGTCCAACCATTGAACAAGAGGATCAAACGCTTCTTTTTTGGTGCTGCTAAGAATATTGGCCAGGGATGGTATGAGGACAAGTATCAAAACCATTGCTAAATCTTCAATGATCAGCCATCCAACCGCAATGCGTCCTTTTTCTGTTTCCATAAGATGACGTTCTTGCAAAGCACGTAGCAAAATAACAGTACTTGCTGTTGACAAAGCTAAACCAAAGACCAAGCTTCCGATGAAGCCCCATCCCATGATGAGGCCAAGACATAAACCTAGAAAAGTCGAAAATGCTATTTGTGCTATGGCTGCAGGAATAGCAATCGCTTTGACAGATAAGAGATCTTTTAATGAAAAATGCAATCCAACACCAAACATTAGCAAAATAACACCAATTTCAGCAAGCTGATTAATAATAGCGGAATCTATTTTGAAGCCGCCTGTATTGGGTCCTACAATGACGCCAGCTAACAAATATCCCACAAGTGGTGAAATTCGTAAACGACTTGCAATCATTCCCAAAAGAAATGCTAAACATAAGCCCGCAACAATCGTTGTAATAAGTGGTGTATCATGGAGCATGGACTATTTACGACTCTTTATCAAAAAATGAATAGGCTAAAAAACTGTCATTCTTATGAGATGAAAGGAGTGATATATTATATGAATCAGTCATGGTTTATATGAAGCAGTTAAGGCATTTTTATTTTGGTTGCGTTTTTTTATGATTTTTCCGTTCACGCCACCAATCTCCTAGAAGGAGTAAAATAGGAGCGGCAATAAAGATAGAGGATGATGTTGCAATAATAATGCCAAAGACCATGGGGACTGCAAAATTATGGACAGCACTTCCACCCCATATCGCCATAGGTAACATCGCTAAAACTGTGGTTGCTGATGTAAAAAGACAACGTACAAGAACCTGATTAATTGAAAGGTCAATAAGTTCACGCAATGGCATTTTTTTATAAAGGCGCATATTTTCACGCATTCTGTCATAGACAACGACTTTATCATTTATGGAATAACCAACAATTGTTAAGAGAGCGGCTATGGCTGTCAAATTAAAATCAAGTTGGAATAAAGCAAAAAAGCCAATCATTTTTGTGGTGTCTAAGATCAGTGTTACAATCGCACCAACGGCAAAGAACCATTCAAAACGCAACCATATATAAAGAGACATTGCAATTGCTGCGAGAATAACAGCCGTAAAAGCAGCTGTAGCCAGCTCACCTGAAATTTTGGGACCAACAACTTCTATTTGATCAAATGTGGCATCTGGATAGATATTTTGTACGGTTGTTTTCACTTTATCAATGCCAATGGTTTGTTGTGCTTCGCTCCCACTTTGTTTCTGCATACGAATGAGAACAGTGTTTTCATTATCCATGTTTTGCAGTGTAATTTCACCAATGTTAAGAGCGGAAAGCTTGGAGCGTAAAGTTGCTAAGCTTGCTGGTGTTTTAGTGGTAATAGTCATTTGGCTCCCGCCAATAAAATCGATTCCAAAATTCAAGCCAGGCTCAAAAAATAGAAAAACTGAAGCAAGCGATAAAACGATAGAGACGCCAATACCAATAAAGCGTGCTTTCATAAAGCGGAATGTTGTATTTTGTGGAATGATATTGAAAATCGAGTGAAGATGCAGAGTTTTAATTTTCCATTTGCGAATAACCCAAATCATCATAATACGCACGATGGTGATATTCGTGAACATGGAGATAATAATACCAAGCAACATTGTTACAGCAAAACCGCGAACGGGACCTGTACCAAACCAAAACAGTAAAATAGTTGCAATCATCGCAGTAACATTGGCATCAACAATGGTTGCGAAAGCATGCTTAAATCCACGGTCTAAGGCTGCAAAGGCACTGATACCTTTTTGGCTTTCCTCACGGATACGCTCATTGATGAGAATGTTGGCATCAACAGCGATACCAATGCCTAAAATAATACCAGCGATCCCTGGTAATGTGAGTGTCGCACCGAGAAGACTTAAGGCCGCAAATGTTAAAATAGTGTGGAATGCTAAGGCTATATTGGTGATGGCGCCCCAAGTTCTGTAGAGAAGAAAAATAAAAACTGCAACAAGAATGAAGCCGATTATGCCAGTGTAAAGTCCCATTTGGATGGCATCAGCACCAAGATTTGGACCTACGGTTCTTTCTTCAATCACGGTCAGTGGTGCGGGTAGGGAACCAGCACGCAGAAGAGCAGCCAAAGTGGAGGCTTCTTTCGCGTCAAAATTTCCTGTAATTTGACCTTGTCCATTGGGAATGACGCTATTTATAGTGGGAGCAGTCAAAACTTTATTGTCAAGAACGATTGCAAAAGGGCGGTTAATATTTTGTCGCGTTATATCCGCAAATATTTTTGCACCAGCAGAATCTAATGTGAATGAAATAATAGAACGTCCTGGTAGTTGTGGATCAAAACCTGCGCGAGCGTCTTTGAGAACATTTCCATCTAAGGCAATTTGGTCATAAATTGCGTAGTGTTGTGTTTCATCTGTATAGCCAGGAAGAATGGAAACACCTGGGGGAGGATTGTTGATATCTACATGAGAGGGCACCAGATGAAAGCTCATCTTAGCGGTTGTTCCTAAAAGATCACGCAGTTGCTTTGGGTCTTGTAAACCTGGCAATTGAACCATAATACGATCCGTTCCAACCTTTTGAATAGCAGGTTCTGTCACACCAACTTGATCTATACGGCGACGGATGATTTCTAAGCTTTGTTCAATAGCATTGCTTATGCGATCTTTAATACCGGCCTCCGTTAATACTATACGGATAGTTTCATTTTGAGCACTGATTGCAATATTATCGCCTGTTTTACCAAAGCTACCTTGTATGGGAGTGATCAGTGTTTTTAAAGCAGAGAGTGCTTTTTCAGTTTCTGATGAATCAGAAACGAGTACAACGATGCTTTCTTCGATAATACGAACACTTGATGTCCGGATTTGTTGTTCACGTAGTATGTTACGCACATTTCCTAAAACGGTGTGTAATTGATCACGTTTTAATGTTTTGCTATCCACTTCAAGCAGGAGAGAAGAACCTCCTTGAAGATCTAGACCAAGTGTTACACGGGTGTTGGGTAAGAATTGTGTGGTTTTAACCTGTTCTTGCGAAAATAAATTGGGCAGAGCAATGTAAATGCTGCTGAAAAGAACAAAACAATAAAGGGTGGTTAACCAACCGGGTGTACGCATAATAATATTCCGCTAATAGACAATTCGTTATTAAAATGAAAGGTAAGATAATCGTTTTACAATTCAAACAAGAGGAGGAGCACGTTGATTTGAAAAAGAGGGTGTTTGTAAGTCGTCAAGTTGTGTACAAACGACTATGGCTATTCTTAAAAGGAGGCATAATGCTTCAATATTTTGAAAACTATTGATGGGTAGAAGTGGATCTGCATGAGGTGTACCTCTTTTTTCGGTTATTGCTCCATTGAGATGATCACAGTTGTTTGCTAGATTAAGTACATTCGTTTTTATGATGTGATTTTTTTGTGATTGCTTGAGCCAGCAAGCCCGTGCTCCTAGGTTATTTACTAATAATATGCCCAAACTGGATAAAAGAATCCAAGCCGTAAAGGAAAGAAAATCTTCTTTTTTGCAAAAAAGGTGCAAAAAAAGCATGTTCGGACGCCTTCTTTTTTAATCTTTTTGAGTGTTCAATGTACTGTTATCCTTTCTCGCTACCAGTATTATAGGATAAGGAAAAGCTTTTATGAGATTATTCTATAAACGTTGAAAACGTTTCTTTTATATCATATTTTTTAGAAAAGGGGTAGATTCCTTTTTATACATCTAAAATGATATAAGATGGCGATAGAAATCATATAGAAGATGAGTGTGGTAGAGAGAAAGGTTACAAGAGTTTGTACCGTTTTATAGCCTATCTGTAGCGTAAAGAAAAAACTATAAAAGTAGATGTCAGCTAAAACGAAACGAGAAATGATTTTATGAACCGCCTTCATCAGATCTTCAATTTTTCTTATTAAAATTTTCTATTGGATTGTATTTAAATTAATAGCTAAAATGTGGTTTATATGCTATTGTTCTCGGGTCCTTATCTCCAAATGTAAGCTTAGAAATTCCAAACTTCTAACATAAAAAAACAATAATTTTATTTTACGAAGTGTAGCACGTTAAGTCTAAGGCAGATATGTATTCATTTTTTAGAAAAAAATTACGCATCGTTTTCTTTATTCTTGGAATTATCACTGTATTTAGCTCTTGTGCATGGGAACATCTTAGAGCACAAAATATTATTACCGTACAATCGATAGACTCTCACTCTGTTGATGAAATTATTCAACAACAGAAGGAAGTTATTAAAACTCTTGAACAAAATACAGAAACTTTAAAAGAAGATTTTGAAAATAAACCAGAGGATGAGCGTGCTTTGGCAGAGCTTCGGTTACGTGCACGAAATATTAGTCAACGTGCCCTAGAAGAAGCGTTTATTTTACGCACACCTCTTAATGATATTAATATTCTTCTTAATCAATTTACAGAGCTCTATGATGATTTAAAAAACTTGAAAAATCAAGATCAGCAGCATTCTCATTTGATCAAACAAAAAGCTCAAATTAATAATCTCGTACTTCGATTAGAAACAGTCTTTTTAGCTACAAATAGAATAGCGGAACTTTCTATTTCTCAATCTCGAGAACTTTTTAAACGTAGGTTTACTCACAAGCTTGAATTTTCAATGCCTATGATTCAACATCTTGTTAAAAAAACCAAAGAAGCTTCCTCTGACTTTTTTTTGTTGTTGCGTTCTTGGTGGGATTTTGTGTTTTATTTCAAGATATTGCAACTGTTTCTTTCCTTTTTGATTCCACTTTGTATTGCTTTAGGTCTTTCTCATCTTTCTGGAAAAATTTTAGCTCATGTGCGTGAACATTTTACCAAAAGTTATGGGGAAATATCGTATTTACAACGCTTATTCGTCGCCTTTGTTTCAGTTTTTTTTCCTGCGTTTGTATGTATTGTTTGCGTTTATCTTGTGTCGTTTTTATTCCGTGGTTTTGGTTTAGATCTAGGAAAACTCGCAACAGTATTTGATATGCTTGGGTGTCAAATCATTTTGGTTTTTTTGGTAAATCGTCTGGCTGTTGTTCTTTTATCATCGAATATAAAGTTTCTCCAACTTTTTAATATTACGCCGTCTGCAGCCTCTCAATTGGTGGTTTTGTTCACTTTTTTAGGCGCCATTTTAGCAGTTGATGCTGTGCTGGATAGTATTTATCAAATTATTTCGGCTTCTCTTTCTTTAACAATTGCAAAAAGTTTTATTGCTGTTTTTTTGGTAGCGATATTGTTGTTTGTCATCTCGTTTGTACCTTTGTTTAAGCGTCGTCCTTCTCCAAATGAAGGGAGTGAGGCGTTTTTTTTTCCAGTTTATATACGCATTCCTCTGATTTTATTGGGATTATCGTTGCTTGTGATGGATTTGTTAGGCTATGTTGGTTTGGCCCGTTTTATTGTGCAGCAGATGATGATCGGCGGTGCATTTTTAGTTTTAATGTATTTGGGGATAAAAAGTGCTCAAGCCATTAGAATTAAAGGACAATTTATGAAAACAAGTGTTGGTTTTGCTTTGATGCAATGGTTGCACTTGGAAGAGAAGACAATGAATCAACTCGGGGGTATTTTAAGCATTTTCCTGAGTTTGTTTGTCATTGTGTTTTGTACGGTGCCAATAGTTGTACAATTTGGGGTTTCTTATTCTGATTTGAGAGCGCTTTTATGGCAGTTTATGACAGGTTTTCAGATTGGAAATATCTATATTTCTTTGATGTCTGTTGGGACTGGAGTTGTTGTTTTTTTTGCTTGCTGGTTTTTTGTTCGTCGATTTATCCATTGCTTAGATGAAACGGTGTTGGTACATGGAAAGTTTGATTCTGGCGTACGTAATTCTATCGCAACGGTTATCAATTATGCCGGAGTAATTGTCTCTGCTTTGATAGGATTATCAATTGCAGGTTTGGAACTCAAAAACTTTGCGCTTATTGCTGGAGGGCTTTCGCTTGGTATAGGCTTTGGATTGCAAAATATTGTTCAAAATTTTGTCTCTGGGCTTATTATTTTGATTGGAAGACCTTTTCAAATCGGTGATTATGTGGAATCCGGATCGGTCGGCGGTATTGTAAAACGTATTAGTGTGCGCGCAACAGAACTTGAAACATTTCAGTGTAAGACGATTATTATTCCTAATTCGTCTCTTATCAATAACAATGTCAGCAACTGGACACGACAAAGTAAAATAGGACTGGTTGATGTACCTGTTTCTGTTTCTTCCAATATTGCTCCAGAGCGTGTTGTTGAAATTTTGCTCGAGATTGCTTCTACCACAGAAGGGGTTTTAAAAAATCCTGCGCCGCAGGTGAGTTTTACTGCATTTGATAGTAAAAAATTTACCTTTAATTTGGCTGTTTATGTGCCTAATATTACCTCTCCCTCTAAGGTAACCAATGCTCTTCGCTTTGTATTATATAAACGCTTTGTTGAGGAAGGAATACTAGAATGCTGAAATGTATTCACATTTTTATTATGGTTACACTCTTAGATGTTTTGACCATGACAGCTTTTGCAGCAATTGTGAAGAATACGGATTTAAAGGTACAATCTTTTATTCTCGTTGAAGGAAGTATAGCTGTAAACATCTCATTAAACCCTCAGCAAACAGCTACGGTTTGTATGAAAGGGTGTTTTATTACCTTTCCAAATAAAGACCGTTTTGCAATAAAGATAGAAGATAATATAGAAATCAGCCATGGTAGAGCAATCTTTAAGTAAAATAGCTTGAGTTTTTATTATAATATTTTTCAGTATAGAGAAGGTTATTCGTGAATTTTTGAATTATTACTGTTGAATATTTTCATATAGTAAGCTTAGATTTTTATGCAGTGTCCATTTATATGACTTAATATAGACATATCTTTCTCTATATAAATGTAATTTTATATATTTTAATGATATAGCAATTAAAATTATTTTCTAATAATATTTATTGTTTATAAGAAAAAAATAAGTATAATTAAGTAAACTGTGATTTATAGCATGTATCTTGTGAATTTATATGTATCTATAGAATGAGTCTTTTATTTTTTATGTGTTTGGTTAAAGAAAACTTTTTTGTTGATTAAATTTTATGATTTATTTGCGATATTTATATATAACGAAATATTTATTTATAATAAAAAATATTTTATCTTTTAAAAAGAAAATGTAGTATATAATTTTAATGATTTGTTAACCTTTTATATCTTAATTATTTAAGCTTTTTTAGAAGTATTAAAATTTGTTTATTAAATTAAATTTTGATGTAATTATGCGTTTCATTATTATTATAAAGGAGTAAATTGGATTTTATATCATAAAGTTTTATAATATTCTGGTTTTCTAAAGATGGTTTTTTTATGTTTAAATAGAGCAGTGGGGTATAATTTTATGAATACAAAGTTTATTGTAGCGAATACAAAATTTATTGCAGCATCCGTTTTTGCTTTTGTTTCAGCTTCTGGAGTGCAGGCAGCGGATGTGGTTGCTTCTGAACAGCCAGAGCCTACTTCTTCATCGGTTGTTGTTTCTCCATCTTTTTCTTGGTCAGGTTTTTATTTTGGAGGTCAAATTGGTGGTCGCTCGGGTAAAACTTCTGCAACAGTGCCCGATGTTGAGATTCCTCTTCATCCTGATGAGGTAAGCAAAGGTAAAAAATGGATTCCGCTTGAGGAAAAGTATTTGCCTAAACTTTCAGGCTTTACAGCAGGTCTTTACGCAGGTGTTAATTTTGATGTAGGCAATGGTTTGGTCTTAGGCGTTGATACAGATATGCTTTTGTTTCAGCAAAAAGATACAAAAACTGAAACTGTTGGTGCTCCTGCTCAAGCTGCTGAAAGGAGAAGTATGCTGCGTGAGGGAAGTGACGATGAGCAGAAAAATGAAGTTCGGGGAACTGTTAGCCATACTTTGAAGCAAAAATGGTCTGGTGCTACACGGGTACGTGTTGGTTTGCCTTTTGATCGTGTTATGCCTTATGTTTCTGGCGGTGTTGCTTATGGACAGTTTCAGGATATTTTTTCTGTTTCAATTACGGGAGAACAACCTTTTAATGCGACATCAGATGTTACCAATACAATGATTGGCTATACTCTTGGTGGTGGTATTGATTTCGCAGTTACAGATGATATTATTCTGCGTGCAGAGTATCGCTATTCAGATTTTGGTAAAAAGAAATTTAAAGATGTGATTGAAATTAAGCATAATACGAATGATTTTCGTGCTGGAGTCGCTTATAAGTTTTAGTTTTTGTAAAATTAAAGTTGCTTAAGAAGGTCCTATTTCTTAGGGCCTTTATTTTTTATTTATGCCCTTTGTTTTGTAAAATAATAGATGTTTATTGTTTTGGAAATCATGAGAGGTAGAGAAAAGTTTTTCGGATTTCCATTCTCTAGAATGGAGTGACTCTCAATGATTAAAGATAACTCAAACATTTTCTTCTCAAAAAATATAACCAAAGAGGAGATGATTCGATTTTGTTTCATCATGACTCTCTTTGAAAGAGCTGCAATAAAATAATTGAGAGATGACTTTAGTTGTTATAACCAACACATTGGAAAGTGAGAAAAAACTATTTTATTATGGTGCGGACGGCGGGACTTGAACCCGCAAGGCCTTCGACCGGCAGATTTTAAGTCTGCTATGTTTACCGTTTTCATCACGTCCGCGATAAGAGCTCTCTCATAAGCTATATTTTTTATTGAATCAAGGATTAATGAGTAAGAGAAAAACTTTTCATTTTGGGATGATAAAATTTTGACTGACAAAACTTATCTTTGTCGCTAGATAAGAGTTTGTGTCTGTATATTAACGCAGTATGAAATAATTGGTGTTATGGGGAAATTTATTCAAGACGTAAATGAATCTATGGTGGCTTTACACAATGTGTTTACTGAAACGCCACTTCAAAAAAATGATTTTCTAAGTCAGAAATTTGATGCAGAAATTTATTTGAAACGTGAGGACTTAACGCCGGTACGGTCTTATAAAATTCGTGGTGCTTTTAATTTTGTTTCTAAAATGCTTGGCAAGATATCTCCAGAGGCTGTGTTTGTTTGTGCTTCAGCTGGGAATCATGCGCAAGGGGTCTCGTTTGTTTGTCGCCATTTTAAACGTAAAGGCGTGATTTTTATGCCTGTGATGACACCACAACAAAAAATAGATAAGACGCGCATTTTTGGGAAAGAGTTTATTGATATTCGTTTGGTTGGTGAGACGTTTGATCAATGTTATGCAGCTGCACAGTCTTTTGCTGCACAAAGTGGTGGTATCATGGCACCGCCTTTTGATGATGCCCACATTGTTACGGGGCAAGCGACAGTTCTTTGTGAGGCTGTTTTGCAGTGGAAGAAACTTAATGGAGAAAGTGAGCCAGATTTCATCATTGTGCCTGTCGGGGGTGGTGGTTTGGCTGGTGGTGTGAGTCAATTTTTACATGAATATGGTTGGAAAACGAAGCTTCGTTTTGTTGAACCACAAAGAGCGGCAAGTTTGCTTGCCTGTTTGAAGAGTGGCAAACGTGTCAAACTTGAAACTATTGATACATTTGTGGACGGTGCTGCTGTTGCTGAAATTGGTGCGTTAAATTATAGGTTGTTGAAGAAATTCTCGCCAGATTCTGTTATTACAGTTCCTGAGAATCGTGTTTGTTCTACAATGGTTGAAATGCTTAATGTGGAAGGTGTCGTTCTTGAGCCTGCAGGCGCTTTATCGATTGATGCACTTAACAGTTTTTCCCCTCAAGAATTGAAAGGCAAAAAAGTCCTTCTTGTTATTTCAGGTGGTAATTTTGATTTTGAGCGCTTGCCAGAGATTAAAGAGCGTTCTTTGCGTTTTCAGGGATTAAGAAAGTATTTTATTTTTAGTTTTCCGCAACAACCTGGTGCATTGCGTCATTTTCTTGCGACATTATCGCCAGATGATGATATCGTGCGCTTTGAATATTTGAAAAAGTCGGCGAGAAGCTTTGGTTCTGTGTTGATTGCAATTGAGACAAAAAAATACAATAGCTTTTCTCTTTTAGAGAAAAAGTTTCAAGATTTAGGTTGGCGCTATCGTGATATTACCAATGATCAAACGTTATTTGATTTTGTTATCTGAGAAGATGGGACTTTTTCTAAAACGAAAGATATTAAAATGAAGTCTATTTTTTATTTTATGCTTTGTCTCTTTTTGTTGTTAGGAGCAGGTAAGCAAAGTTTCGCATTTGAGCCAACAGAAACACAAAAAGCTGGGCTTTCAAGCCTCATTGTTGAGGTGAATGATTCTGTAAAAAACGGAAATTTTACACTTCTTTCTTCTCATATGCCTGATCGGCTTTATAAAGAGATAGCGCGCCGATTGCAGACGACAGAAGAGAGTTTACATCATGATTTTCTTCAACAGCTGCGTGTTCAATTTGAAAATTTGCCTGCAGGTGCTTATCATTTAGATGAAACGAACATAGATTATTTGCAAACCGAGAGTGGTGCTGTTTATGCGCTGATTCCGACGAGACTAGAAACAAAAGATCGTCTTATTAAATATAAGACGTTGGCGATTTTTGATAAAACACGATGGTATTTAATTTATGGTGGTCATAAAACTATACAAAATCCAGTTTTTCTAGAAATTTATCCTGATTTTGATCAGATACATCTGCCTCTAAAGGAAGTTATAATGAAGAAATAAATGCTTGAAATATTGTTTTTTGTTCATAGTGAAATATATCTTGGGGCTTGCTTTTTTGTTATAATCCAATGATAATAGAGGTGATGGTGTTTTGGGGCTGGTTTCTTGGCTTTTTTAAAAATGAATTTATATACCTTTGCCTTGGTTTTAAGGTGCACATGAGATGCGCAAATCGCTCTTTCAAGCGTTGCTTTACAAATTGAAAATATCAAGATCTCTTTTGCGCAGGTTCTTGAGGAACACAGTTCAGCTTGTTATTTGCTTAGCATGGTTGAGCTGAGGAAAGATTTTATTTTGGATATAAATAGAGAAAATGTTTTTACCAATTTAGGTTTGTCTCATCTTTTGATTAAAAACTTGCTCGTTGCTGGTATGAATAAACCTAAGCCTGTTCAGGAACAGGCAATTCCAGTGATGTTGAAAGGATATGATATTTTAGGCATTGCACAGACTGGTTCTGGAAAAACCTTGGCATTTGGTTTGCCTATTTTAAGTCAGGTTTTGGCTTTGGGGAATAAACGGTTCCCTAAAACTGCGCGTGCTTTGATTTTGGCTCCTACACGTGAGCTTGCTGTTCAAATTGATGAAACAATTTGTGCTGTTGCGAAGGGAACGCATCTTTCTACATGTCTTATTTTGGGTGGGGTATCACGTTTAAAACAAATTAAACGCATGAAAACAGGTGTGGATATTTTGATAGCAACGCCAGGGCGTTTAAGAGATCTTGTTCGTGAAAAATGCGTTGATCTTTCTCAAACGCGTTTTTTTGTTCTCGATGAAGCAGATCGTATGTTAGATATGGGCTTTATTCATGATGTACAGCAAATCGCAAAGCTTTTGCATCCGGAGTGTCAGACAGTTCTTTTTTCTGCGACAATGCCGAAAGAAATTACGGCATTGGCAAAAACTTTACTTAGTGATCCAGTAAAAATAGAAATGGCTCCTCAGGGAACCACGGCTGTGGAGGTTACGCAAAAGTTATATTGTGTTCAGACACGTGAAAAAAAGAATATTTTAGGGAAACTTTTGACAAATCCGGCGTTTGTTTCGGTTATTGTTTTTACCCGGACGAAACATGGTGCTGATGCTGTTACGCGTAGTCTCGTCAAGATAGGGTATTGTGTTGCAACAATTCATGGAAATAAATCACAAAATGCTCGTCAATCTGCTTTAAAAGCTTTTCGTGAAGGAGTGGCACAGGTTCTGGTTGCAACAGATATTGCAGCCCGTGGTATTGATATACCAGGAGTAAGCCACGTTATTAATTATGATTTACCAGATGAAGCTGAAAGTTATGTGCATCGTATTGGTCGTACAGGACGCAATGGTGCAAAGGGTGAAGCACTCACGCTGTTTGATGAAGGGATAGAGGGTGCACGATTGCGTGCTGTAGAACGCTTGATTCGTATGCGATTAGCACGTGAATCTGTTCCAGAACAGTTTGCTGCATTTCCAGAAAAAACGATTGTGGAAGAAGGCGGAGGGAAGGAGACATCTAAGAAAGAATCTTCTCTGAGAAAACCTAAACGCCGGAAGCAATTTTTCAATCGTAAAAAAAAGCTGAACAGTCACAGGGTAAAAATTCTTAACCGTCTCATGAAAGGCACAAAAAAGCTAAAGCAACAGCAAAGCGTGCGAGGTCTTTTCGTTTCCGAAAGTCCGTGAAGAGGGCGGCTTGAGTAAAATCTTTAAAAGAGATCGTGGCAGGAATATTGTTCTCTTTTTAGTGTACTCAAGAGCAAAGGAAGTAAAAAACAGTATTTTTTCTATCATGAAAGGGGGGATAAAGCGGCCCATTTTTTAGAAGTAGCAATATTTTGTCTGTTGAATGTTAATGGGTTCGTTTTAAAGAGATCTCTCTTAAAGTTCTTTAGCCCATTTCGTGGTGGTGTTTGAGTGAATTGTTATAAACGGTAAATCCATTGTGCACTGCCATCTTCACGCTTATAAAGGGACAAGTCGGTACCGTCATTTTTTTGCCAGCTCTCCATCTATTTATCAACTCATAGTGTTGGCAATTTACTCGCTTCATGAGATTGCGACAGCTCTTACATGAAGGCGATTCATGAGAGGTATTTTCCTTTTTTCTCTCATTTTTATCTTCATGCCAATCTTGCTTATGGCGTAAAGCCAAGTGAATAAAATTGATTCAACATGAAGTGATTTGAGATGAGATAATTTTACAATATTTGGGGGTATGATTTATGGTTAGTAACGATAAATATACATATAAATCAATATGTTGAATGTAGTGAAGAGATATTTTGAAAAGGTCTATGACTTGTAAATTAGAGAGATAAAAACTCTATTTTCAAATTTTCTTATGATGCTTATTTAAGATTCGCTTTTTCCTTAAGGGAAAAAGGTTTTATGGTTGAAGAATATGCAACAATTCATTGTTTTCATTATCCCAAAATGCACTGTTTACCAAATTGGATTTTGATCGAAAAAATAAAAATTTAATAGCAAAAATGAGAAAAGCTTTAGCAAGCTTGGAGAACGGCTCTTTAAAAAAGTAGATTGATACGCATTTTTAGAACGAGTGATACAAAACCAACTCATAAGTTGCAATCATGAATGAGAAAAGATTCCTCTCTCACACATAAAAAAAGGGAATAGAAAGGGCAATGTGGGGTGGGACTCAAAATGTCTAAGAGAAGCAGGAATTATTTCAATATAAGAGCAGACATAACATTGGGAATTGGAAAGTAAAATGGAAAGAGCATCGTGAGCGTTAAAGTTGTTTCATCATCTTTACTATACTTATATTTTAATGTGTCATGAGCTCATGATATTTCACTTTTATTCCATATTCCTTGTAACTTAGGGAATAAATGCGGTGTGATATGACTTATGTTTTTTAGATCAAGATCATGTTTATGCTAAATTTCCCATTGATCTGATTGTTTTTGAAAGTAATCTTTGAATTTAATTGCTTCTTTGAAATTTCTATTCTCAAACTTTAATTTTTGCATTTTTGTCTCAAAAAAGAATAGAAAAATTAAAATTATTATATGAATAAAAAGAGTTATATGTTTTTGTAAAATCATTTCTTTAAGCTTTATAGAGTAAAGTTATCAGAAAGTTTCTAGGTTATTTGCGCGGTTTAATTTTTTCTCAAAAAGTTACGATTCATCATTTTACGTAATCGAAGTGTTCTTTCGATTATTTTGCAATTTTTAGTGATTCATTGGAAGACAGAAAGCCTATTGGGCGGTTATCTTCATGAACATTGAATGTGAATTTGAGGATTTTTGTTTTCATTATAAAAAAATAAATTTATGGAGTTTTTTATTAATCTTGTGAGAAAAGTTGTACTTTCTTATTCGGCACGTTTTTTATCTTAAAAAGATTCAGTGTAAGCTTCAAAGAGAGAATAGTGTTTTTGTGAAGTGGAGAGCTTTCATTCTTTGTCTATTGTAGTTTGACAGTAGATTTTGCAGTAAGTGGGAAGAGGTGGGATTAGTTAGGAATAGGTGGTAATTTGTTGTTTTTACGTACAATTTTTACCATTAAATGCGCGTTTTGTCAAAATAGATTTTGACACCTAAAATTGGAAAAAATGCGAAAAATGGTAAAAGTTACGATTTTGTAGCAAAAATGAGAAAAGTCTTTGAAAGCCCAGAAAACCGCCTTTGAAGACCCCTTGAAAAAAATCAATCCAAAAGTTCAATGGACTCTAAAATCAACCAAAAATGATCCCAAAAGCAAAAAAGATTTTCATATCGATTTTTCCTTTTAGAGGAGCATTAAGCCGTATCTTGTGTAGTTACTAGATGTGCTTTTTCAACTTCTATTTGACGCTTTAAATGCAATTTTAGAAGAGGCAAAGTAAGTTCCACTTCTTCAGTGTCGTTTATGTTTTGAACAAGCTCTTGTAACTTTTTATAAAGCTCTGCCGCTAATTCCGCTAGATCTTCAGGGGGGAGTTTTATATTTGCATCGCGATAGGTTGTATAAGCTATGCGACCGAGTTTTTTCATGAGTCCAGCAGGAATGGTAGGTGCTTTTAAAACCGCTGTTTTCGCTTTTGCTATGTCACTAAACATTTCACCTTCACCTGTAGCTAGCCATTCCACAGATACACCACAAACATTTTTGTAAATTACTAACATCGATACAGGTGGTTCGCGTAAGCCAGTTTCGTAGTTACTCATAGTACTTTCAGGTACTGCAAGATGATCAGCAAACTGTTTGCGTTCCAAAAAACCAAGGGCAAGCCGTACTTCACGTAATCGTTTTGCCAGTTCTGTTTTAGGTTCTTTTTTAGGTCGTCCCAAAAAAAATCACTCCTAATCCACATCCAGGTTGACTAATTCACAAAAGTGAATTATGTATCCTATTACCGCCCGTTATTGAGGGCGTTTATTGTACATTTAACCCCACAAAAAACGGATGATTTGAGCATCCGTTTAAAGCAGGAGCGAAAGTTATGACAATCACACAAAAATGGGATCGCCATAGTATTTTAGCCGAGCCACACTACCGTAACATGACCTTGGCGGAGCTCGCGAAAGCATATCAACTCCCTTCATCCAGCGTTCAGCATATCTGGACACGACCCAATGAGAAAGCCGAGCGTGCTATTGCAGACTTTATCGGCTTGCCCGTCGAGCAAGTTTTCTTTGAGCGCTACCCCAAAAGTCGCCGTCGCATTTTTAAAGCAGCAAAACACGCTCATACGGATTCCATCAAACATTCCCCATTGCGTGGGAGTGCTGCTTAAAACTGTGTTGGCTTTGCGTGTTAGTGCATTTGCCATGAATTTAAATACCATAAGATAAAAAGGTTTATCAATGTCTAAAGATCAAGACGAAATAGGCAAGGTAAATTGCATAGAGTTTCATCAGGGGGCAGCCATTTGGGTCATAGCTGATGATCAGATTGTCTTTATCGGGGGTGGTTATAGTTGCTGCTTATAATTTATGGACCCCAGAGGAAAAGAGAGAGCTCTTCAATCCTTATTCAGAAGTTGAACGTTTAGAAATGATGCTTAGCTGTTCTTTTAGAGCAGTGAGTTGTGGCTTTAGGCATCTGCCGATACGCTTTATTATAGATCCGCCGCATTATTTGTTTGATGCGATGTTGGCGCGGCAAATTGCCATTCATATTTTGCATTATCAGTTTGAGGTGCCACGGCGGCGCATTGTTGCCATGCAAGAGCGTGAACGTACAGCAGTTGCTCGCTCTTTGCGTACAATTAATCGGCGTTTGGAAGAACCAGTTTTTGCGAGATCTTATCGAAGTTGCCGATAGGATTGGTTTATCGAAGGAGTCTGTGAAACGTCTCGATCGCATTTCTCAGCATTTACAGCCGGAATTGCGTTCGGTTTTGCGTGGGACGGCATTGGCAGATAATCAGGCGCAGTTGTTCAAATTAGCTAAGATGGAGCCGGTTTTCCAACGGCGGGTGGCGATTGCTTTGCAACAGATTGAGGGAGATTTACGGCGTGCTATTGATTTGGTCAATGGGATTAATACGCCGCTGAAAATGAATGAACAGGAACGGATTTATGCCCAATTGTTAGGGGTATGGAAAAGAGCAGATGCGCAGACAAAGGGGCGTTTTTGTGATTATCTTGAGAAAGAACGTGGGGAGGAGCAGGCATGAAGAGGCATGGTTCTCAACAGCTTGATTTCTTTCAAGGGAAATGTCATCAGAACAATTTGCAACCCGTATTATCTCTGAACAAACAGAGGTCTCTTCTTGTGATATTCGACGAGGCAATCTCTCAGAAGAGCAATTGAGCAAAATTATTCGTGCAACGCATCATTTACAAAAAATACCCCTTTATATCGACCAAACTGGTGGTATCTCCCTTGCCCAATTATCCGCCCGTGCAAGGCGTCTCAAACGCCAACATGGTTTGGGTGTCTTAGTCATTGATTATATCCAGTTAATGACAAGTAGCGCAAAACGTTCTTCAGAAAACCGCGTTCAAGAAATCACAGCGATTACCATGGGGCTTAAAGCTTTGGCAAAAGAACTCAATATCCCCATCATTGCTCTTTCACAGCTCTCACGCCAAGTTGAAAACCGAACAAATAAACGTCCCCAGCTTGCCGATCTACGAGAATCAGGTTCCATTGAACAAGATGCCGATGTTGTGCTGTTTGTTTATCGTGGAGAATATTATCTCAAAAATGAAGCACCCAAAGAAGGCTCCCTTGAGTATAGTAAATGGCAAGAGGCAATGGAGAAAGCCAAGGGCAAAGCTGAGGTTATTATAGCCAAACAACGTCATGGTCCGACAGGCGCCGTTCCTCTTGCCTTTCAATCCGATTTTACACGCTTTAGCGATCTGGAAGAGAGAAGATAATCAGGTAATATCTTAGAAAAAATCCAAGAGGCTCTCACCCAAAATTATGCATCTTAAAACGCCCTTTGAAAGACCTTTGAAAACCCTTTGAAAACCCCTTTAATTTTTTTAAAAAGACGTGAATTTTAAAAATGAATTGCTGCAAAACCTGGTGTCAAATTCTGCAAAACCTGATGACAAGCTACATCATTTCGCTTGTAGGGTGAATGTGTGAAAGAATACTTTTTACACTGACAAGGCTGTTCACCAAGAGCTGGAAAGAATCAATCTTCCTTTCAAATTTATAGCAAAAACGTAAATTATAGGGTTCTCTGTTTGAAATTCTATCACCGAACGTGCATTTAAAGTTTCCGTTCTTTGGAAAAGAGTGAAAAATCAATCGGCATTACACTACGCAATAAAAATTTGTAGAAATCTGTTTTATGAAAAATGTGGCTCCCCGGGCCGGATTCGAACCAGCGACCAACCGGTTAACAGCCGGTTGCTCTACCGCTGAGCTACCGGGGAACAGTGCCCAAATATTATTAATCAAGGGCTATAGCAAAGCAATCGTGATTTGCAAAGGATAAAATTACTTTTTTTGAAAAAAAAGTATGAGAAATTATAGAAGAAGAGGAAAAAAGATGAAAGAAAATTTCTATAGCTTGACGGATGCGTTCCCTTCGCTTATTGAAAAACTTACCTGTTTTTTACGAGGCCTCGTGGCGGAATGGTTACGCAGAGGACTGCAAATCCTTGTATCCCGGTTCGATTCCGGGCGAGGCCTCCAGATGACTTTAACTTAAGATGACCTTTTGGGATAATACGCGCCAGTAAACGGCTTTCTTTCATGATAAGAGGCTTTCATTATGGAAAATAGTCTGGTTAAAATCTAATTGTTGACTATAGCGTACTTTTTTGTAACACCTACAATAAAGGTTTGTGGTCCTTTGTTGTTATGTAGGAGAGAATGGTCATTATGGTTGCAGATTTTGCAGAGCTTCGCCGCAAAATGGTTGACAATCAAATTCGTACAGTAGATGTGACGGATTTATCAGTTCTTAAAGCATTTTTAACAGTGCCGCGTGAAGATTTTGTACCAGAAGATATGAGAGCTTTAAGTTATCTTGATACTGATATTGTTACATGCACGGCCCAAAATGGGGTTCCTGCACGCTATTTGATGGAGCCTGCCCCTTTAGCAAAATTACTACAGCTTGCTGCTATTAAATCATCAGATATTGTGTTAGATATTGGTGCAAACAGTGGTTATTGCGCAGCATTGCTTTCAAAACTTTCTGAGTCTGTCATTGCGTTAGAAAGTGATGAAGTTCTTTTAGAACGGGCTGTTGAGGCTTTAGAGCGTAATCAATGTGATAATGTGGTTGTGGTTCATGGATCTTTGGAGCAGGGATATGCGGTTGAAGGACCTTATGATGTGATTTTTATTGAGGGTTCTGTCGATTTTGTTCCAAAAGATATCTTTGAGCAAATGAAAGATGATGGACGTCTTGTTGTTGTTGAAGGACATGGTAATGCCGGTGTTGCGCGAATCTATGTCAAAGAAGATGGAATTGTTTCGGCGCGTTGTGCTTTTAACCTTGCTGTGAAATGTCTTCCTGGTTTTTTAAGAACGCCTGATTTTATATTTTAATGCTTGTTTTCTTTGCGAGTAGAATATAGCTTTGTGGCTCATTTGGGGATTTATATTGTGTTCAAAGTAAATAGAAGATTTCAGGTGTGTTTATTGTTGGCTTTGAGCGCTTCTTTCTCTCAGCCTGTTTGTGCTGAAACATTGATGGGTGCTTTTTCTAAAGCTTATATATACAACGCTAAGTTGAATAGTGAACGTGCAGCTGTCCGTATATCAACAGATGATGTGGTCATTGCACGCTCAGGGTTGTTGCCACAAATTGAGGGTGTTGGAAGTTATGGGCGGAGTAAGTCCGTGGCGGGGCCTTATACTACTTCTGGATCTTTGGGGATAAAATTAAGCCAAAGATTGTTTGATGGTTTTATCACGCAAAATACCTTTTTTTCAGCGCAAGTAAAGCTGCGGGCGCAGCGTGAGTATCTTCGTAATGCTGAGCAAAATACATTTTTGGATGCTGTCACTGCTTATGCAAATCTCTACCAAGCACGGCGTATTGCAGATCTTCGTAGAGAGAATTTGGCTGCTCTTGAAGAACAAGTTCGTTCGAATAAAGCAAGATTTGATGTGGGGGAGGGCGGGCGTATTGATCTTGCTCAAGCGCAGGCTGCGCGCGCTCTGGCTGTTTCAGAACTCGGTCTTGCACGTGCTGATGTGAAATCAGCAGAGGCCGTTTATCGACAAGTTATAGGTTTCGATCCTGAAAAGTTACAACGTCCGCTTGCGGCTGGAAACTTGCCGGTAACTCTTGATACTGCTTATCAAATGAGCGTTGTTATGCATCCAGCAATTCTTTATGCGAAATATTTAGTTGATGCGAGTCTCTATAATGTAAAGGCAAAAGAAGGTGCACTGCTTCCTAAGGTCGATTTTTCTGCAACAGCGTCTTATAATCGGGTTTACAGTGGCATTGGAGAAGATGGCGTTTCTAAATCAATAGGGTTATCGGTGAGCATTCCCATTTTTGAGGGTGGCCGCACGTCTGCTCAGATTCGCCAATCAAGGGAACAGTTGGGACAGGCTCGTCTCCAGCTTGATTTGGCACATAGTAACATAAGGCAGGCACTTACTTCCGCTTGGTTTCAGTTAGAAGGTGCAGGTTCAGCGGTTGTTGCTTATCGTGAGAGTGTCCGTGCTGCTGAAATTGCTCTTAAGGGGCGTATTCAAGAAAATCGTGTGGGACAAGCCACAACATTAGATGTTTTAAATTCTCGGACTCAGTTGATCAATGCTCAAATCGCCCTTGCGATGGCAGAACGAAATGCCGTTCTTGCGAGTTATAATGTGCAATCCTCGATTGGGAAATTGACCGCAGACTATTTAGGTTTAAAAACGGTTAAATACACCCGATAAATGCATAAAAATGCCTTTTTAATCTGCAAGTCATTTAAATCTTTAAAAGATCATAAATCAATCATTGGGCATGCAATAAAAGAGAGAAATCAAACATTCTTTCATCAATAAAGTTGTGCGTAGGGCTTTTTTCGTGACAATCATGTTTGAAATAGAGTGGTATGTTTGAAATATAGTGGGCGGCATGTTGATCTTATGATTCTTTTGCTTAAACTAGTAGTGTGATTCTGTTTGTTGTTGCGTTTTTGAGAGGTTTTAAGGTATGGTACAGAGTTCAAGTGTGTTACGCGAGCCTAGTATGGATGAAATTTTAACATCTATTCGTGAAATAATCGAAGAAAATGGGGTTCAACCTGATCACTTTTTAAATGAAGATGTTGCTGTAAATGCTTTTGGAAATCGTTCAGAGGTTGCGTCAGAAGCTGATTATAATGCAAGCTTATCTGTTGATGATGCCATGAAGGCTTTGGCTGATCGTATTGGTCTTTCTTCTGAAAAACAGGATTTTTCTTTAGCGCAAGAAAAAGAGAATGCAGAGGGGGAAAATAATATGGTTAGTGTGGATATGCAAAAAATGAAGCCTTTTTCTGAAGAGCAGCACTCTGTTCATAAAACAAAAGAATATAGAGATGAGGCGCGTGCTTCGCAGTCAGAAAATATAATGGCTTCTCATGTGGAGCTTTCTGAATATTGTATTTCTTCTGCAGAGAAAATTGCAAAGGATGTTTTGCGTCCGGCTATAGCAGAATGGTTACAGAGTAAATTGCCTGTTTTGCTTGAGAATATTTTACGTGAAGAGATTGTTAAGGCGATTAAGAAGTCATCTTAACTGTTCATTTTTCATTTATTTTTTAAATTTTTATTTTATTTATGGGTGCTTTTCTGCATTTTCGTAGAGACGCAATATAAACGGGTAAGTTTGCACGATAGTATGATCCGCTTAAAGGTCGTATATTGCTTTTTTAGCGGCGTTATGGGTGAATAAAATGTTAGAAAAAAACTATGATGCTGCTTCTATAGAACAACGGATTGCAAAGAGGTGGGAGGCTCGTGGTGCTTTTGCAGCGGGGGAGGGTTCAAAAAGTGGTACAGAACCTTTTTGTGTTATGCTTCCGCCTCCCAATGTTACAGGCTCACTTCACATGGGGCACGCACTGAATACGACCATTCAAGATATTGTGGTCAGATTTCAACGAATGCGTGGTAAGAATGTGTTATGGCAACCTGGTATGGATCATGCAGGGATTGCGACGCAAATGGTTGTTGAGCGTCAACTTGCAGAACGCCAAGAACCGACGCGTCAAGAAATGGGGCGAGAAAAATTTGTTGAGCGTGTTTGGGAATGGCGCCATAAAGCTGGGGGTGTTATTGCAAACCAGCTGCGTCGTCTTGGGGTTTCATGTGATTGGTCGCGTGAACGCTTTACAATGGATGAAGGCTTATCTCAAGCTGTCCTTGAAGTTTTTGTGACTCTTTATAAACAAGGGTTGATATATAGGGATAAGCGTCTGGTTAATTGGGACCCTAAATTATTAACGGCTATTTCTGATCTTGAAGTCGAGCAAAAAGAAGTTAAAGGTCATTTGTGGCACTTTCGATATCCACTTGAAGGAAAAATTTTCAATCCTAATGATGTTACAACTTTTATAACAGTGGCAACAACACGACCAGAAACAATGCTTGGTGATACGGGAATTGCAGTTCATCCTGAAGATGAGCGTTATAGAAACCTTATAGGCCACAATGCTATTTTGCCACTTGTGGGGCGTAGGCTGTTGATTGTTGCTGATGCGCATGCAGATCCTGAGGCGGGAAGTGGTGCTGTAAAAATTACACCAGCACATGACTTTAATGACTTTGAAGTTGGGCAGCGCAACAATTTACGTTTGATCAATATTTTTACAAAAAAAGCGGAGATTTTTCTGCGAAAGAATGAAGCATTTTTTGAGGGACTCACTTTATCGGATGAATTAAAAGTCTTCGTGGAAAATTTAGATCAATCGGATCGTTTTTTTGCGCGTGATCGGATTGTTTCTTTGATGGAAGAAGGTGGATATCTCGCAGCTGTTGAGGATCATCCACACAGTGTTCCACATGGGGATCGTAGTGGGGTACCTATTGAACCATTTTTGACAGATCAATGGTATGTTCATGCTGCAGAATTAGCTAAGCCGGCAATAGAGGCTGTTTCTCAAGGAAAAACGCAATTTGTTCCCGATAGTTGGAAAAAAACCTATTTCAATTGGATGCAAAATGTTCAACCTTGGTGTATTTCGCGCCAGTTATGGTGGGGGCATCAGATACCAGCTTGGTATGGTCCTGATGGTACAGTTTTTGTAGAAAAAACTGAAGAAGAAGCTTTCGCGTCAGCTTTTTCTCATTATGGTGAAGTGGTTGAGCTAGCGCGTGATCAAGATGTTTTAGATACATGGTTTTCATCTGCTCTTTGGCCTTTTTCAACATTGGGTTGGCCAAACAAAACTATGGAGCTCTCTGCCTTTTATCCAACCTCTCTATCGGTTACGGGGTTTGATATCATTTTCTTCTGGGTTGCGCGTATGATGATGATGGGGATTCACTTCATGGGAGAAGTTCCTTTTCCAACGGTTTATGTCCATGCTCTCGTTCGGGATCAAAAAGGCGCAAAGATGTCAAAGTCGAAGGGGAATGTTATTGATCCATTAGAGCTTATTGATCAATATAGTGCAGATGCACTCCGTTTCACTTTGGCTATTATGGCTGCGCAAGGGCGTGATGTAAAACTTGATCCTTCTCGTGTTGCTGGTTATCGTAATTTGGCTACAAAATTATGGAATGCTACTCGGTTTGCGCAGATGAATGGTGTGAAGCATGATGCGGCTTTTAAGCCAGGAAATGCAAAGCTTGCACTTAATCGTTGGATTCTAACAGAATTATATAAAACTGTTTCAATCGTCACTGCGGGAATTGAAAATTATAAATTTAATGAGTCTGCTAGCGCACTTTACCGATTCATTTGGAATACATTCTGTGACTGGTATTTGGAACTTCTCAAACCGGTATTTCAAGGTTCAAATGAGGAGGCTAAAAATGAGGCGCAGGCATGTACTGCTTGGGTTTTGGATGAGGTTTATAAACTTCTTCATCCTTTTATGCCTTATATGACTGAGGAGTTATGGTCTCTTACCGAAACAATAGGAATGAAACGTGAAGATATGCTGGCATTGACAGCGTGGCCAGAGGGCATGTTTGTAGATGAAGAATCCGCTTCTGATATTAACTGGCTTATTGATATTGTCAGTGAGATTCGGTCTGTGCGTTTTGAAATGAATGTTCCGGCTGCTACTCTCGCACCGCTTGTTATTGTAGAAGGTGATAAATTAACGCGGGAGCGTGTGCAATGTTATGATTCTCTTCTTAGAAAATTAGCACGTGTTGAAACAATTGATTTTTCTGAAAAAGTTCCGGGTGTTTCAGCACAAATACTTTTGGGAAAGACGATTTTTTGTTTACCATTGGGGCAGTTGATTGATTTGGAATCTGAACGTGCTCGTTTGATGAAAGATGTCAAGAAAATTGAACAGGATATCGAAAAAATATCCGCTAAATTAAATAACCCTAAGTTCGTAGAAAATGCAAGACCAGAAATTGTTGAGGCGGAGCGTAATAGAATGATAGAATTGCGTGCTGCGCAGGAGAAAATATCTGTTGCTTTAGAGCGGTTGGCATAACAGCACTTCTTTCTTTTCCTGAATTATTTTACGCTGCTGCTTTGTTGATTAAGAGCTTTTCTTTAAAAGAGCGTTTTTTTGTTTTTCAATTCTAACTTTTAAGGTTATTTCCGAAGTTCTTTCATACAAAAATTATAAAAATCAAAAACTTGTAAATATTCGCGGTTTTTGCATTTAGGAAGGACAAAGGTGAGCGTTCATTATATTCGTTTATCTCATCTGCATTTCTTGTTACTTAAACAACCACTATATGTTTTACTTATTTTGAAGTATTTTTTAGTAACTTTCATCTTAAACAATTTTTATTGTTCATAATCAGTACAATAATATTGAGGAGTTTTGTACAAAAGATAGGATAATGGTTTATTTTAAAAAATAAAACTCTTGTGCAGAAGAATGGGAATTTTTTTCTCTTGCTACACAGATTTCAAATCCGTTGTAAGAGGTAGAGCTAAGATAAGGGGAGTGGATGATAAATAAATCCAAAATATTATGGAAAAAAGTTACAATTGTGATTGTTTTTCTTCTTTCTTATGTCATAGATGCCAATAGCGCGCAGACAGTTACTGATAATCCGTTTGATTTTTTAAAACGTGGTATGCTTGCTTATAAAAACGGTCAAATAAATCAGACACTTTCAGCATTTCAGTGTGCAGCTAATATGGGTAATATTGGTGCAAATTGGAAACTCGGCCATATTTATGCAAATGGTGATGGGGGCCCTGAAGATGATTATAAGGCATATCATTTTTTTGCATATATCGTTGAAAAAGGTGTTTCTCTTGATTGAGAGGATGAGAGCCATGTTTCTGATACTTTGGTTCAATTTGCAGGGTATATAAAAAAGGCATTCCTCAAATACCTTAAAACCTAATCCTTCTTATGCTGCTAGTTTTTATATGCAGGCTGCGATGAATTATGGAAATTCCAAAGCTCAGTATCAGTTGGGAAAAATATTTTAAAAAGGGGAGGGACGAGAGAAAAACCTTGTACAGGCTGCAAGATGGTTTCAGCTTTCAGCAAAAAAGGGAATCCTTCAGCTCAAGCGATGCTTGGAAATATGCTATTTCAGGCAGGAAAAACTGTTCGTGGTGCAGCCATGTTAACTGCAGCCTATGAGAAAGATGATATAAAAGGTCGAGACTGGATGCGTCCTTTGCAAGAATACGCTCTTGCTATTTGTGATGAATTTGAAAAACGTATAGCCCTGTCATTGGTTGGTGATTTTTAAAAAATAATAGCTTTTGAATATTTTATAGCAATATTTTCTACCATTTTTAACATTAAATTTCGCCTTTCATATTTTGTTTTATAGTAGAAAAAGAAGTGCGTGCAATAGAGGAAGAGTTTTGGGTCGTAAAATTGGAGGGCGTAATGTGATGGCTAGTGGTTAAGGATTTTAGATAAGAATTCTTGCGTACGTGGTGCTCTTGCTTGGGGATTCGAAAAGAACTCTTTGGATGAGCAGTCTTCAAGGATTTTTCCTTGGTCCATGAAGATAACACGCTCTGAAACTTTTTCTGCGAATTTCATTTCATGGGTTACGCAAATCATCGTCATTCCTTCTTCTGCAAGACTCACCATGACATCTAATACCTCACCGACCATTTCAGGATCTAGAGCAGATGTTGGTTCATCAAAAAGTATCACGAGTGGATCCATGGTCAAGGCACGTGCGATGGCAACACGTTGTTGTTGCCCTCCAGAAAGTTGACTAGGATATTTATTTTTATGTTCAATAAGTCCAACGCGTTCAAGATATAATAAACCACGCTCAAGCGCTTCTTCTTTACTGCGTTTGAGGACTTTTATTTGTGCAATTGTCAAATTTTCTGTGACAGATAAATGAGGAAAAAGTTCGAAATGCTGAAATACCATTCCTACTTGGCTGCGCAATTGAGGAAGATTTATTTGTTTTGAATGAACGGGTGTTCCATTGATCCAAATTTCACCTTTTTGAAAAGGAATTAAAGCATTAATCGTTTTAATGAGTGTTGACTTCCCTGAGCCTGAAGGCCCACAAACAACAACAACTTCTCCTTTATTTATCTTGGTTGAGCAGTTTTTAAGAACATTCACTTCGCCATACCAGTTAGAGACATTTTTTATTTCGATCATATGAGTAGACATTTTCTTTTCCTGTTAGCGAATAATGGATATTTTTTTCTGTAAATATGAGACGATCTGCGACAATGTAAAACAGATGACAAAGTAGAAAATAGCGGCTAAGATATAAGCTTCTTGCTTTGCACCAAAATTGTTAGCAACGATGTCAAAACCGTTTAGAAGACTATTGCCGCTAATTGCATAAACAAGCGTTGTGTCCTGAAAGAGGATAATAACTTGCGTTAAAAAGACTGGAAGCATATTTCTCAAGGCTTGCGGGAGAATGACAATGTACATATTTTGCCAATATGTCATTCCAAGAGCTTGTCCTGCATGTTTTTGCCCTTGCGAAACGGAGTTTATACCGGCACGCATAATTTCGGCAAAATAAGCAGTTTCAAATGCAGTAAAGGTAATGAGCGCTGATTTATTCGCACCGATTGATGTGCCAGTGAGAAAAGGTAAAAGCACAAAAAACCATAAGATAACCATAACAAGTGGGATTGATCGCATAGCTGTTATATAAATTATTGCAAACCAAGAAAGCAGCTTTATAGAAGAAAGCCGCATCATTGCTAAGAATGTTCCGAAAATAAGTCCTAAGAGCGTTGCAAAAATGGTTAGAAAAACGCTAAAGAGCAATCCTGATAAAATGTAAGAACAGAATATATCAAAAGTGAAAAATGAAAAATCAAAGTCTGAAAAATGAAAAGGAAATGAAAATCCAAACTGAGAGGGTATGAAATTGATCATATTTAGTGTTCCTCTGTTTGAAAACTGGGAATTTTAAGCATTTTTTCAATGGTAGTCATTATGGTGAATACGCATAAAGCCACAAAAATGTACAACACTGTAACGATTATATAGTTTTCGTAAACATGGCTTACTTCTTCAATTGTTTGATATTGAAATTGCATCAGTTCATTGATTGAAACAGCGAATGCGATGGATGAGTTCTTTACGATGCTCATGGCTTCTGAAGTAAGTGGAGGCATAATTGTACGTATAGCACGTGGTAATATGATATAGCGGTAAATTTGATAGGTCGTAAAGCCCATTGCCATAGCTGCATAGCGTTGTCCAGAGGGAATTGCCTCAATCCCTGAGCGAACTTGTTCTGCGATTCGCGCTGATGTAAAGAATCCCAAAGCACAGGTTATTAAGAGGATGGGTGAAAAATGCATTGCTGGTGGATAGATACGAGGCACAACAAAATACCACAAAAAAACTTGCACAAGCAGAGGAATGTTACGCATAACTTCCACCCAGATGCTTCCAAGAGTACGCAAAAAGCAACGGATTATGGACGTGTTTTGGAGAGTACGCATTGTTCCTATGATGATCCCAAAAAAGACAGCTAAAACCAATGAGGAGATGGATAATATAACTGTATTTTTTAAGCCTTCGAGCAGTGTATCCAAGTAGGTATGGCTCACACCAGGAGTTCCCAAGCATCCAGCTATGAGTGTTTGGTTAAGATCATCTGTGCAAAGGAAAGAAAAGTCCATTAATTGATATTTCCTCAGTGAAATCATTTAAAAAGTAATAAACCAACGGTATTTATATATATTAAGTTTAGTAAACTTGGTAAAAGATGAAATAAAGCATAACTCTACTCAATTAAAAAGAGTATTGTTATGCTTTATTTGGAATTCTACAAATTATTTTCTGCGTAAGATTCGCGAGGTTTATTGTTTGGGTGTTCCCAAGCGTATTTCGTGGCTTTGGATAGAGGAAGGTTGACAACAGTATTTGCAGGTGGGATTGGCATTAGAAACCATTTATTGTAAAGTTTTTCAAGTGTTTTATCCTTGATTTGGCGCACAATGCTGTCATCGATTGCTTGTTCGAAGTCTTTGTCATTTAAGCGAAGCATACAAGCGATGGGCTCAACGGAAAGTACAGTATCGAGAATGATATAATCAGATGGATTTTTTGATTTAGCAATATGCCCAGCGAGAATTGAAGCATCCATGACAAATGCGTCTGCGCGTCCAGATTCCAATAATAAGAAGCTATCTCCGTGATCTTTTCCTTTCACAACATTAAAGTTAATGTTTTTTGCGCGTTTATTTTTACGGATCAGTTGAACAGAAGTTGTACCGGTGGTGGTTGCAACTGTTTTGCCATTTAAATCGGCAAGAGATTTAATGTGAGAGTTTTTCTTTACTGCAATTCGAACTTCTTCAATATAAGTCGTATAAGCAAATGCTGCTTTTTTACCACGAGCTCTATCGTTTGTTGTTGAGCCACATTCAAAATCATAGGTACTATTGTTCAAAAGAGGAATTCTATTTTGGGATGTGAGAGGAAGATAATGAATTTTAATTGGCTTGCCAATTTTTTTTGAAATATCGTTGATGATATTTTCTGCCATTTCTGTATGAAAACCTACATATTTCCCATCACCAAGGGCATAGGCTAGACCTGATGATTCACGAACTCCTAGAGTGATTTCCCCTGTTTTTTTTATTTTTTCAAGCGTATTACTTCCAGCATGTGCGAGGTTTGTCAGCCCCATAGTTGTTGCTGCAATCAATATAAGTAGTGATTTTTTCATTATGCCCTCCGTTTATTTATGAACTTTATATATTTTTTATTGTTGAAGATCGTTTCATGCATGGTGTAGCATATTTATTACTCTAGGTGGGATATTTTTTGTGAACTCAATAAAATCAGGTGCAGTCCTTTATTAATTGCAGTTAAGATGAACCCAAACGGGAGTATGGTCCGATGGTTTTTGATATTCTCTTACTTCGGTTTGGCTATAAGCGCAGATGAGTTGATCAACAGCTTCTGGTGATAAGAGCAGGTGATCGATGCGAATCCCATTATTTTTGTGCCAAGCACCAGCTTGAAAATCCCAAAAGCTGAATGAGGGGCTCTCTGTGACATTGCGAATAGCATCGTAAAAACCTAAGTGCATAATACGTTGAAATGTTAGTCTTGTTTGGGGAAGAAATAAGGCATCTTTTCTCCATTCTTGAGGTTTTTTTGCATCCAATGGCGTAGGAATAACATTATAATCACCAGCGAGAATCAAGGGCTCTTCGTAGGTTAGCAATGATTTTGCATGGGTATATAATCTCTCCATCCATTTTACTTTATAAAGATATTTTTCGCTTTGTGTAGGATTGCCATTTGGTAGATAGAGGGAGGCAATGCGGATAACGCTTTTATTTGTTGAATAAACAGCCTCAATATAACGTGCTTGCTCATCATTGTCATTGCCTGGTAATCGGCGGATTACTTCATCTGGTGTTTTTTTGGAGAGGATTGCAACACCATTAAAACTTTTTTGTCCATGTGTTTCTATATGATAACCAAGTCCTTCAATTGCATTACGTGGAAAGTTTTCATCAGTACTTTTAATTTCTTGTAGACAGACTATATCAGGCTGATTTTGTTGTAACCATTGATATAATGTTTCATGCCGTGCTTTTATTCCGGCAATATTCCATGTTGCTATTTTCAAGATGCTCATTTTAACTCACCTGTACAATTTATAAAACTGCTACGTTAAAATGTTCTATGAAACTCTACAATATGTCGTGGATTTTTTTGTTGTAGGAACTTGTTGTTTTATGAAAATCTGATTGATTGAGAATTTTTGTAAAAAAAACCAATTAAAACGATTAAAATTTAATTTATTTTTATTTTTAAAAAAAATCTGCTGTTTAGTTCTTGACGAATGTATGTGTTCTCGTTATTAGAAACCATTATGACCGGTGTGAGAGTGTTCTGGGTGTTTATTAAGTCATTCGAACAGGGTTAGAAGCTTAAAAGCAAATACCAGTGCAAGAGGCTAGCGCCTTCTCTGCTTATAGTCGGGTAAGCTGTTTATGGCAGGTGTGCCCGATTTTGTGTGTAAGCTTGGGTATTTACTCCGATAGTATCGGGATAGATCAAATAAGAGAAAGCCCAAATGGGTGAGACGAATGTAGATCGATAAAGAGGAAGGTTACATGCCTACCGTAAACCAGTTGATTCGCAAGCCGCGTGTGGCGTCAGTCAAGCGCAATAAGGTTCCTGCTCTCCAGTCGAATCCGCAGAAACGGGGTGTCTGTACACGTGTCTATACAACGACACCGAAGAAACCGAATTCTGCTCTTCGCAAGGTTGCTAAAGTCCGTTTAACAAATGGATTTGAAGTTATTGGTTATATTCCTGGAGAGGGGCATAATCTTCAGGAGCACTCCGTTGTAATGATTCGTGGTGGTCGTGTGAAGGATTTGCCAGGGGTTCGTTATCACATTATCCGTGGGTTGCTTGATACACAGGGTGTCAAGAATCGTAAACAGCGTCGTTCGAAATATGGCGCAAAGCGTCCGAAATAATATTGAGAGACAGAGCCGATGTCCCGTCGCCATAGAGCAGAAAAACGTGAAATTAATCCAGATCCTAAGTTTGGTGATTTGGTTGTTACAAAATTTATGAATGCCATCATGTTTGATGGTAAGAAGTCAGTCGCTGAGCGTATTGTTTATGGTGCGCTTGATGCTTTAGGAAATAAAGTGAAGTCAGATCCTGTGGCTTTGTTCCATAGGGCTTTGGAGAATGTCGCTCCTCATATTGAAGTTCGTTCTCGTCGTGTTGGTGGTGCTACTTATCAGGTGCCGATTGATGTTCGTCCTGATCGTCGTCAGGCTCTTGCTATTCGCTGGCTGATTACAGCGGCACGTGGGCGTAATGAGAGTACAATGGTTGATCGTCTTTCTGGTGAGTTGATGGATGCAGCGAATAATCGTGGTTCTGCAGTAAAAAAGCGTGAAGATGTTCATCGTATGGCTGAGGCTAATCGTGCGTTCTCTCACTATCGCTGGTAAGTGTATTAAAAACTAAGGCAAATGTAATGGCTCGCGAATATAAAATTGAGGATTATCGTAATTTTGGGATTATGGCGCATATTGATGCGGGTAAGACCACTATGACTGAGCGTATTTTGTTTTACACTGGTAAAAATCATAAAATCGGTGAGACGCATGATGGTGCTTCTACGATGGATTGGATGGAGCAAGAGCAAGAGCGCGGTATTACGATTACATCTGCTGCGACCACCACCTTCTGGCAAGGGCGTGATGGTCGGAAACGGCGCTTTAATATTATTGATACGCCGGGACACGTCGATTTTACAATTGAGGTTGAGCGTTCTCTGCGTGTTCTTGATGGTGCGATTGCTTTGCTGGATGCTAATGCTGGGGTGGAGCCTCAAACGGAGACTGTTTGGCGGCAGGCTGAGAAGTATCATGTGCCACGCATGGTTTTTGTGAATAAAATGGATAAAATAGGTGCTGATTTCTATCGTAGTGTAGAAATGGTTGGTTCACGATTGGGGGCTAAGGCGCTTGTTGTGCAGTTGCCGATAGGTTCTGAAAATGACTTTGAAGGTGTCGTTGATCTCGTTGAGATGAGGGCTTTGAAGTGGGATGGTTCTATTGGTGCTTCGGCAGTGGTAAGTGAAATTCCTTCCGATTTGAAAGAGAAAGCGGAGGAATATCGCGAAAAACTTATCGAGATGGCAGTTGAAGTTGATGAGGCTGCGACAGAGGCTTATTTGGAAGGGGTTATGCCGTCCAATGAGCAACTTATTGCTCTTATTCGTAAGGGAACAATAGAGGTTCAATTTCATCCTGTTCTTTGTGGTACGGCTTTTAAAAATAAGGGAGTTCAGCCGCTTTTGGATGCTGTTGTTTCTTATCTTCCTTCTCCCGTTGATGTTCCTGCGATTGGCGGTATCGATGTAAAGACTGAAGGTGAAACGACACGTGAGTCTTCAGATGAGGCGCCGCTTTCTATGCTTGCTTTTAAAATTATGAATGATCCATTTGTGGGGTCACTGACGTTTTGTCGTATTTATTCTGGTAAGGTTCAAAAGGGTCTTTCTCTTGAAAATACCGTGAAGAAGAAAAGAGAGCGTTTGGGGCGTATGCTTCAAATGCATTCAAATTCTCGTGAAGATATTGAAGAGGCGTTTGCTGGTGATATTGTTGCTTTGGCAGGACTTAAAGAAACGACAACCGGTGATACTCTTTGTGATCCTTTGAAGCCTGTTATTCTGGAGCGTATGGAGTTTCCAGAACCTGTTATTGAAATTGCAATTGAGCCGAAAACAAAAGCAGATCAGGAGAAGATGGGGATCGCGCTTAATCGTTTAGCTGCAGAGGATCCCTCATTTCGTGTGAAGTCTGATGAAGAATCAGGGCAGACAATTATAGCTGGAATGGGCGAGCTTCATCTTGATATTATTGTTGATCGTATGCGGCGTGAATTTAAGGTGGAGGCGAATGTTGGTCAACCTCAAGTTGCTTATCGTGAATCAATTACAAAAGTGGCAGAAATTGATTATACCCATAAGAAACAGTCAGGTGGTGCTGGGCAGTTTGCTCGTGTAAAAATTATTTTTGAACCTCATGATGGTGATGATTTTATTTTTGAGTCAAAAATTGTTGGGGGTGCTGTTCCTAAGGAATATATTCCGGGTGTACAAAAGGGGATAGAGAGCGTTATGGGGGCTGGTCCTCTTGCAGGTTTTCCTATGCTGGGTGTAAAGGCTACTTTGATTGATGGTGGTTATCATGATGTTGACTCCTCTGTCTTGGCTTTTGAAATTGCTGCTCGTGCTGCTTTCCGAGATGGAGCTAAAAAAGCTGGTGCGCAGCTTCTCGAACCAATTATGAAGGTAGAAGTTGTAACGCCAGAAGATTATGTTGGTGATGTCATTGGTGATTTGAATTCTCGTCGTGGTCAGATTTCTGGGACTGAAGCGCGTGGTATTGCAACAGTTGTGAATGCAATGGTTCCTTTGGCGAATATGTTTGGTTATGTGAATAATCTTCGTTCGATGAGTCAGGGACGTGCGCAGTATACAATGCAGTTTGATCATTACGAACCTGTTCCTTCAGCTGTTGCTTTGGAGATTCAGAAGAAATATGCGTGATTTTAAATTACGTTATTAATTTTTAACTAAGTCCTTGGTTTGGACGGAAAATGGAGA
>NZ_CALW02000011.1 GCF_000312565.1 Bartonella rattaustraliani AUST/NH4
CTGCGAATGGATTTTTATGCATTCAGTGGTTTTTTATGGTTTCAATAGATACATTTTTTCTTCATCGCCTTGCTCCTAAATTGGCACACCATGCGCGTCAAGATTTTATTATTGTTGAAATGGCACGTGTTCTGCCTGAAGCTTTATCGTATGGTGCACTCACAACACCGTTGCGTATTGCCCATTTTTTAAGCCAATGTGCCCATGAGAGTGATGGTTTTTTTACCGTGCGTGAATATGCCTCAGGGCGCGCTTATGAGGGGCGTCGTGATTTAGGCAATGTTAAGCCTGGGGATGGGGTACGCTTTAAGGGGCGTGGTTTGCTCCAATTAACGGGGCGCCATAATTATCGTCGTTTTACGCAGTTTTGGCGCTTAGTCGATGAACAAGCGGTTGATTGTGAGGCATTTCCAGAAGAGTTGGAAAAGTTTCCCGCAGCGCTTTGGTCTGCTGTTTGGTTTTGGCAAATGAAAGGCTTAAATAGGCTTGCTGATCGAGATGATTTTCTGGGGATTACCAAGGCGATTAATGGGGGCAGAAATGGACTTGTTCAACGCTTGACTTATTTAGAGCGCGCCAAAAAGCTTTTGGGGATTGGAGGCGAGGTGGAAGTATGAAGCCCTCTTATCGTGGTTCTCGACGTTATTTATGGTGGTCCTTTTGGTTTGCTTGGGGGGTTATTTTTTTGCTGATTGCTGGTGGTTTGTGGGGCGCACCACGTATTGTTGATATGGCGGCGATTTCTATTCCCTCGATGGTGGCGATTATCGTTGGGAATTTGGGTGTGCATCGTGGTTTTGGTTCTGTGGATTTTTCCCATAGGAAGCATTCCCATAAGTGGCATAGCAGCTCCTATGATGGTGTGGAGATAACGGGGTGGGGGAATAAGCGCAATGTTTAGCTCTGTTTCAAAATTGTCTTTGGGTTTGCTTTTTTTGGTCAGTGTGATGTTTGCGGCTTTTGGCTTTATGAAAGGGCAAATTTTAAAGGCAGAAAAGGCGCGTGATGTGTATTGGCGTTTGGAGATTGCCAAGGTTTCTTTACAAGCACGGCTTGAACAAGTGAGGCAAAGAGAGGCAGCGCAAAGAGCAGAGCGTCGCGCACAATCGGTGATTTCTACTTTGGAACAAAAGCTTAGAAAAATGGAGGAGGTCAATGCAGCATTGCCAACTATTTCTGGTGATGGCATTGGGCTTGAGCGTGTGCGCTTGCTCAACACCCAAGCTGGAGGGTAACTTTTCTTATCAGTTTTTATCGGTTGAATTGCCGCCTGTTGTTCATAGGGCATGTCAGCGTCCTTTATTGTTGCCGGAGCGTGCTTTGAATGCGCGTGAAGTGGTGCATTATTGGAGCCGTGACCGTGCTGCTTTATTGATCTGCGAACAGCGTAGACAAGCTGCGGTTAAAGCGCTTTTAATGAAGCAAGGAGAGGGTTCGTGAATTTGGATATTAGTGTGGCGAATGGCTGGTTGTCTTTGCTGTTGTCAATTGTTGCGATTTGTGGGGTTTTGAAAGCTTATTTTTCTTCAGGTACGCGGGAAATACTGAAAGATATCACGGCGCTTAAGGAGCGTGTGCAAAAGCTAGAAACAGAGGTGGATTTTTTGCCTGATCGTGATGCGTTGAAAAGATTGGAATTGAATATGGAGAAATTGAACGGTCGCCTCAATACGCTTTCTGCGCAGTTGCAACCCGTGGCAGCGATTGGCGAGCGCTTGCAAGAGTTTTTATTGGAGAATGCCAAGAAATGAAAGCAGATATGGATAAAATTATTCGTGAAGAAGCGCGGTTGATCATTTTAAAAGGGCTGCTTTGTGAACATAGCGAAACCTTATCGAGTGCGATGATTGAGCGGCTTTTATATAGCTATGGTATCCGGCGAGATCGGGATTTTGTGCGTAATGAACTGGCTTTTATGGAAGAACAAGGGGCTGTTACGCTAAAATGCGTGGGTTCTGTTTTGCTTGCGACTTTAACGGAACGGGGAGCACGTCATTTAGACCGTAGCTTTTCGATTGCGGGGATTAAGCGCCCCAAACGTTCATCAATAAGAGACGAGGTGAAGGATGCGCAAGGTTGGGCGTGGACGTTTAACGGCGATTGATTTATTGCCGCAAGCGTGTGATCAAATTATTGCAGCAGCGGCTGAGGCATTAAATGGGCGCGAAAAGACGCAAATGGCTATTTATGGTGAGTTTAAAGCGGCTTTGAAGGCTTTACAAAAAGACACGGGTTTAAACTTTTCTATCCCCTCTTTTTCCAGTTTTAATCGTTATTCTTTGCGGTTAGCGGTGATGTCAAGACGCTTAGAACAAACAAGAGAAATTGCTGCCAGCCTTTCGCAGCGCTTTGATGCTAAGGCTTCTGATAATATCACTCTGTTGACAGCAGCGGCGATTAAGGAGCTTATTTTTTCCACGTTAAGCAGCGGGAAAAGCCTTTCACCAAAGGCAGCGCAAGAATTAGCCAATGCGCTCAAAGGCGTCTTGGCGGCTGAACATTTGTCGACCACGAGACGGCAAAAGTTAGAAAAGGATTTTACTACCAAAGCAAGCAAAGCGGTTGATGTGGCGGCAGCAGCGGCGGGTCTCTCAGAAGAAACAGCGCGGGCTATACGTGCGCAAGTTTTGGGGGTAAAACATGGGTGAGGAGCGTGAATCTTCTGAACAGATTGCTTTTAAAAGTCATGCTCATGAGCATCAGAACAGCGATGAGATTTGGCAGACAAGTGCTTTTCCCAAAGAGATCGATCCCTTAGCGGATGGGGTTTTGATGGCGCATCAACGGGCATGGATTGAGGATAAGTCCCCGTTAAAACTGGTGGAAAAGGGGCGGCGGACCGGCATTACTTTTGCAGAGGCTTTGGATGATACATTGATTGCGGCGGCAGCGCGTGAGGCTGGTGGCGATCATGTTTTTTATATTGGTGATACCAAAGAAAAGGGTCGTGAATTTATTGGCTATGTGAGCAATTTTGCTTCGGCTATTACGAGTCACAGTGGTGATGTAGAGGAATTTTTATTCTCAGATCAAAGGGCAGATGGTTCAACGAAATATATTTCTGCCTATCGTGTGCGTTTTGCCTCAGGCTTTCGTATTGAAGCGCTTTCTAGTCGCCCTGAAAACATTCGGGGTTTGCAGGGCATTGTGGTGATTGATGAGGCGGCGTTTCATCAAGATGTGCGCTCTGTTTTGGATGCGGTGAATGCTTTGCTGATTTGGGGAGGCAAAATCCGTGTGATCTCCACCCATAATGGTGTGCTTAATCCTTTCAATGAACTGATCCGTGAGGCGCGAGCAGGCAAAGTGCCTTTTTCGGTGCATCGTTATCCTTTTGGTGAGGCGGTTAAAAATGGTTTGTTTAAACGGGTTTGTGCCATGAAGGGGGCGGTGTGGAGTCGACGTTCTGAACGACAATGGGAAGAGCAAATCCGCGCCTCTTATGGAGTGCGTTTGAGTGCGATGCGCCAAGAGTTAGATGCCATTCCAGCCGATCAAGAAGGGGCGGCTTTAACGCGTTTGCAGATTGAAAACTGTTGTGCGCCAGGGATTTCGGTGCTGCGTTTTGCCTGTGTGGATGATTTTAAAACCCAATCGGAAGATCAACGAAGTCAAGTAGCTTTTTCTTGGTGTGAGAAATATGTAAAGCCTCTTCACGCTGGGCTTGATCGGCGGCGTCAACATGTTTTTGGTGTTGATTTTGCGCGCAGTGGTGATGCCACCTCCCTTGTGGTGATGGAAGTGGGCCAAGATTTGGTGCGCCGTGTACGCTTTATGGTGGAATTGCGCAATACACCGTTTGATCAACAAAGAGAGATTTTATTTTATGTTGTGGGTGGTTTGCCGCGTTTGTTGGGTGGCGCATTAGATGCGCGGGGTAATGGAGCTTATTTAGCCGAAAAAGCTGCCCAGCGTTATGGAGCATGCGTGCAAGAGGTCCACTTGTCACAAAGTTGGTATGGCAAGGAAATGCCGGCTTATTTAGAAAGCTTTGGGGATGGGACGATTGTTTTGCCGCGAGAGAGTGACATTGTTGCCGATCATCAAGCCCTTGCTTATGTCAATGGCATTGTAAAAATTCCCGATCATCATCGTTTTAAAGGCAGTGATGGTTTTATGCGCCATGGTGATAGCGCCATTGCTTGTGCTTTAGCTTATTTTTCCAGCCGGCAAACGCCTGAAATTTATGACTATATACCTGTTCGGGATATTTATATTTTTGATGAAATCCCGTTTTTTTCAACAACAAGATCAAAGATTTATTGAGGGAATTGTGAGATGGTAAAACTGGTTGATCAATGGGGTAGGGCGCTTCATATCAAAGGATTGGAACGTGAAGTGGCAAGCCCTACTGTTGGGGGACTTCGTGATGTATGGTCACAAACAGTTGTCAGTGGTCTCACTCCTGCGCAACTTGCCGATATTTTGCAGCAGGCAGCAGGGGGTTCTCCAGACCAGTTTTTTCAACTTGCCGATGATATGGAGGAGCGTGATTTGCATTATCGTGCTGTGCTTGGCATGCGTAAAAATGCACTGACAGGTGTGGAACCAGGGGTCATGGCGGCAAGCAATAGTGCCCAGGACAAAAAGATAGCGGATGCGGTGCGAGAAGTGATCAGTGCGCCCACTTTTGTTGATGATTATGTGACGGATTTGTTAGATGCTTTGGGAAAAGGTTATGCGGTTGTTGAAACCTTGTGGGACAAGAGTGCCAAGGAATGGTTTCCGGTTGCTTGGAAATGGCGTGATCAACGTTTTTTTCAATTGGATCGTCGGGATGGTTTTCATTTGCGTTTAAAAGAAGAGGGGTCTCTTTATGGAAGTGAATTGCCTGCTTATAAATTTTCTATTCACCGCCCAAAGCTTAAAAGCGGTTTGCCTATTCGTTCTGGACTTGCACGTCTTGCGGCTTGGGCATTTTTGTTCAAGTCTTATACCTTGAAAGATTGGATGGCTTTCTTAGAAGTTTATGGCATGCCTTTGCGTGTTGGGAAATATGGGGCAAGCTCTTCTCATGAGGAACGACGTGTTCTGATACAAGCGGTGCGTGATTTATCCAGTGATGCGGCGGCGATTATCCCTAAAGAGATGGAGATTGAATTTATTGAGGCAGCAGGGGGCAGTGGCAATGCGGTTTTTGCTGCGAAGGCTGAATATTTAGATCGGCAGATATCGAAAGGCGTGTTGGGGCAAACCATGACGACGGATGATGGTTCGTCTTTTTCGCAAGCGCGCATTCATGAAAATGTGCGCCATGATATTGCGCGTGCTGATGCACGCCAATTAGCTTTGACGGTTAATCGTGATTTGATTGTTCCCTTTGTTGAGATTAATTTTGGACGCCAAGAGCGCTACCCTTTTGTCTATTGGGCGATTTCGGAAAATGAAGATATTAAAGCCATCAGTGATGCGCTGGAAAAACTTGTTCCCTTGGGGTTGCGTGTTGGTGCCCAAGAAGTGCGCAATAAGATTGGCTTTTCGCAACCAACAAAGGAAGAGGATGTTTTAAAGGCTCCTTTCCTTACACCTGATGATGAGATGGGAGAAAAGGCGCATGTTTGTGCTGATTGTGGCGGTGCTTTTGATGTTTGTGTGACAAGAAAGCAGGGTGAAGGAGAGCATGGTGGGGCAGAGAAGCATGGTGAGAGCCCCTATGATGAATTGGACCGGCTTTCTGAAGAGGCTTTTGATGTTTGTGTGACAAGAAAGCAGGGTGAAGGAGAGCAGGGTGGGGCAGAGAAGCATGGTGAGAGCCCTTATGATGAATTGGATCGGCTTTCTGAAGGTGCTTTTGATGTTTGTGTGACAAGAAAGCAGGGTGAAGGAGAGCAGGGTGGGGCAGAGAAGCATGGTGAGAGCCCTTATGATGAATTGGACCGGCTTTCTGAAGAGGCTTTAAGCGACTGGGAAGAGGATTTAGAACCCCTTTTAGAGCCTTTTAAAAAGCTTGTGAGAGAGGCTCAAAGTTATGAGGATATCCTCAAAGGCTTAGATGAATTGCTGCGTGGGATGGATCATCATGCGTTAGCAGCGCGTTTGGCAAAGGTGCAAATGATTGCGCGAGGGCTGGCTTATCATGGATGAGGAACTTTTTAAAACGGCACCCAAAGAGGTCACCCGTTATTTTGAATCCAAGGCTCTTGTTCCAAGCTTTGATTGGCGTGATGTAGCACCCGAAGAACATGCCTTTTCCTTTACGGTGGCAAAATCGGTAGGCTATGACATTTTAGAGGATTTTAAACAAGCTGTTGGAGAAGCCATCAAATATCAACTTCCTTTGCAAGAGTTTCAAAAAAATCTGATGCCGCTTTTACAGGAAAAGGGTTGGTGGGGGAAAAAATTAGCGCGTGATCCCAAAACGGGTGAAAAGAGCGTGGTGCAATTGGGGAGCCCGCGACGTTTAGAGACGGTCTATTGGGCGAATACCATGAGTGCGCATGCGGCAGGTGAATGGGAGCGTACACAAAATAATAAAGAGTTTTTGCCCTATCTCACCTATGCTTTGTCGAGTTCAGAACATAAGCGTTTAGAACATGAAAGTTGGGTGGGTTTTACAGCACCTGTTGATGATCCCATTTGGGATTGGCTTTATCCGCCCAATGGTTGGCGGTGTAAATGCAGTGTGCGGCAAGTGAGCCGTTATGAAGCAGAGAATTTAGGCTATGAAGAGGGGGGAGCGCCTCTCCAAGTTGAACAGAAGATTTGGCACAATAAGCGGACGGGACAAGTAGAGAAGATACCAAAGGGAATTGATCCTGGATGGCATTTGAATCCTGGGAAACATCGTGCGCAAAATTTAAGCCGTTTTTTGAGTGATAAAATTGCTGCCATGCCGGAAAACCGCAAGCGCATTGCCATTGAAGATATTGTGGGTTCACCGCTTTTGGAAGCGATGTTTGAAGGACATATGCCGCGTGGATTTCTTCCCATTGCCCCCATGCACCAAAAGGTGGATGATGTTTTTGCCGCGGAAAATTCTCTTATTCGCTTATCTTCAGACAGTGTGAAACATATTTTGTTAGAGCATCAAGCGCGTGCTCTTCATTTGGATGATTTTCGTGGTGCCCTTCAAACATTGATAAAACCCTATGGCATCATCAGGCGAAAAGCTGTGCCGAGCGTTGTGTTTTTTGGGGGGAGTGATGGGGCATGGTGGCGTTTAGCTGTTAAATTTGTAGCAAGCAAACAAGAATGGTGGTTGACCTCGATGCATAAAAAGAGCTTTAGCGAAATGCAACGTCTTCTTGATGCTGCCGAAAAGAAGGGTGAACGGTTGTTGTAAAAAGAACACCGTAAAGTTCTGTTGGATTTTGTGCAAAGAGAAGCTGTGAGAGAAAATGAAAGAAGGCGTGGAGGGCGGTCAACTCCTCGCAGATCCGGTAAAACCGTCCTGGTATAACTGGCTCACGCCTGGTGGATAATGTAACAGTTTAAAAGTTCAAAAGCAATTTTAAAAAAAACGGCTTGAGAGAGGCTTTTTTGTGTGGTGTGAGTATATTTGTACCTTTCACTTCACAACGGCGCTCTATCGCCTTTGAAGTGCCTTTGAAAACGATTTTAGAAGAGCGTTTGACACGCGTGTTTTCATATACAAGTCATAAGAGGAGAAAAGAGTGCTTTTAAAGTGCTCATTTGATGAAAGTGCTCTTTTGACTGACAGTGTCAGGCTTATAAGGTGAAGTTGTTTCATGCATTCTATTGCCAATGATAATTGTAAAGCAATAGGCAATCTATGGAGCAAGAATTTCACGAAGATGGCGAAGAGGTCCATGCTGAGATATGTCATGAGGGGATATTTTACGGCAATTTTATTGATCTTTGCCAAGATATCACAGGCAGAAAAGCGCCTGAGTGGGTAGAGCTTTTGCCCAAAGCGCCTCATGTGAAGGCGCGTGATGGACGGCAATGGCATTATAGTCCGCAAACCCTTTTAAAAGCTTTTGCAGCCAATAAAGGACCGCTTGTGATTGATTATGAGCATGGTCAACATCACCGTGCGAGAAAAGGTTTAGAAGCGCCGGCAAGCGGCTGGATTGAAGAATTAGCAGAGCGTGATGGTGCGATTTGGGGGCGGGTTAAATGGACCGCTATGGCAAGCAAAAAGATTGTCGCCCAAGAATATCGTTATCTTTCGCCTGAGTTTCGCCATTCGAAGACAGGTGAAATTTTAAATTTAGTCGGTGCTGGTTTGGTGAACCGTCCAGCCCTTGTGATGACGGCTTTAAGCTGTGAACACCCCCCACTTACTTTTACGGAGGAAATGATGGATTTGACAGCCATTGCCAGTGCCCTATCGCTGGCAGAAGATGCTAAAGCGGATGAGGTTTTAGCAACCCTTGCAGCACGCGAAAAAGAACGTGTGGAGCTTTGTGCCCAATTAACAAAGGCGCGAGAAGATTTAGCACTTTTGCGAGAAGAGCAAAACAAGACAGCCATTGAGAGCCTTTTAGATAAGGCTATTGAAGAGGGCAAGATTTTGCCTGCCGCACGCGAGGAATATCGTGCGCTCTGTAGCCTTGAAGGGGGCATGGAGCATTTTAAGAGTTTGGTTGAAAAACTTCCCCCGCTTGTTTCAACGAGCTCTTTGGATGGCTCTTGCCCCCCACAAAAACAAAATCCCCCACAAAAACTTGCGCCAGAAGAGATTGCTCTTGCGGCGCGCCATTATCAAGAAGAGCAGAAGAAAAAAGGGTTGGACATCAGCATTAGCCAAGCGGTTGAGCATATTGAAGAGCAAAAGGAGCGCTCATTATGAGTACGATGGTTTTGATTAAATCTTTTCGCGTTTGTGCAGAGGTCTCCCCTTATTGCATTGTTGCAGCGCGCGGTGATGGCATGGTGGCAACGGCTTCTGGAAAGGGAGATAAATTATTAGGAACAGCTGGCTCTTTGGGAGCAAAGGCTGGTGAGATGCTTGATGTTGGTCAATGTGGTTGGGGCGAAGTGATCTGTGGGGGCAATGTTTCCTTTGGTGATTTATTGACCTCTGACCCCAAAGGGCACGCCATTAAGGCAGAATCTGCAGACCGCACCATTGGTATTGCCATGAGTGATGGCTCGTCCGGTGATATTATTTCTTTTAAAATTAATTAATTGAGGCTTAAAATGAACAGACCTTTTCCCATTGATCCAACACTCACCGCCATTGCTATTGGTTATCGCAATCCAGCCGGCTCTCTTATTGGCGATAAAGTTTTGCCCCGTGTTTGTGTTTTAAGTGAAGTGTTTAAATATAGTGAATTTCCTTTGGCAGAAAATTTTACGGTGCCTGAGCTTGAGGTTGGGCGGAAAGGACGCCCGAATGTTGTGGAATTTTCTGTTTTTGAACGGGAAGCCAGTGTGAAAGATTATGGGCTTGATGATCTCATCCCCAATTCCGATATTGAGGCGGCAGCACGGGCACGGGCAGAAAAGCGCTCTCGTTATAACCCTGAAAAGACAGCTGTGGAAGGGCTTGCCAATTTGCTGGAATTGGGGCGTGAAGTGCGTGTGGCAGCGCTTGTGCAAGACAATAAAAATTATGCACCAGAGCGGGTGATAACGCTTAAAGGTGAGGATAAGTTTAGTGATTATGAGAAATCAGATCCTTACGCTGTTTTAGATGAGGCAATGGATAAAAGTCTTATCTATACACCCAACACCCTTGTGATGGGCAAAGTTGTTTGGTCAAAGCTCAAACGCCATCCCAAAATCATCAAAGCCGTTAAAGGGGGTGGTACTGCGGATGGTTTTGTGACCAAAGCGCAGTTTGCGGATCTGATGGAAATACACCCCGATCGTTTACTCATTGGTGAATCGCAAGTGAATTTAGCGCGCAAAGGACGTACAGCACAATTGGCACGCGTTTGGGGCAATAAGATTGCTCTGCTTTATATTGATCCTACCAAACAACAGGCAGATGGTTCGGTGATCAGTTGGGGCTTTAGCGCTCAGTTGGGCGAGCGTTTGTCTGGGGTGATCCAAGACCCAGATATTGGCTTGTCGGGCGGTAAGCGGGTGCGTGTTGGTGAACGTGTATGTGAGCTGGTCGCTGCAAAAGATGCGGGTGTGTTGCTGCAGGATGTTGTTTAAGGGAAATCTTTTCAGGTGGTAAGCGGGTGCGTGTTGGTGAACGTGTATGTGAGCTGGTCGCCGCAAAAGATGCCGGTGTGTTGTTGCAGGATGTTGTTTAAGGGAATCTTTAAAAGATGGCGTATGCAAGCAAAAGATTGATTGAAGAGCTCTGGGGTGTTGATTTCTTGACCGACTTATGTGGGATGGATGAGCATTCTGATCCCGTTCTTTTAGAGCAAGCTATTGGCCTTGCGCTTGAACAGGCAAGTGGTGAGATTGATGTGCATTTGTCTCATCGCTACCCTGTCCCCATTGCTGGACAGCCGGCAGCTTTGGGGATGATCTGTGTCAATATTGCTGTTTACAATTTAGCTATACGCCATACGGCATTAACCACAACTATTGAAGATCGCTACAAACAGGCGGTTGATTTATTGAAACGCATTGCCGAAGGCAAAGCAGGTTTGGGTGTGGATGAGCCTAAAATTATGAGTGAAGATGGACCGGTTCGTGATGGGGCTTTTTTCCATGCCAAACCACGTTTGATGGGAAGATAACATGTCTTTTTCAAGCACTATTGAGATTCAAGAGACAGGGCTTGATGCCGCCTTATCCTTTTTACAAAAGAGTGCGCATGCTCCAATGGGAACTTTAGCACAAGGGGTTGGGCGCTTAATCCAAGAGAGTACTAGGAGGCGGATTCAAAGTGAAAAAACCTCCCCCCAAGGAGAGAAGTGGAAAAACAACCATGCCCGTAGTTCCATTCTTTTTGCCAGTGGGGCGTTGTCGCGCTCCATTGATATGAAAGCCTCACCAGAAAAGGTGATTGTGGGGAGTGGATTGGTTTATGCGCGGATTCATCAATTGGGAGGGGTTATTCGCCCGAAAAATGGCAAGACACTGCGCTTTTTTCTGAAAAGCAGCAAGGCACATCGTTTTGTGTGTGTGCATCAGGTAACCCTGCCCGCACGCCCTTATTTGGGGCTTTCAGAGCAGAATAAGGTGGAAATAATCAAAGCGGCAGAAGATTGGCTGGAAAGGAACTTTTCATGAGTCAAGCGGTCAAGCAAACTGGGCAAATTGGGCAAACTGGGCAAGCAGGGCGCATCAATCAGTTTCGTGAGGCGGTGATAGGGAGCCTTAAAAGGGCTTTACCAGATGTGCGTGATTGCGGCTGTCAATTTGGGCGCTTTAATTTAGAAGAATTGGAAACCCAGATGCTTGTGGCACCAGCTGTGCGTGTTGCGGTGTTAGAGAGCCGTTTTACTTCTGTGGCTTGTGGACAGCAGAGTGCTGATCTTCATTTAGGGGCTTTTATTATTACTACGGGTAAAGAGCGTGATGTTCACAGTTGGCTTTTGGCAGAAGCCATTGCGGTTTTATGCCATAGCGGGCAATTGTGGGGATTGACGCATTTGAGTGCGCCGCGTGATGTCCAGATTGAACCGATTATCTCTGCGGCGATTAAGCAGCGTGGTGTATCGATCAGTGTGGTGGAATGGCACCAAGATTTGCACCATTTGGGACGGGATATTTTTTGTGATGAGGGACAACTCAAAGCCGGATTGATCTCATGGGATAATGAAACTTGGCGCAACGAGGGAAACTTGGAGCAATGAGGGGAACTGGAAGCAATGAGGTGTTAGCATGAATGATGCTTATCTCTTAAGCGATACCTTTCGGCAAATCATGAAGCGTCTTGATGCGCTTGAACGCTGTCTTGCCAACCAGCATATGATTGGACGGGTGGCAGAAGTTGATGGTCATAGGGTGCGGGTGAAACTTTTCTCTGAGAGTGCCAATGGACAAGCGGTTTTATCGCCTTGGCTGCAAACCCAAGAAGCGGCAGGCGCTGTTGCAAGCAATATGCCTTGTCATGTTGGTGATCCGGTGCGGTTGTTAAACCCCCATGGTGAAATTGGCTCTGCGTCTTTAGTGGTGCGCGATAGCTATAGTGAGGCTATGCCTAATCCCGCACGCCACCCAGAAGAGTTGGCGCTTTGTTATGCGGGGGGAGCACTGCGCATAACAAAAGATGAACTTATTCTCTCCCATGGAGAAAACCAAATCCATTTGAGTGCACAAGGTCTGGTGCTTTCTCATCAATCAACCCGTGTTGAATTAACGGGCAGTGTGCAGATTGAAGCAGAAGATTTACAGCACAATCAAAAATCTGTTGGCGCAAGCCACATTCACGGTGGGGTGAAAGTGGGTTTTTCCACAACTTCTCGCCCCCTTTAAAGGAGTTTATCATGCGTGAGAATAGTTATGTTATTTTAACCAATGCCGATTTCGTTGCAGGTAAGCGTTCACCAGGAAAGGGTGAGGAAATTCTTTTAAGTGAGGAAGCGGCAAAATATCCGTTGCTGCTTGGTCAAATTGGAGAAAAAACCGCTCCTGTTGTTCCGGCACCTGGTGTTTCTGGGTCCCCAACTGTTTCTTCCGTGAAGTCAAGCAAAGGGGCTTAAAGCATGCGGTGTGGGATCAGCGAAAAGGATGGCTCACTCTTATATGGCTTTGCGCATTGCCAACAGTCTATCCGTAAATGTTTGATGACACGGATTGGATCACGGGTTTTGCGCCGCCATTATGGGTGTGATGTTGGGGCTTATCAAGACGCCAATGCGGATTCTGCAACGCTTATGCAGCTTTATCAAGAAATCGTGCAAGCTTTAGATAACCCAGAATGTGGAGAACCTGGATTCTCGTTGCAGAGAATTGATCTGATAAAAGCCACGCGTGAGGGGGTATTTTCCTTTGTTTTAAGGGGTGTTTTTTATCCCAATGGGCATTTGGGTGATTGGTCCCAGGGGCAAGAGATGCACTGTCCTTTAGAGGTTTTCCCATGACAGATGTTGAACATGCCCCCTTGCCACAACACCCACAGTCACAAATCCCACTGCCACAGATCATTGAAGAGCTTTCTGTTGAAGAAATTTTACAGAAAAAGATCACACGTTTGACTGAGCTTTTTGCAACCCATCATATTCCTTATAATGTGGAAAACACCGCTTATGATCCCGTGGTCATCCAACTGCAAGCGGCAGCTTATGAAGAGTTGCTGTTGCGTCAACGGATCAATGAAGTGGCGCGAGATAATTTATTGGAATTTGCACGTGGCACAAGCTTAGATCATTTGGGGGATTTTCATGGGGTCAGGCGTCTTTTTGGTGAAGATGATGCGCGTTTCCGTCGCCGTATTCGCTTAAACAGGCAAGGACATTCCACAGGTGGCACAGCCCCTCGCTACCAATATTTTGCGCTCTCCAGTGATCTCCATGTCAAAGATGCTTTTACTTATCGTGTGGATAAAAGCCCGCTGATTCATGTTGCACTTTTTAGCGATAGCGCTTCAGGGGTAGCTGATGAGGCTTTGATTGCTAAGGTGCAAGCTACCCTTGATGACCCTCAGGTTAAAATGACCAATGATAGCATCTTGGTCAAAAGTGCCGTGCAACGAATGATCGATGTGAGAGCAGATCTGTGGTTGTTACCTGAGGCAGCTCCTCTTGTTTTAGAAAGAGCGGAGCGGAATTTAAGAGAAGAATGGATGCGCGCAGGGAAACTTGGACGTGATCTCTGTTTAAGTTGGATCATGAGCCGCTTAATGGTTGAGGGGGTTCATCATGTCACTTTAATTCAACCGTGCACGGATATTTTGGTGGCACCGGATGAAGCGGTTGCAATCGGGGATATCACTTTATCTCCACGGGGGTATACTTATTGATGGTCTCCTTATTATTACCGCAAAATTCCAGCTTATTTGAGTGCTGTTTGGCAGAGGCGATGGCTGTTGATCTGCAAGTCAAAAATGCTCTAGCAGAAATTGTTCGTGCAAAATTGATTACGCGCCCACCTTCTTGGTTGCCTTATTTGGTCGATGAATATGGTTTACAAGAATTAAGCCCTTATTTCTCTCATCCTTATGATCTTCTTGACCAAGGTCTTGCATGGCAAGATATTCGCGGCTCTGTTGCCGCCATTGGGTTGGGACTTCAATGGCTCGGGCTTTCAGCGCATTTTAAGCCCGCATGGTCTGGGCGTACATGGTGGAATTCCTTTCAACTTGATTTTGATCGATTGCCATCACGCCCCCGTCTTGAGTCGATTGAAGCGATTGTGGGACTTTCCAAAAGTTTGCGCTCTGATTTTCGTCGTGGTGTCTATGGTTATGATGTGGCAGCCACAGAGAGCAATATGTCACGGCTTGATGACAGTCTGCTGGACTTTGAGAGCGGCGTGCGCTTAACAGCTGAGGGCACTCTGTTTTCCTTTGGACGCACAACAGAGATCAACCACATGCTGGAAGAAGAAGAAGGAACACGGATTGGCAACTGGATTGATGACTTTGACGAGGAATTAAGCTGGAACCAAATTGATTATCCATGGAATTTGGCAAATTTTCCTTGGTGTTCGGTCAAAAAACATGAGCGCGATATCCTTATGGCAGAGTGGTTCCAAAATCGTCCCCTTTATTTGGCTTTAAGAGACGCAAACAATGCTCTGATTGGGTTTCGAAGATGCAATATTGTCCAGCCTGTTGAACAGGCTTTGGATGGTGTCTACAGCCATTGCGGCAGTAGATTTAATCCCTCCACAATGGGGACCATGTTGTTTCTTGCTGCGCGTACAGATTTTGAGGATGTTGTTGACAAACAAGCCGCTTTTGTTTCGGTTTTGGTTCATGGCTGCCTAAAAGAACAGACACCCCCTGGCAAGCTTTGGCTTGGAGCTCATGAACTGGAGGGGGGTGTAGAAATTCTCAAAACACCCGTCAACATTCCTTTGCGGGCTGAGATCCGCGAACAATTCAAGATTTTATTGAGGTTTTAACATGAAACATGAAAGTGGTTTACCCTTTGCAATTGATAGATCAATCGGCAAAAATGAACAACAAAGCGTGGTGTTTTATGGACAGCGCCCTTTTCTTCAAAGCGGTGAACTCAATGAAATGCAAACCATCATCAGGGGGCGTCATGACCGTTTGGGACGCCTTGTGGCAAAAGAAGGAGACCGCGTTGAACGGGCTGATGCTTTTGTGAACAAAGACAGCCAAACTGTAACTCTCACAGAGGGCAAGATTTATATTGCTGGGGATATTTTCCCCGTCTGTTATGCTGTCCTCAATAATGTTTCCATGATTGGGCGCGTGGAGATCGGTGTAAAGTTGCAAAAGAAATGGGTGACCTATGAGGATGATCCAGAGCTGTTGGGGCAAATTCCAGGGTCCTTGGCAGAAGGAGAACCAGGTGCAGCACGGGAAGTCGCAAAGCTTGTCTGGGCACTGAAAGAGGATGACCAGCAAGGCACGTTCTTTCCGGTCTATATCTTGCAAGATGGCATTCTCATTGATCAAAAATCTCCCTCACTGCTTGAACCAGCCATGCAAGCTATTGCCGCTTATGACCGTGCCCATGGGCATTATATTGTCAGTGGCTGTCGCGTCACGGCATTGGGCAAAAATGGACATAATCAAGTCTTTAGCATTCAAGAAGGAGAAGCCAATATCAATGGTTTCAAACGCAAGCGTTTAGCCGCTTTGCGTCATGAAGAGGTAGAAGACTTTTCGACAAGTGCCGTTCCTAGTGAAACCCATATTTTTACACCCTCAAAGGGAAAAACAAGCTTTACCTTTAAACCCTATTATTTTCCCATTGCCGCTGTTCAATCCATTTTACTGACCAAAGAAAAAACAGTGACGATAACCCGCGGTGCGATTGCCGCAGGGCGTGATGGTGTTCCCGATAAAAGCATCACCGCTTTTATCAAAATTGTTCAAGGGGGAAAAGAATTTAAAGAAGGCACAGATTTTAAAAAAACGGGAGACACCATTGACTGGGCACCGGTGGGAGATGAACCCTTACTAGGGAGCAGCTATACAGTGACTTACCGTTACCGCGCAAAAATCACGGCTGATAAAGTTACAGCGCAGGAAATCACTGTCTCAGGGGGTGCGGAGGGCGGTGATATTATTGTCAGTTACACCTACAAACTCCCCCGCATTGACCGTATTGGTCTCAACACGAAAGGCAATGTCGTCTATATCAAAGGGGTTTCCTCAGACCAACCCATGGCACCCAGTGTCCCTGATGATGTGCTCTCCCTTGCCACCATAACCAATAATTGGCTTGAAACACCCCAAGTTATCAATGATGGGACGCGTGTTGCTCCTTATGATGAGATGTGGCGTTATTTTCAGCGTATTCTCTCGCTTGATCGCCTCATGCAATTAGAGCGTATTAAAAGCAATGTTGACTCTAAAGAACCCGTTGCCAAAAAAGGCATGTTTGCAGACCCTTTCTTGGATGACTCTTACAGAGATGAAGGATTTCCCCAAACAGGGGCTATCGGCAATGGCATTTTGCAGCTTGCCATTGATCCAAGCTTTTACACTGCTCATCTGACAGCGCCCGTCACCCTTGACTGGACCAATGAAGTGATCATTGCACAAGAATTGACAACCGCTTGCGAAAAGATCAATCCTTATCAAAATTTTTCACCCCTGCCTGGGACTGTTACCCTTACCCCTGCAACAGACTTTTGGCATGAGCAGCGCACCGATTGGCTATCAAGTGTCACCAATCAACTGAATATGGGCTGGAACCGTGGGAGAACTATCCGTAACACAGAAGTGCGTGATGATTTGGTGAATGCGCGCCAAGAGCAAATCGATTTCTTAAGGCAAATCAAGCTAAATTTTAAAATTGAAGGTTTTGGCAAAGGAGAAATTTTAGAAAGCCTTACCTTTGATGGTGTCAATGTCTTATCAAACAGCCGCCTTGTAGCCAATGTCAAAGGCGATATTGAAGGCACCTTTACCATTCCTGCCAATATTCCCTCAGGCACAAAAGAAGTTGTGGCACGGGGCAAAGGTGGAACTCTTGCCACGGGGCTTTTTACAGGTCAAGGCATGATTGATGTGCAAGTGATGCGACGCACCACCACGGTAAAAATATGGACAGCCTATGATCCGCAAGCCCAAGTCTTCACCCCTGATGAAACACGGCAAATAACGGGGGTGGATTTTCATCTTTGTAAAATCGGCAATCCAAACCATGATCTGGTGATTGATTTGGTCTCTACAGAAAACGGTTATCCTACTGTCGATATTCAAGCCCAAACCTCCTATTCTATGAAAGATGCTAAAACCGGATGGGCTGGGGCACGCTATGATGTTCCCTTAACCGTGCTTGATGACCGCCTCACGGCTTTTGTGATTAAAACCGATGATGCTGACCATTCTGTCTCACTTGCCAAGCTTGGGGATTTTGATGCAGACAACCAAAGATATGTCTCAAGCCACCCTTATGTGACTGGTCCGCGTTTTTCTTCCGTCAATGCTCGCAGCTGGACAGCCCATCAAGATGAGGCTTTAGCCTTTCGAGTGTTGGCTGCCCGCTACATACAAACAGAAAAGACGGTTGATTTAGGCGAATTTGATCTTGTGGACTGCTCTGATTTACAGGTTCGTGCAGCCATTGAATTACCCTCCAGTGATTGTTCTGTTGTTTTTGAAATTGAGCGTAACAATGGCACGGTTTACCAACTTCTGCCCTTCCAATTGCTAAGCCTTACCGAATATATCAGTGAAAAGGTCAAGCTGCGTGCGGTCCTCAAAGGCACAGAGAAACTCTCGCCTGTGTTATTTGCTCCCATTCAATTGATTGCAGGAAAGATCCATAAGGAAGCCACTTATGTCACGCGTGCTTTTGCCTTTGGGGAAAAGGCAAGGCTGACCAGCTATATCAAAACCTTTTTGCCGGGCGGTGCAACCTTTTCATTGGAGATGCAACTGGATGATGGTGCATTTTTGCCTTTGAAACTCGATGAAACAGAACAATTACCCGAGCCTCTTTGGACAGAGCGAAAATTCATTAGCAGTGACAGAGGCGCCAAACAAGCACGCTTGAAATTGACCCTGACCGGTGGACCATCCGCGCGGTCCATGGTGCGTGATTTTGGTGCTGGCATATTATGAGGGGAGAATGAGAGATGACAAAGACAAAAAAACTCAACCTAGAATTGCCTAAAGAGGGGCGTTTTATCAGTTCTGAATTCCCCATCTTGCGTGAAAACCTCAATAAAGTTGATCAAGCGCTTGTGGCTGTTGAGGAAAAGGTGGACGCAAAAGCCCCTTTACAACACACGCATACCATAAGCGAAATCACAGATCTAGAAAGCACTCTCAATGGCAAGATGGCAGCGGATAAAACCTTCACTTTTTCTGATTTAATTGATATCGAGGGGGCAAAAGATGCCGCCAACAATTATGTTCTCTATAAATCAAGCAATAATCATTTTACTTTTGGGAGTGCTGTCTCACTGTTAGGAGCACACCAACATAAAACCGAAGATATCGTAGGGCTTGATGATTTTCGAGCCAAGATCAATCAAGATCTGACAAGCTATGGACGCCTAGCAAACCCCAATGAATGGAAAAATTACAATAAATTTACCAGCAAAGTCACCATGAGTGGTGGCTTAGAACTGTTGGGTAATTCGTCGTTTAGCCTTATTCATAATGGTGAAGTGGTGACAAATTTAAGCACAAGCGGAAGCACATTGAAAGGACCTTTAAAAGTCGATGGCGATCTTGTTTATACGAAAGAGCAAGTAGATGCTCTCCAGCAGAAAATATGGGCAGAAATAAAGAGGTTTAAAAAAGTTTTTAGTGAGAAACCGATGAATTGGCCTGCACTTGCCGATGCTGAATTACTGTATACACAAAATGGAAAAATTCAATGGCCTGATTGGGCAACAGACCAAACTAAAGTTGAAGTCCAAGCATGGGGTGGTGGTGGCAGTGGTGGTGGGTCCGATACACCACGATTAGGCGGCGGCGGCGGCGGTGGCGGTTGTTCAGTATGGTACGGCTATAAAGCCAGTTTGAATGGGCATGAAGATATAGTGATTGGGAAGGGTGGAGAACGTGTTACAGGTATAAGGGCGACCGGTAATGCTGGACAGACAACAGTCGTTGGGAAAAATTTTATTACTGCGACGGGTGGAAAAGAAGGACATGGCGCTTATCGAACAACAAATACAGGAGTTTTTGGCAACCAAAGTAGTGGTAGTAGTGGTGGTGGTGGTGCTGGAGGTATTGGTGGAAATTTTGGCTTGGCAACGGACGATCATCCAGGTATCGCTAAAGGTGGAAATGGTCATCCTGGTACGGGCGGTGTTACTGGTGCGACAAGTGGGAATGGGGGTGATGCTGGAGGCGATACCTCAAGGGGCGGTTTTGGAGGGACGGGGACTGGCAGCTATAAATCTGGGAAGGGAGGACGTGGTTTTGGCGGCGGCGGTGCTGGTGCCCATAGTGATGGTGGGTATAGCGGTGCTGGAGCGAATGGCGCTGTCTTGATCAGGTTGTGGAAAGAATGAGCGGTTTATGTAGGTATAAAAAACGACTGGTACAGTTTAAAGGATTGGCTCTTATAGGATAGCCTTATAAGCGCTGTACAGTTTTTCTTTGTAAAAGCCTTTTTATAGTCCTTTCAAAGCTCTTTTAAAGCCCTTTTAAGGGCTTTTTTCTTTTTGACTGACAATGTCAGGCTTATGGAGCACCTACCACTGTTGTTATGTTTTCTTCATTGATTTGGAGAGCAAAATGGCAACAGAATTTAATCATGGTATTCGCATTCTTGAGGCAGGTGAAGAGGCACGTCCGTTAGCAGCCTTTGATCAAAGCGCCATTGGAGCGGTTGTTACAGCCCCTGATGCCGATGCAAAGACCTATCCCCTTAACGAGCCGGTATTGGTTTTTACGCATGAGGGAGACAAAATCCAAAAATTAGGGACAAGAGGCACAGCGCTTGATGTTATTGACGCTGTATGTGCGCAAGGAATAGACGCAAAAGTTATCCTAGTGCGTGTGGAGGAAAAGTCAAAAATTTCTGAGACCCAAGTGGAAATGGTGGGCTCCAATGCGCAGCTGACGGGTGTCCATGCTTTGGCGCATGCGCGTGGTCATTTAGGTGTGGAACCTGGCATTCTCTTAGCACCGGCTTATAGTGCAGGGCGGTTTGAGAATGGCAAAAACCCCGTGGCAGAGGCTCTTGAACAGGTTGCCGAAAAGCTACAAGCCATTGCCGTGTTTGATACGGGGGGTAAAAACACCGAAGAAAGCCTTGCCTATCGTGCAGATTTTTCTTCACGCTTTTGTTATTTGCTTGATCCCTTTGTACGGGTGGCAAGTGGTGATGGGGGTGTGAGTATAAAACCGGCAAGTCCTTTTGCCGCAGCCATGTTTCTCAAACGTGACAAGCAAAGGGGGGGTGTTTTTTGGTCTCCCTCCAACCAGGATGTGAAAGGTATTTTAGGGACAGCACGCCCGATTAGTTATTTTGATGGGGAAATTGATCATGAGGCTAATCGTCTAAACCAAGCCGATATTGCTACCTTTATTCCCGCAAGGCTTAGCCAAAATGGGCATGGTACAATGGCTGCCAATGGACGTATTTTATGGGGCAATCATACCACCTCCAGTGATCCACTCTGGCGTTTTGTCAATGTGGTGCGCACCCGTGCAGCATTGGAAAAAACCATCATCAATCATTTGCGCCCTTTTGCCAATGATGAGAATTTGACCGGTCAACATGTTATTGCCATTACCCGTTCTCTCACACAGTTTCTTGATGATATGATTGCCCGTGGAGCACTGCTTGGTGGGCGTGTTTGGTTTGACCGCGATTTGAATTCTAACAGCACTTTACGGTTGGGAAAATTGCGGGTGGAATTTGATGCAGAAGAAGTTCCACCTCTAGAAGATTTAAGTTTTGGCAGCCGTCGCAATAGCGCTTACTTTGATCGGTTAGCACAAGATATCCAAAATAAAATGACCTATCAGTTTGGCGATACGCTGACTGCTTATCGCAAAGCAGCAAGGAGTGAGGTATGAGTTTAAGAATTGTTCGCGGTTTTACCCTGATTGTTGATGATGATGTCAATCTTCATCTTGATCTTGAAACCCTCAAACTTCCCACATTAGAAGAAATCACCGAAACCTATCACCCAGGGGGTTCGGATATGCAAATAGATGTGAGTGGACTTGGTGTGAAAGCGCTCAGTTTACAAATGAAAATCCACAGCCATACCCCTGATGTGATTGGTATCTTTGGGGGTTCCCCTGGGCTTCGTCATAAATTTACCGGCAAAAAGCATGTTGTGTCTGAAGAAGATGGGCGTGAGCATGAACATTCCATTGATGTGACAGGGCGCTTGGTCAAGGTGGATAGCGAAGGCTTAACGGCTGGCAAAGCCACGGGCTATGATTGCGAGATCAAGAATATTTGGGATTATACGGAATATTGGGATGGTTCTGTTTTGCATCGCTTTTCCTTTAAACGGGGCGGTTGGCTTGTACGCAATGGGCAAGAGATCGGTGGACGGCGCCGCTCTATTCTCAATTTATAGGAATTGATCATGGCAAGTTTACAAAGTAGCATTGATGTGGAATTGCAAGTTCCCCTTGTTTATAAGGATGGTGATGGCAAGGAAGTCTGTCGGCAAAAATTGACCTTTTATCGCCCAACCTTCAAGCAAGCACGACAATTAGCGGTGTTGATTGGACCACAGCTAGCAAAGCTTGTACTCCCATGCTTAGATGAGAATAACACAACATTGAACAATGATGTTGTTGTTCTTAAAGTTTGTGAGGCTTTGCTCACCCATGAGGCTATGGAAGGAATAGCCGTGCTTTTAGCCGATATGTCGCATGAAACGGTTGAATTGATTAATCGTCTTGATGTTCTCGATATTGTGGCGGTGTTTAAGGTTTTTTTCTCTTTTTTTACGCAACGCCAATCCTCTCAGCTGGACAATTTGGGGCAGAATTAGCTCTTTATTACCATTGGTCTCCTTCAGAGATTGATCAGATGGATTGGCTTGATGTGATTGCTTATCGCGAAGAATTGGCGCGCCTTAAAGCCCAAGAATATGAAAGCCAAATGTTAGGATAAGAGACAGCCATGGATGTTTCCCTTGTTGTGCGTTTTGTGAATCATCTGCAAGAGGGGATCGCCTCAGCCAAGCGAGACCTGAAAGCTTTTAGTGCTGATGTTGCGCATTTCCAACACCAAACACGCAAGCATTTTAAAGGGTGGTTTGAGCTTGAGCATCTAAAGGACGCTACAGCCGATGCAGAAAATGCTTTTAACCATGCGCGTGGTCGCATGGTTGGTGCTCTTGCTCAAACAGCAACCTTGATTGCTCCTCTTTATAAAGCCATGCAATTTGACCAATCGATGAAGGGTTTGGAAAAGGTTCTCGATGCCCCCCTTGATCGCTTAAAAGAATTGCGCCGTTTTGCTTTGGAAACCTCCACAAAAATTCCTCTAGCAGCTCGTGAAGTCTTAGAATTGATGACCAGTGCCAGCCAAGCAGGCATTGGTGAGAAAGATCTCGAGGCTTTTAGCATTTACGCTGCCAAAGCAGCGGTTGCTTTTGATATGACGGGGGATCAGATTGGGGAACGCTTTGCCAAATTGCGCAATGTCTTTAAGCTTAATCAAGCAGGGATTGAAGATTTAGGCGATGCCATCAACCATCTCTCCAACCATATGGCAGCCAAGGCGAGTGAGGTTTCTGATTTTACCAATCGTGCCACCGGAGCTGCCACCATGTTTAAGCTGACAGCGCGTGAAACCGCAGCCTTTGGTACAGCGATGATTTCAGCAGGGATTATCCCAGAGAGTGCAGCACGTGGTTTTAATACGATGAGCGCCCGTATTCAGGCAGGGGGTAAACATATTGAAGATGCTTTTACCAATATTGGGCTTTCCCGCCAACAATTTATGGAAGATTTGGAGAAGGATGCCACCGGTACCTTGGTGCGCTTTTTTCATGTGTTGGGCAAATCGGAAGAGGGGATGCGTTCTCTGATTGCCATTGCGGGGCGGGATTTTATCGGCGATTTTGCCAAATTGGTGGGCAACCCCGAATTGTTAGGGCAAGCTTTAGATTATGTCAAAGATCCACAAGTCTTTAAAGGCTCGGTAGAACAAGAGGCAGATAAACAAGCAACCGGTGCCATGCGGCAATTTGAACTCTTACAAAATCGCATTGTGGCTTTGGGTATCACCATTGGTGAAGTCTTGTTGCCCCCTGTGAACAGTCTCATGGACAGTGTTGGGGGCTTTGTTAATGGGCTTATGGCATGGGCGAATGCGCACCCAACTTTAACGGCTGTCATCATCAAAACCATTGCCGCCCTAATGGCTTTTAATATTGCGCTGCGTGTCTTGCGTTTTACTTTTGCAGGAACACGCCTCGGGATTCTTCAATTGATCACTTCTTTTATCAAGATGGGGGCTGTGAGCCGCACATTGCAAGCAAGTTGGCGTTCACTCATCGCGTCAGGGCGCTCGCTGGGTTTAATGGCAGCAAGCTTTGGTGGGAATGGGCTGCGTCTTCTTCGCCCCATGACTTTACTGGTGGCGGCGTTTCGCGGCGTTATGATCTCAGGAAGTGCATTTGCTGCCTCTTTTGGTTGGATCGGGACAGTCATCGAAGTGATTGGGGCGAGTATTGCCGCTGTTGTGGGGGCTGTTTTTACCCCGATCGGAGCGGTCATTGCCGCTGTTGTTGCTGTCATCCTTGCTGCTGGTTTTGCTTTGTGGAAATACTGGGACCGTTTCTCTTCTTTTGTTAAAGGCTTTGCACGGGGAATAATACGGGCTTTTGGGCATGCCTTTGAAGCCGTCATGCGCTTTTTTGGTGCCGATACCACCACCATCACCAAGTGGAAAAACATTATCGCCAATGCCTTTGACTTCTCTCAAGCTTGGCAAAAGTTTAAACAAGGACTTTCCTCTGTTTCCCAAAGCTTTGCTGGTTTGTGGGAGGGTTTTAAGCAAAGCCTCTGCAACTTCTGGGGATGGTTGGGGCACTTTTTTGCCCGCGAAAAGCTTTCTGAGGATGCCAAAGCCAGTATGGAACAAGCGGGGGAAGATTTAGCGGGTTGGATTGTTGATGGCTTTATGTCGTCCATCTCACAATTGACAGATTTTTGTAAATCCTTGCCCAGCCGCATAAAGGGGTGGATTGGTTCCATTGATGTAAGAGACTATTTGCCAAGTTTTTTGGGAGGCAAAAGCTCCATTCAACCCATAGCACAGTTTGCGGGGGCTCCTTCTGTCAATTCACCAAGCAGCGAGCAAAGAGACAAAGACCGTTCCACCATCACGCATAATCAAAATGTCACAGTGCATGTCAATGGAGCACGCGATCCCGTTGCCACGGGTCGTGCGGTTGCTCATGCTCTACAACGCACCCGCGCCAATGCGTTGCATGGGGGAACAGAGTGATACGGGCTACAGAATAAGGGAAAAGACGACGTGCTGGAAGGAATACAATGAGGGGAGGGATGAAGTGCTAGCGAGGGCGCAATGGTAGGAGAGATGCAATGATAGGTTTCGAAAGAGATGATGTGCTGGAAGGGATACAATCAATGAGAGGGAGCCTATGAGAGATCCTTTGTTGATGTTAGGTCCACATCTTTTTTATGTGGACTGGCTGAATTTCCAATCCTTTGAGGAAGAGTTTTCCGCCTCATGGGTTTCTATGCAGCGTTTTGGCAGGTCTCCCGGTTTGCAATTTACCGGCTATGGCAATGATCCCAAAACCATTCACGGGGTGTTGTTTCCAGAAGAGTTTGGGGACCGTGCAGCTCTTGATGCCATTACCACCACCATCAAAAGAGCCAAGCCGGTTCAGATGATCCGTTGGATGAATAATGACAGCTATAGTGCTCTCATGCATGGATCCGTGGTGATCACCAGCATCACGAAAGACCACGATTATATCAGTCGTTCTGGTCAATCGGGGCGTATTCGCTATGCCATCAGTTTGTTCCCCTTTTTTGAAGGGGGCAAACCACAAGGTCAATATCAGGTGGGATATGATCAATATTCCCAAGGGGGAGAAACGCCATGAAGATCCCAGAAAAGCACCTTGTCGTCGCGTTAGAGGATATGAGTCTTGATCTGATCTGCTTTCAACATGCCATGGCAGTGTTAGGAGACAGGTTTCAAGTTGGAGCTCTCAAGGGCTACTGTGAGGCTACTTTGGAAGCCAATCCAGGGATTGCAGGCTATGGCGCTCTGTTGCCACGGGGCTTGAAAGTCATTCTGCCCGAATTTGTCAGCCAAGAGAAGAACAGTGTGGTGAAAAGGCTATGGGATTAAGACGTACACATCCCTTTATAGAAGTAAAAGTGGGGGAGAAATTTGTTCATGAGGTCTTTTATCAGCGTCTTTTAACGGCAACGATCACCGATCATGCAGGCAATGAAGCTGATAGCTTTGAAGCAGAGTTTGACGATAGTGGTCATGATTTAGAGATTCCTTCAAGCAACAGTGCACTCCAGGTTACCTTTGGCTATCAAAACAGCATCCATGCCTTTATGGGGCGTTTTGTTGTCGAGTCGGTGGTCAGTATTGGTGGGAGTGATGGAGAGATTTTACGCCTTTGTGGCAAAAGCGCTTCGATGCGCAAAGAACTTAAAGAACAGGCGAGTGAACATTTTGACCACAAAACCATTGCTGAGATTGTCGAGACACTCGCCAAACGCCATGGTTATCAAGCAAAGGTGAGCCCCCAGTTTAGCAAACAAGCTCTTCCTTATGTGGTGAGAACAGATCAATCGGCAGTTGATTTTTTAACGCGTCTTGCGGATCGTATGCAGGCACGTTTTTTGATCAAAGACCATAAGTTTTTATTTTTAAGCGGGGACAATTTACCTTCACTCACCCTTTATAAGTACGACTGCTCAAATTGGGAATTCACCTTAGAGCCGCGCACGCAATACGGCACCATTGAAGCTGTTTATTTTGATCGCGCACAAGGGCAGCAATGTCAGGTTAAACATCAGACAGGTTTTACGGGTCCCGTGCGCCGTCTGCGGACTTGCTACCCTTGCAAGAGGGAAGCACAAGCAGCAGCAGCTTCTGAGTCGGAGAGGCTTTGCCGTGCTGTGGGCAGTGGTTCTTTGACCCTTGAGGGACGCCCAGAAATCATGGCGGACCAACCGCTGCTCCTGCAAGGGTTCCGTGAAGAAATTAATGGACCATGGAAAGCTGCAACCGTCACACACCGCTATGAGAAACAAAGCGGATACACCACACAGATCACTCTCGAGGCTCCAGAGAAGGGAAAGGAAAGCAATACAGAAGAGAGGCTGGGCTGGTTACCCAGCCAACGGGGTTAAGTTTTGCGACACACCCGTCCGATGCACATTAACATAACATCGCAGCCACTTCTTATCACTTAAAAGCAATGAGAAGACGGCGAATATAGATGAAAGAGTATTAAGAAATTATGGATATACTTCATAAAGAAAAGTTAAAATCGGTTGATCCTATAGAACCAGCTGCTGCTTATATTGGTGGCAAAGCCAGGTTGGCGAAGACCCTTATCAAAATCATTGAAGGCATTCCTCATTGCACTTATGCAGAGCCTTTTGTTGGAATGGGTGGGGTGTTCTTTAGGAGAAAATTACTCCCCTCATGTGAAGTGATCAATGATCGTTCAGGTGATGTGGTGAATTTTTTTCGGGTGTTGCAACGGCATTATTACCCTTTCATGGATCTGTTGGAGTTCCAGGTGAGTAGCCGTGAGGCGTTTGAACGGTTACGCACCCAAGATCCCAAGAACCTGACAGATTTAGAGCGGGCATTGCGTTTTTTATATCTGCAGCGGTTGAGTTTTGGTGGCAAAGTGGCCAAACAGACGTTTGGAGTGAGTCCACACCGTGGTGCACGGTTTAATAGTCTCAAACTTGAAGCCTCCTTAAAGCTTATTTACCGTCGTTTGGCGGGTGTGACCATTGAACATTTGGATTGGTTTGAGTTTATCAAGCGCTATGATCGTCCTAACATCTTGTTTTACCTTGATCCGCCTTATTGGGGTGTTGAGGATTACTATGGCAAGGATTTGTTTAAGCGAGAGGATTATCAGAGGATGTCCACACTGCTTGCACAATTAAAGGGAAAGTTTCTTCTGTCTCTCAATGATGTGCCCGAGATCCGCAAAACCTTTAGCCCATTTAAGATAAAAGAGGTCACCACTTCTTATACATGCTCTTCAAATAATCCGACTCCGGCTCAAGAGCTCATCATCTCAAATTGTGATTTTTAGCAAAGGAGAGGAGAAAAGAGACATGGAAAAAGTAAACCGGCTAAAAACGGAAAATTCAAGAGACAGCTTGCTCTCTTCTATTCGCCAACTCCCGCATAATATTGAAGCCGAACAAGCATTGCTTGGAGCAATTCTTGTTAACAATGATGCCCTTGATCGTGTTGCAGATTTTTTGAAAGCAGAACATTTTTTTGAAACTCTTCATCAAAAGATTTTTGCTACAGTTTTGCATATGATCAAAAACGGCAAAGTTGCAACCCCTATTACCATTAAATCCTTTATTCCAGCTGAAGAAAAAATTGGTGATATTAGCGTCTTCCATTATGTTGTTCGTTTAGCCAAAGACGCGGTGACAATCATTAATGCTGAAGATTATGGACGGGTTATCTATGATCTTTTTATCCGACGCTCGTTGATACATCTTG
>NZ_CALW02000010.1 GCF_000312565.1 Bartonella rattaustraliani AUST/NH4
CATTGCTCTTTCACAGCTCTCACGCCAAGTTGAAAACCGAACAGATAAACGTCCCCAGCTTGCTGATCTACGAGAATCAGGTTCCATTGAACAAGATGCCGATGTTGTGCTGTTTGTTTATCGTGGAGAATATTATCTCAAAAATGAAGCACCCAAAGAAAGCTCCCTTGAGTATAGTAAATGGCAAGAGGCAATGGAGAAAGCCAAGGGCAAAGCTGAGGTTATTATAGCCAAACAACGTCATGGTCCGACAGGCGTCGTTCCTCTTGCCTTTCAATCCGATTTTACACGCTTTAGCGATCTGGAAGAGAGAAGATAATCGTAATATCTTAGAAAAAATCCAAGAGGCTCTCACCCAAAATTATGCATCTTAAAACGCCCTTTGAAGACCCTTTGAAAGACCTTTGAAGACCCTTTGAAAACCCCTTTAATTTTTTTAAAAAGACGTGAATTTTAAAAATGAATTGCTGCAAAACCTAGTGTCAATGTAGTTTGACAGTAAGTTTTGCAGTAAGTGGGAAGAGGTGGGATGAGTTAGGAATAGGTGGTAATTTGTTGTTTTTATAACTATTTTTTACCATTAAATGCGCGTTTTGTCAAAATAGATTTTGACACCTGAAATTGGAAAAAAATGCGAAAAGTGGTAAAAATCACGATTTTGTAGCAAAAATGAGAAAAGGCTTTGAAAGGTCTTTGAAAATCCTTTGAAGATTTTTAAAAAGTCTGTGAAAGCCCAGAAAACCGCCTTTGAAGACCCTTTGAAAAAAATCAATCCAAAAGTTCAATGGACTCCAAAATCAGCCAAAAATGACTCAAAAAGCAAAAAAGATTTTCACCTATTGATGATTATCTCTTTTTAGAGGCAATATATATTTGTAAATCAAATAGTTATGTAATTTTTCTAATGTAAAAAGATTTTCATATCGATTTTTGATTTTATAGGGGCATTAAGCCGTATCTTGTGTAGTTACTAGATGTGCTTTTTCAGCTTCAATTTGACGTTTTAAATGCAGTTTTAGAAGAGGAAAAGTTGCCTCGACTTCTTCCATATCATTTATGTTTTGAACAAGCTCTTGTAACTTTTTATAAAGCTCTGCCGCTAATTCCGCTATATCTTCAGGGGGGAGTTTTATATTTGCATCGCGATAGGTTGTATAAGCTATGCGACCGAGTTTTTTCATGAGTCCAGCAGGAATGGTAGGTACTTTAAAACCAGCTGCTTTCGCTTTTGCTATGTCACTAAACATTTCACCTTCACCAGTAACGAGCCAATCTAAGGATATTCCACAACGATTTTTATATATTCGCATTATAGATGCAGGGGGTTCTTGCAAACCCGTTTCATAATTACGCATAGTTGTTTCGGGAATATCAAAATGTTTAGCAAATTGCTTACGCTCCGTGAAACCAAGGGTTTGCCGTATTTCACGTAATCGTTTTGCGAGTTCTGTTTTAGGTTCTTTTTCAGGGCGTGCCAAAAAAAATCACTCCAAATGCTTTTTCGGTATTTACAAAAGCCAAATTTGGCATTATGTATCCTATTACCGCCCATTATTGAGGGCGTTTATTGTACATTTAACCCCACAAAAAACGGATGATTTGAGCATCCGTTTAAAGCAGGAGCGAAAGTTATGACAATCACACAAAAATGGGATCGCCATAGTATTTTAGCCGAGCTACGCCGCCGTAACATGACCTTGGCGGAGCTCGCGAAAGCATATCAACTCCCTTCATCCAGCGTTCAGCATATCTGGACACGACCCAATGAGAAAGCCGAGCGTGCTATTGCAGACTTTATCGGCTTGCCCGTCGAGCAAATCTTCTTTGAGCGTTACCCCAAAAGTCGCCGTCGCATTTTTAAAGCAGCAAAACACGCTCATACGGATTCCATCAAACATTCCCCATTGCGTGGGAGTGCTGCTTAAACTTCGTTGTCAGGCTTTGCGTGTTAGCGCATTTGCCATGAATTTAAATACCATAAGATAAAAAGGTTTATCAATGTCTAAAGATCAAGACGAAATAGGCAAGGTAAATTGCATAGAGTTTCATCCTGGGGCAGCCATTTTTGTGGTTTTGTTTTCCATAGCTGATGATCAGATTAGCTTTATAGGAGGTGATTATGGTTGCTGCTTATAATTTATGGACCCCAGAGGAAAAGAGAGAGATCTTCAATCCTTATTCAGAAGTTGAACGTTTAGAAATGATGCTTACCTGTTCTTTTAGAGCAGTGAGTTTTGGTTTTAGGCATCTGCCGATACGCTTTATTATAGATCCGCCGCATTCTTTGTTTGATGCGATGTTGGCGCGGCAAATTGCCATTCATATTTTGCATTATCAGTTTGAGGTGCCACGGCGGCGTATTGTTGCCATACAAGCACGGCAGCGGACTTCTATTTCTCTGTCTCTCCAAGCGGTTAATCGCCGTTTAATGGAACCTGTTTTTGCGAAAGCCTATCGAAGATGGGCGGGTCGTGCGATGGATTTGTTTTTACGAGAGATCAGAAAGGCGGGGGCAGCGTGATGGCACAGTTTCAAGAAATTGCTTTAAATTTGATTGTTGTTCCCGACCGTATACGCCCTGTTGATGATGAGCATGCCAAGGCACTTGCGCAATCGATGGAGCGTGAGGGATTGATGAATCCTATTACGGTGCGCCATACACCCAATGCTAAGGAGGGTAATTATACCCTGATTGCTGGAGCACACCGACTGCGTGCTGCGGAGCTTTTGGGTCATAGCGAAATTGATGCGGTTGTGGTGCAGGCTGATAAGGACAATGCTGCGCTATTGGAAGTTGCAGAAAATCTTTTCCGCAATGAATTGTCGGTGATTGACCGTGCGCTTTTTGTGCAGACCTACCGCGAATTGTGGGAAAAGAAGTATGGGGAAATTAAACGTGGTGGGGATGGTAGTAATCAATATAAAGCCAAAAAAGAGCAATTGGGTCAAGTTGATCCTATTGCTAAAATGAGCAATAGTGCAAACATTGCACAATTGCATGATGAAGAGCAATTGGGTAAACATTACCCTTTTGCTGAACATGTGGCAGATCGCATTGGTTTATCGAAACGTGCAGTGCATTATTTAACGAAAATTTCCCAGCATTTACAGCCGGAGTTGCGGTCGGTTTTGCGTGGGACGGCATTGGCAGATAATCAGGCACAGCTGTTGAAATTAGCCAAGATGGAGCCGGTTTCCCAACGGCGGGTGGCGATTGCTTTGCAACAGGTTGAGGGAGATTTACGGCGTGCTGTTGATTTGGTCAATGGGATTAATACGCCACCGAAAGTTAATGAACAGGAACGGATTTATGCCCAATTGTTAGGGGTATGGAAAAGAGCAGATGCGCAGACAAAGGCGCGTTTTTGTGATTATCTTGAGAAAGAACGGGGGGATTAGCAGGCATGAAGAGGCATGGTTCTCAACAGCTTGATTTTTTTCAAAAGCCGGTTTTTCCTTGCCGCGAACCGGTTGCGCAGATTGATTTGGAGCGGTTTCGTTCCCGTATAAAGCGCGCCATGGCGCGTGCTTTGAAAGACTGCCGGCATGAACGCAGTGTGATTGCGGAGCGTATGGCGTATTATTTAGGGATTGGTTGTTTAAGTAAGGCCAGTTTGGATGCTTATGTTGCAGAAAGTAAGCAGGTTGATATTTCCCTGCCACGTTTTAAAGCCTTTGTGCGAGCAACAGAAGCCTATTGGCTTTGGGATGAGGTTGTGAGTGAAGATGGCTTGTTGTTGTTACAAGGGGATGAAGCGCGTTTAGCAGAGATTGCAAGGCTTCAGCAGGAACAGCGTGAGATTGCGGTGCGCTTGAAAGCCATGCGTGCAACGCCGGTACAAATTAAACGGGGGCAGCCATGAAGGAATGGTTCAGTATTTCTGAATTGGCTGAGGCGGCTTTGCCAGGATTGCCGAAAACAAAAATCGGTCTTAATAATCTTGCGCTTAAGAAATGGCGTTTAAATACACAGTTGTTTCGCCAAACATTAGGCAAAACGAAACCGGTTTGGGAATATCACATTTCCTTATTACCGGAAGGAGCGCGTGCGGCATTGATGGTGCGCTCTGGTGGTGTGTGTATTGCGCAACAAAGTCAAGGTGAGAAAAAAGCTGAGCAAAGGGATCAAAAGGAAAGTGTTTGGGCACGTTATGAGGGTCTTTCGAAGGCACATAAAAGACGTTGTGAAGAGCGTTTGAAGGCACTTTGTTCTCTGGATGATTTACTCCAAGCTGGTATGGGGGTGCATGATGCAGCAAGCTTGTGTGCGGTGCAATTTGGAGTGAGCTATCGTTCACTTTTTCATTGGCGGCAGATGGTGGAAGGGTATGAGCGCACAGATTGGTTGGCAGCCTTGGCACCTTGTTATGGTGAGGAGAATTTCTCGCACATGGCGCCTTGTCATGAGGGTGCCTGGGAGGTTTTGTGTTCGGATTATTTGCGTCCTTCAAAGCCTTCTTTTTCGGCATGTTATCGACGCATGGTGATGGTTGCGCGTGAGAACGGGTGGGAGCCCCTTCCTTCAGAGCGGGCTTTGAGGCGCCGTTTCAATAAAGAGATTTCTAAGTCGGTTGTAGTATTAGCACGTGAGGGTGAGGAAAAGGCAAAGAAACTTTATCCGGCACAACGGCGTGATCGCTCGAGCCTTCATGCTTTGCAAGCAGTGAATATGGATGGGCATAAGCTGGATGTTTTTGTGCGTGTTCCTTGGGCAGAAAAGCCCGTACGGCTTTATTTGATTGCGATACAAGATCTTTATTCAGGCAAGATTTTATCGTGGCGCTTGTCGGATGCAGAGACTTGGGAAGTTGTGCGTTTGGTGATTGGTGATATGGTAGAGCATTATGGCATACCGGAGCGGATGACCTTGGATAATGGGCGTGCTTTTACCAGCAAGTGGATTTCTGGAGGTGTGCAAAACCGTTTTCGCTTTAAGATTAAGCCGGATGATCCACAGGGTCTTTTGACAAGTTTGGGTGTGCAATTGCAATGGACGACGCCTTATAGTGGACAATCGAAACCGATTGAGCGGGCTTGGCGTGATTTAGCAGAGGCAATATCCAAGCACCCTTTTTGTGCGGGGGCTTATACGGGTAATAAGCCTGATGCTAAGCCTGAAGATTATGGAAAACGTGCGATAGGATTTGAAGATTTTAAAGCCCATGTTGGCGCGCAGATTGAGGCGCATAATGGGCAAGCAGGGCGCAAGGCACTCAATTGTGCTGGGCGCAGTTTTGATGAGACTTTTGTAGCAAGTTTGAGATCAGAGGGGACGATTATCCGGCAAGCAACAGCGGCGCAGCGTGCTTTATGGCTTTTGACCTCTGAGGCATTGCGTACGCAAAAAGGGACGGGCGAGATTCATTTTTATGGCAATCGTTATTGGGCGCGTGCGCTCAATCAATATGCGGGGCAGAAGGTGATTGTGCGCTTTGATCCAGATCATTTGCAGCAAGATTTGCGGGTTTATGATTTGAACAATCGGTTGCTTTGCATGGCACCGTGTCTTGCGGATGTGGGTTTTTATGACCAACAAGCAGCGCGTTTAAATGGGCGTTTGCGTAAAGAGTATGTGAAGGCTGTTAAAGCAGAAAAACAGTTGGCAGCCAAGCTTGCACCTGATCACTTGGCAGATGTTTATGGGCGGCTTGAACGAAAGGATGATGGTTCAACATCTAAGCCTATTGTCAAACCAAAGGTTAGCCGCTTGGTTCCCAATAATGTGGGGAATTTAGCTGTGAAAGCCAATAGTTGTGAAGATTTAGGGGATGATGAAGCTTTGGGGGCAGAAGAATTTAGTCAACATTTGCACAAAGCCTTAAGACGGCTTTCCGCCTCTGATGAGGGGCGTGAAGTGATTAAATTTCCACGACAAGAGGGATAAGAGAAGGAAATTTTAAAAGAGCAGGTTTTGTATCGCGTACGGCTTGCAGCGTTAACAAAGAAAGGGGGGAGGAAACTTATCCATTTCAAAATCTTAATCAATACGATCAAATCTTCAGATGTCTTTGCTTGTTAGGGTGAGGATCATGGAGTGATTCATTTTCCCCCAAGAGATAAGGAGAGGGGGGAGTTTTTAAGGAAGCCGATTTTGTATCGCGTACGGCTTGAAGTGTTCACAAAGAAAGGGGGGGGAGGCATCTTATCCGTTTCAAAATCTTAATCAATACGATCAAATCTTCAGATGTCTTTGCTTGTTAGGGTGAGGATCATGGAGTGATTCATTTTCCCCCAAAAGATAAGGAGAGGGGGATTTTTCAAGGAAGCCGGTTTTGTATCGCGTACGGCTTGAAGTGTGTATTGAAGACAAAAGAAAGGGGCAGGTAGGAGCCCGTCCCCTTTCGGTGTCTAAATCAATACGAAAGGGGAGTATATATGAAATACGCGATCAATGCAACAATTGATAAAAATCCTTGGGTGCGCCCTAAAAACCAGCCCAGTGAAATGACAGCCAACCGCACGAGTGATGATATCGCTTTATGGAATGAGCTTGTGGATGCGGTGAGAGGTTTAGCCCAGATCAATGATTGGTCTAAGGCAGAAGTGGCGCGGCGCATCGGCATGCCTGATGGGACGTTTTCGCAATGGTATTCTGGCAGCTATGCAGGGCAATTGGGCAAGCAGAATGCAAAGGTTCAACAATGGGTTGATTCTGTAAAGGAAACGGCAGGTTTTTTGGAGATGATCCCCGAAAAGCCAGGGTTTCAAAAGAATCGTATAGCGAGTGAGATTATTGACACTTTAACGCTTGCACAAAGTACAGGCGACATGGTGATGATCACGCTTGATGCGGGCAATGGTAAGACGGAAACGTGTCGTCATTACCGCGCAACGCGCCCGCATGTTTACCTTGTGACAGCAAGCCCGCATACGCGCAGTGTTCATGGTATTTTGAATGATATGGCAGCGGAATTAGAAGTGGTTGAATATAATCCCACCCGCTTAACGCGTGCGATTGGCAAGAAATTAGAGCGTGTGGGAAGTGGGACGCTGCTGATTATTGATGAAGCGCAAAATTTAACGGATGAGGCGATTAATCAGTTGCGTCATTTTGTAGATATTAATGGCACCGGTTTAGCTTTGGTGGGGAATGATGAGATTTCAGGGCGTTTGGTTCATCGTCAAAATGGACCTTCTTATGCGCAAATTAAAAGCCGATTGGCGATGCATCTGAAACGTCGCAAGCCCTATAGTGAAGATATTGCTGCGCGTATTCATGATTGGGGGATTGCAGATGCTGGTGCGATAAAGTTTTTAACCGGTATTGGGTTAAAGGCTGGTGCTTTGCGGCAAATTGATAAGACGATCATGTTAGCCCGCATGGCAGCGCTTGGTGATGGGAGTGAGGTGAGGCTGAAACATGTCAAAGCGGCATGGAAAAACCGTGATGTGGAGGAATTGGCATGAGCGAGATAAGCAATATGGAATTATCGAATACGCTTGTTGGTCTTTATGATGACTATCAATGTGGTTTGGATATTGGAGAGCCGCTTAAATTATGTGTTGATTTGGCGTTATCGCTTGAATTGGAACTGAGTATTCACCGTTTGGGGGAAGCCGATGTGGTTTTAGAGGAGCAAGTCGTGGAAGTTTTCCGTCGTAGTCAAGCTCTTCATGCCAAGAGTGATGAGTGTGAGAGAGGAACGGTTATTCATATGGATTTTGGAGGGAAAAAATAATGGAACGGGATCCTTATATGGTGGGAGAGTGCTTGGTTGCTTTGCGCTCTGCTTTGCTCAAGCATGAAGTGGAAGGCATTTTTTTGAGTGCAAAAGATGTTCGAGAATTGAATGATTATTTGCGCCGTCTTGCTGGCTATAACCACATTTTAGGTCATGAGCTTTTGCGGTGTCGTTGGCAATTGAAAGCGGGTTGTGCGCTTTCTTCAGGGGAAGTTATGCCGTTTCGTTGGTTTCAAGAAAAAAAGGAGGAAGTTGATGATGGATCAACAAATTGAGCTTGAAGGTACGCGTTATATGAAGGATGCGAAAGGTGCTTTGGTGCCGGTCAGTCTGATCCGTCCTGCGGATTTATTAGAAGATGAAACGGTGCGTAAGGTTATGGGGTATGCGAAGGAGTTATCGGCAAGGATTGCACGTTTTAACAGCCATACGATTGCGGATTTGAGTGCTTTTGATCGCTTGCTTGCGCAAGAATATGGTGTAGAGCGTCGTGGCAAAAAGGGCAATTGCACTTATACAAGTTTTGATGGTTTACAGCGCATTAAGGTGCAAGTTCAGGAGAGTTTTGATTTTGGACCCCAATTGCAAATTGCCAAAAGCCTTCTTGATGAATGTTTGAATGAATGGTCTGCGGATGCGCGCCCTGAAATCCGTGCAATTATTACGCGCGCTTTTAATACGGATAAGGAAGGCAAGGTGAATCGAGGAGAAATCTTTATGTTGTTACGTTTGGCTATTGATGATCCCCGCTGGAGCGAGGCGATGCGTGCTATTCGCGAAGCCATTCGTGTGACAACCTCTAAGGAATATGTGCGTTTTTATGAGCGTGATACATTGGAAAGCCCTTGGCGGGCTGTGACGCTTGATTTGGCGAAGACGTAAAGAAGGGGTACCATGTCTTTAGCGGCTATTCATATGGGCAAACGCGCGTTAGGTCTTGATGATGAGACCTACCGCGCTCTGCTTTTTCGATTGACGGGTAAGCAATCGGCAAAAGATTTGAGTGTTTCAGAACAGCGTTTGGTGATGCAAGAAATGCGCGCGTATGGTGGTGGTGTCACTGGCAAGCTTTTAGAGGGCAAATATGCCAAAAAACTTCAAGCCTTATGGATAGCTGGATGGAATCTTGGCATTATGCGTGAGCGTTCAGATAAGGCATTGCTTGCTTTTGTCAAAAGACAGACAGGGATTGATCATATTCGTTTTTTACGCGATAGCGATGATGCGAGCAAAGCCATTGAGGCGTTAAAGGGTTGGTTACAGCGTGAGGGTGGAGTTGACTGGAGAGGGAAAAAGCACCAAGATTCATGGGGGAGAAGTTCAAGTATTTGTATTTTGTGTGCTCAATGGAAACGTTTCAATGAAGGTTGCTTGTTTGATGTGGCAGCTTTTCATCAAAGCGTTATGAACGTGAGTGGTAAAGCTTTGGGCGAGATGAGTGGGCGCGATTTTATACGTGTTATGAATGTTTGGGGGCGGAAAATTCGTCAAGGTGTTCAAAGCGAGGGGTAAGCTGGTCATGGAAGATGAAGATTATCACCATTTTCCCCTTCTATTACGTGAAATATCTGATGTTGCTGGTGTTGATGCGGCATGGAATATGGTTCGTGCTTTTGGTGGACGACAAGTTTATATCCCAGGGTGCCTTGAGCATGCGGATTGGTTGATAGAAATTGTAGGTTTTGAAGAGGCCGAGCGACTGATCAGGCATTTTTGTTTCAAAGGTTCAGGGGTGCGCCTTCTTATTCCTCTTTGTAGCCATGTATCCCGTCGGCAAAAAATGATAAAAGCCTTGCAACAAGGCTGGTCTGCGGATACTGCGGCGGCTGTTTCTGGCATGCATGTGCGTACAGCCTATCGCTTGAAGAAGAAAATATCTTTGCAAGACCCACAAGGTTCGTTATTTGCAGAGTTTGAATGATTTTAAGCGCCACCATAGTCTTTAAGTGTTTAGGTTGTCTTGTTATGGCGTAAAACAGTATCCTGAGATTGGTAGGTGATCTATGACTGACAGTGTCAGACTTATATTGTGTTTTGGAAATCC
>NZ_CALW02000009.1 GCF_000312565.1 Bartonella rattaustraliani AUST/NH4
GCGGGTTTTCGATGGATCGTCATGCATTATTAGAAAAAATCGATTTATAAGATTAATTTTTAAAAGATCATTTTGTTATTCTTTTGAGAAAAACCATTCTCGCATCACTTGCTTGTTAGGAGTGGAATGAGGCGGGGGTGTGGTTATATATCTAATTCTCAACGAATTTCTTTAGATTCTGATGTTTTCTTTTTAGTTTGTAGGTGTTGTCTCTTGAGTTTGTCAAAGGAGGGGAAGTGAAGTTTGGGGCAGTGGTATAGTTGCCAGAACTATAGTTGAATGCTGTTATGATCTGTAAAAAGAGGAGAGCACTTTTTGTAAACTATAACTTATGTGTAAAGAACGGATATTTTTATCAATAGATTGAATCTTTTAATGGAAGTTTTTTATCTTTTAATGGAAGTTTCTGTGCTTTTATTATAGCCAATTTGGCGAAGCGCTTCTCCTGTTGTTATAGCCACACTCATGGCAAGATTTAAAGAGCGTGCGTGCGGTTGCATGGGAATTTTTAATGCAGAATCAATAGATTCGTGAACATAATCGGGAACTCCTGCTGATTCACGACCAAAAAGTAAGACGTCATTTTTTTGATAACATATCTGCGTATAGCATGTTTCTGCTTTTGTGCTTAAAAGTAAAAGACGACGATTGAAGCGTTTCATGGTGGATAGAAAATGTTGCCAATCAATATGTCGTTCTAGTGAGGCATATTCAAGATAATCCATCCCTGCTCGTTTAAGACTGCGATCTGAGAGATTAAAGCCGGCTGGTTCAATGATGTGTACATGTAAACCAAAACAAGCGCTAAGACGCAAAATTGTCCCCGTATTACCAGCAATATCGGGTTGGAAAAGAGCAATGTGAAGTGTCATATTCCATATAGTATGATTTCTTCCTCTTCTTTGTAAAGAAGTTCTGTCGCGTATTTTAAAAAATATCATTACAAAGCATATGATTTTCGCACGGGGTGGCTAATTATTTTTTGATGTTATGGAAAACGTTATGCACAAGGTTTATGATGAGATGAGTGGTGAAGGATGACCATGGATCATTTGTTCCATATAAAGATTGGGTGTTACACATATGACAATACTAAGAATGGATTGTTATTATTTACCTTGATCATAACTCCGAATGTCGTAAAATTCTTTTATTTAAAAACTCTTTATGTTGAATCAATTCCTATTACTTGCTTGTGCGCTATAAGCGGGGTTGGAGTATGGGTAAAAACTATAGAAGAAAGAAGTAACAATACTTCTGATGAACTGCTTTCATGCAAGGGCTATTGCAACATCCATGAGTTTGTAAATATACTGGGAGCTGGTAAAGAGAATAATGGTGCCTGCTTGTTATCGTTTTAGATGATTATGAGAATTGATCTTTGTCAAAGGATGTCCAGAATGGCTTTGTTCGCAAAACTTCATGACATGCGTTAGATGTTGCGACGCATGAGAAGTTGATTTGTCGGTACAGCTGCTCGTAAATTTATCTAGATATAAAATTGATTTTACTGAATTTTTTCTCATGCTCTATCATTTAGTTTTACGGTTTTCATCAGCAGCTGAAGCGGGTTTGATGTAGAATTTTGATCTTGGAAAGAGAGGTAATATCTGGGGCAATTATTTCCTATGGATGAAGATTTTCTCATATTGCGTGAATTGACTGAAACTATGTTTTTTGTTTTGAAGGGATTTTTGCTCTTTTGCAATGGGCAGTTTAGAAAGAGTATATGAAGAAATTTGATGGTATTCTATGAAGGTACAAGTTATGAAGATATAAGTCGGCACCATTATTCTCTTTACCAGCTCCCAGTATATTTACAAACTCATGGATGTTGCAATAGCCCTTACATGAAGGCAGGTCATGAGAGGCATTTTCCCTCTCCTTTTATAATATTACCCTCATGCCAATCCCACTTATGGCTGACAGCCAAGTGAACAAAATTGATTCAACATGAAAAAGGTTTGAAAGGAGAGAACTTACAATACTCGTGGATATGATTCAAATTGCATAACAACAAATTATCCTTACAAATCAATGTATTGTATGAATCGCACCAAGCTTATTCTTTTTGGGGATTAATAAGATCCATCGGAACGAATAGTCGACTCTAGTGGATCGAAACTATCTGACTTTTGATTGTAAAATCCAAATGTCTGCGCACTGTTTTGCAACACCACCACGCGTGCTCCAACGGGAACACGGTTATAAAGATCAATGATATCTTGGTTCAAAAGACGAATACAACCACTTGAAATAGCACGACCAATTGACCACGACTCATGCGAACCATGAATACGGAAAAGCGTATCCTGACCATTTTTGAAAAGATACAGTGCCCGCGCTCCTAATGGGTTATCGGGCCCAGGAGGCATTCCTTTTGCCAAATGACCATAACGTTCTGGTTCCCGCACCATCATTGCCACAGTAGGAGCCCAACTTGGCCATCGGCGCTTGCGCTGTACAACGGCCTCACCTGCAAATGCTAAGCCTTCCTTACCAACCCCAATACCATAACGCAAAGCCATGCCATTTTCCCCAATAAGGTAAAGAAAACATTCCTGCGTATCGATAACCAATGTTCCTGGTGGATAAGAGGTATAATAAATCACCTTTTGACGCCAAAATTTTGGATCAATTGTCGAAAGATCAATAGCTGGCAATAAATAAGGCTCATTCGTTACAGGTCCATACAAAGCCTGCATTTCTGCTGGAACGTGTTGCACTTGTTGAGAAGGAACAAATGACAAATCTGACCGATATGTAGAACACCCAACCAAAGCCAAAGGTGCTGCAATTAAAAAGGCACGACGAGATAACACTCTTACATTTTCTCCAATGAATTTTTCATATAAACGCAAATTAATTCTTCATGTGAACTCAGATACTATAAAAAACTTAGCATATTGTTAAAGTTAATTTGAAAGTCTCTGCAATGAAGAAGATCATGAAAAAAAGCAATCATTTCTCACAAGATAGATTTTTTCTACTCACAGCAACAGGAAACTATTACTCTTCTTAAAATATGCTATAAAAACGCCAAAGAAGTGTTACCTTGATCAAAAACAATAGAAAAGAAGGCAATTCATGGGTTTTAAATGCGGTATTGTGGGATTACCTAATGTTGGTAAATCAACACTTTTTAATGCACTCACAAAAACAGCCATAGCACAAGCTGCCAATTATCCTTTTTGTACCATCGAACCCAATACTGGTGAAGTCGCTGTTCCGGATTTGCGGATGGCTAAAATTGCCTCTATCGCTGGTTCAAAAGAAATCATTCCCACACGTATTAGTTTTGTTGATATTGCTGGGCTTGTACGTGGCGCTTCAAAAGGTGAAGGTTTAGGCAATAAATTTTTAGCCAATATCCGTGAGGTCGATGCTATCATTCACGTTTTACGCTGTTTCCAAGATGAAGATATTACCCATGTAGAGGGGCGCATTGATCCTGTTTCTGATGCGACAACGGTTGAAACGGAACTTATGCTTGCAGATCTTGAAAGTCTTGAGAGACGAATCGTACAAGTCCGTAAACGTGCAAGTGGAAAGGATAAAGAAGCTCTCACAATTCTCCCCATAATAGAAGCAGCACTCAATTTACTTCAGAAGGGAAGTTCTATCCGATTATTACTCAAAGATATCTCTTCCGATGAACGCTGCCTCCTTGATAGTTTGAATCTTTTAACGTCCAAACCTGTCCTTTATGTATGCAATGTCAGCGAAAATGACGCCGCTCATGGAAATAGCTTGACCCGACTAGTCGAAAAAATGGCAGTGGAGCAAAATGCGCAAAGCATTATCATTTCTGCCTCCATTGAAGCTGAAATTGCCCAACTTAATGAAGAAGAAGTCTCCGAGTATCTTCATACTCTAGATCTCCTTGAACCAAGTCTAAACCGCCTTATTCGCGCTGGTTATTCTTTGCTTGATCTCATTACTTATTTCACCTGTGGTCCTAAAGAAACACGAGCATGGACAATCACCCGTGGCACGAAAGCCCCCCAAGCCGCCAGTGTTATCCATTCAGACTTTGAACGGGGCTTTATTCGTGCTCAAACCATTAGCTATGATGATTACATTGCTCTTGGTGGAGAAAACGGCGCAAAAGAAGCAGGAAAAGCCCGAGATGAAGGAAAAGAATATATCGTGCAAGATGGTGATATCATCTTATTTAAACATAATACTTAAGGATCCACTTCATCTCGCTATTTCATGTCTTAGCTATTTCATATCTGACATAAGAAGAAAATCGTATGATGAAATTATTCTAAAGCCTGCAAAAGCGCCCCTTCACAAAACAACATCCTCAACAACAATACCCTCTTGGGCACGTTCATCGCATTTATTTTAAAATAGGGTCAACACATTGATCTATAAATATTGTTATCATTTTTACCTTGAATCATAACCACGAATATCCGTAAGTTTCTCTCTTTTCAAACAACTTTATGTTGAATCATTTTTTTCACGTGGCTTTACGCTATCAACGGAATTGGCATGTGGATAGAAATGAGTGAAGAAAGGAGGAAAAACGCCTCTCATGAACCGCTTTCATGCAAGAGCTGTCACAACATTATAGGCTTGTAAATATACTATGAACTGGTAAAGAAAATGAGGGTGCCAACTTTTCACCTTTACAAATGTGAAGATAGTGGTGTTCGGTGAATTTATCGTTATACAATTCACACAGACGCAGCGAAATGTACTTAAGAATACTAAGAAACGTCTCTTTAAAACACCCGTGAATGTGCGACACGCTGGCATTCTGTTTTACGTGAAGAATATGATCTCATTAATGCGCAATCGGTGGAAGATAGAGAAGGTAAAGAGCACATTTCTTATAAAGAGAATTCATGGTTTATTGTGAAATAATAATACCTCTTTTCGCATATGAAACGAGAATAGCAAACACTGTGAAATTCCCTCACCTAGAGCCATTTTTGTGTTCAATCTCCTTGTCACATCACCAGTAGAGTTGTCATCATCATAAGTGAAATGAATAGGGAGATAAAAATCATTTCAGAACAATGGCTCTTCCCCTCTCAAGAAAAAATCCATCACACCATTGGCTATTGAAAAAAACAATGGCACCAACTGAATATTTTATAAATACCAAGAGAATGCTACATCATAAATTTTGTATTATATTCTCATACTATTCCTCAAGATATCTCTCACAAGCGGTGTCATCATGAAATACACTGGGAAGCAACAAGAAATATCTCTTTAAGCAAAAACCATCTGAGACAAAAAGACACTGTGTAAAACAGCAAGATCACCTTGTTAAACATGAGTCTCTCATATGCACACAGTTTAAAATATTTTATACCTCTCAAAACAAATATAACAATGTTTGAGAGTAAATAATAAAAATCTTTCAAGAATGCTTTCACCCAGAAACAACTGTTATCACGCATTATGACAACAGCTGTTTTATCAATAGAGGGAAAAACTAGCGAGACCAACGCCCTTCATATTTAAATGTAGGAGCTTGTTTTAAGGAATCTTTTGTCGCATTCGTAATAAGCTTCCACTTACCATAATCATTTGTCATCTGAATTGTTTCTGGAGAAACAACCACATAGTTCTCCCCTATCCCAAGGAAACCGCCAACAGCAATAACAAACCCTGCAATGTTATTTTCACGCAGAATAATATCTTTTACTTCACCAATATTTTCATTTTCTATATTGTATACATCTGCACCGATAAGACTTGAAGCAACAAAATCCGTTGCTAAGGGTGTAACGTAACGCACAGACATCTCTGACCCTACATGCACGCTCCCAGTCGCAGAAATCGTTTCAGGTTTAACAGGAACTTCAAAAGACTGGGCGTAAGCACTAGAAACCATCAAAACTGATATAAGAGCAGTAGATCCAATTTTCTTCATTTTAACATCTCCATTTTACTTTGCTTTTTCTTGACAAAGTCTCAATGCCTCATAACCAGATTTGTTCCCTTCACTCTTTCAAGACAACTGTCTCTTATCTTTTTTCTTTTTCAGTCTTTTGTTTCCCTTTCAAACGTCTTCTCTAAACCATACCAGATACGGGTCTTTAAAAGATAAACAAGTCCGCCAAAAATGATTAAAAACAAGATGACACGAAAACCTGTTTTTTTACGAATCTCCATATGAGGATCAGCAACCCACATTAAAAAAGCAGAAACATCACGCGCATAATGCTCAACTGTTTCAGGAGTTTTATCCTCATAGGAAACAATACCATCCCTCAAAGGAGGCGCCATAGCAAAGCTATTACTGGCAATAAAATAAGGATTGTACCAATAACCATCAGAAATCTTTGTGTTTTCTGGCACCTTCTGATATCCTGTTAAAAGCGCTGTAATATAATCTGGACCAGCAGTATTATAATGAGTCAATATATCAAAAATAACAGCAGGAAACGGCGAAGATACGGCGCGTGCACGTGCCATCAATGACAAATCTGGAGGATAAGCACCATTGAGAATAAATCTTGCTTCTTCTTCATTGGCAAAAGGAGAAGGAAAATAATCTGTTATAATGCCAGCACGTTTAAAAGATTTTCCTTCTCGATCAGGACCATCGCTCACTTCATATTGCCTTGCAAACGCCTTAATCTGTTCCTGATCATAACCAAGAGCCTTTAAATCACGAAAAGCCACATATTTTAACCCATGACAATTGGAACAAACCTGTCTATAAACCTTTAATCCACGCCGTAACTGCGCCTTATCATAAACTCCAAATGGACCTGAAAAACTCCATTCTTGTTTTTTAGGAGCACGTGAGGGAAAAGAAACAATCGTTTCCTCTTTATCAGAGATATTCCCAGCAACACTCTGAAAAGGAAAGCTTATCGCTGCTATAATAATCAATCCAATAAAAGCATTTACCATAGTTTATTTTTTTTCTTTTTCATATCTTCAGTTATTGAAGCAGGAAGCAAATGACTCTTTTCAAAAATAGATAAGACCGGCAAAACAATGAGAAAAAATATAAAATAATAAGCCGTCGCCATTTGCGTCCATAAAAGAATATTCTCACTGATTTCCCGTGTTCCCAGCCAACCAAGAAAAACAACATCAACAATAAACACCCAAAAGAAAATTTTATAAAAAGGTCGATATCTTGCAGAACATATTTTAGAGCGATCTAACCATGGAACAAAAAACCAAATACAAACCGAACTTGTTAAGATAACAACACCCCAAAAATTTGATGAAAGAACACCAATATGGAAAGTTATGGCACGCAGCATTGCATAAAAAGGTAAAAAATACCACTCGGGAATCACACGAAGAGGTGCCTTTAAAGGATCAGCAACACTATAATTTTCAACCTGCCCCATATAATCTGGCATATAAAACAAAAACCACGAAAAAAAGAGCAAAAAAACAGTAATGGCAAAGATATCTTTAACAAACGCATAGGGTACAAAAGGAACAGTTTCCTCATCCGATTGTATTGCAAGACCGGTAGGATTACTCTGTCCAACATGGTGGATTGCCCAAATATGAAGCCCCACAAAAAAAAGCAAAACAAATGATAAAAAATAATGGAAAACATAAAAACGATTCAGTGTAGGCTGCCCTACGCTATAACCACCAAGAAGTGTCTCGTATAACCACGTCCCCACCAACGGAATAGCTTTGAAAAGACCTGCAATCACTGAAGCCGCAGAAATAGACATCATCCCCCAAACCAACACATAACCAAAAAACGCTACAGCCATCATAATGATATAAATAAAAATACCCGTAACCCAAACCATTTCACGCATATTTTTATAAGAACCATAATAAAGTCCGCGCGCTAAATGAATATACGCAGCGATAAAAAAGAAGGAAGATCCCACACTGTGCCATGGACGAAAGAGCCAACCAAACTGTCCCTCACGCCTAAACCGTTCGCCTGTTTCGAAAGCCAAGTGAACATCTGGCACATAATGGAGTGATAATACGAAACCCGTTAAAAGCTGTGACAAAAGCATAACGATCAAAATGCCACCAAATGTATAAAAGTAATTCAGGTTACGTGGAACAGGAAAAATAACAAAGACATTGTGAAAAAAACGCGGAAAAGGCAAACGCTTATCCAGCCAACGGGTAAAAGCATTTTTAGGCAAATAGGGAGAAAATTTCGTCATCACCTTATCCTATTTTCAGCAAAGTATCAGAAAGGAATTGATAAGGTGGAATAGCCAAATTATAATGAGCAGGTCCTGAGCGCACTCTTCCAGCCGTATCATAAACAGATCCGTGACAGGGACACAACCACCCTCCGAATTTACCTGATTGTTCAAGTGTTACACAGCCAAGATGCGTACAAAGATTAATGAGAATAAGCCAATTCTCTCGCCCTTTTCCTGCCGAACGTGCAAAGTTCGTCGCTTCTTTTTCATCTTCAAGATTAGGATTGCGTGCCTGACGATCTTTAAGAACAGACAATTTTGTAGCGCGTGCTTCAGAAATTTCACGTGCAGTGCGATTGCGAATAACAACAGGCTGTCCACGCCACTTAACGGTTACCGACATTCCTTCTTCAATATCTGCAAGATCAACCTCAATAGAAGAAGATGCCAAAACAGACTCGTCAGGACGCAGCTGCTGGATAAAAGGCCAAGCAACCACACCAGCCCCGACCGCGCCTGCAACACCAGTTACCAAAAACAAAAAGTCCCGTCTTGTTTGCTCACCCATTACCTTAACTTAAAGAGCCTATAAGACACCTTTTTTACCATACCCTCTCTCATTGTACAATCTGTGATCACTCAATCCTCCTAAAAAACAGAAAATACTCCAGAAAAAGATGCCATACCGTCTCATACAATTTATTCTCTTCTCTCTAAATGAAACTTCAATAAACAACAATGCACCCCATGAGTTTTTCCTTAAGTATTCTCAAATCTTATAAGAACAAGACATTGATTTAGAAAAATAATTTGTCGTTATTGACCTTAAGGCATAACCCCGAATATTGTAAGATTCTCCCATTTCAAGCTTCTTTATGTTGGAACAATTTTGTTCACTTAACCTATACGCCATAAGCGGAATTGGCATGAGAGGAAAACGAGAAAAGAACGAAGGAAAAATATCTCTCATGAACACCTTCATACAAGAACTCTCATAAAACTATAAGAGCTCGTAAATAAATTGGGAACTGGTAAAGAGAATGAGGGTGCTGGCTTTTCCCTTTTAATAAGTGTGAAGATGTGGTGTTCAATGGATTTATCGCTATACAATTCATCCACGACGATGCGACATGGGTTTAGGAGTACTAAGAGATGTCTCTTTAAAAGAAGTCCGTTAATGTGCAACACGATAGTGTTGTGTTTTGGGAAGGTCATGATCTCATTAAAGAACGTGAGAAACAAAAGCGTGAGGCAATGCGGTATATTCATGATCTCAAAGACATTGCTTTAGAGATTTTTGAAAGTTGTAAAGCTGAATGAAAGGATTAAGTCCGAAGATTGGTTTTCACCTTTACAACGTCATCTACTCCCAAAATGAGGCTATCTTCACATTTTATGTCATGACGTTGATTTGCTGGTTTAATTGCTTCTTCTTTTCAAAAGAGTATTGCGCATGAGAATTGCACAAAACAGCGTTGGTTTATTTTGGCTAGAGATATGCGCTTATTATTGTATGTTTTTATTTTTCATTGCGTGTGAGATTTCATTCATAAAGAGGGATTTGTCTTCTTTTATGAGGAGTGGTACGTTTTGTGCAAGTGCCTCTAAGAGAAGGGATAACCATTCTTTATCGGATTTTGTAAAATTTCCTAGGACATGCTGGTGAACAAGATCTTTGGAATTGGGGCGTCCTATTCCTAAGCGTAGACGATAGTAGTTGGTGCCGCAATGAGCATCAATGGATTTTAGACCATTATGTCCATTATTTCCTCCACCAATTTTTACACGTATTTTCCCCGCTGGTAAGTCGAGTTCATCATGAATGATAATCAAATTTTTTAAATCTGATTTATAAAACCGCAAGGCTTCACCAATGGCTTGCCCAGAGAGATTCATAAAAGTTTGAGGTTTGATAAGAAAAATTTTTTCATCCTTTATGAGGCCGTTAGCGATTTCAGCTTGAAATTTTTTCGACCATGGTGAAAAAGAAAAAGACTGGTAAATGGCATCAACAGCCATGAATCCGATGTTATGACGGTTATTTTGGTATTGTGAACCAGGGTTACCAAGGCCAGCAATAAGCCACATGTGCGCTTTCCGTCAAAAAGTGAGAGGTTTGTTAAATACCTAAGACGTTACTTAAAAAATGTGAGAAATGTGTAAATGTCTTATAAGTTAAGGCGGGAATTTTCCCCGCCTGCTGAAGTTGGTTAATTTGTTTTGCTATCTTCTTGTTTGGTACTTTCATCACTGACATCCATGCCTGCAGGTGCTGCAATGGTTGCAATGGTAAAGTCTCGATCTTGGATGACTGGAGTAACACCCGTTGGCAGTTGCACTGCTGAAATGTGGATCGAATCACCAATGGAGTAGCTGGAGAGGTCAATCTCAATCGCTTCAGGGATAGCATTGGCTGGAGCCGTACACTCAATTTCGTGGCGAACAATATTAAGAACGCCCCCTTTTTTAATACCAGGCGCTGTATCTTCATTGAGGAAGTGTACAGGAATATTCACTTCCACGACGGATTTTTCTGAAATACGGAGGAAGTCTACATGTAAAGGAAAATCACGCACGGGATCCAATTGATAATCTTTTGGCAAAACCATAATTTTTTGTTTGCCAATTGTAATGGTTGCAACGGTGGTACGAAAGCCACCAGCATGAATTTTGTAGAAAATTTCTTTATAGGGAATTGTGATTGCCAGAGGTGGTTTTTTGTCACCATAAATGACAGCTGGAATAAGACCGTTACGGCGAAGTTCGCGGGAGGACCCCTTACCAACCCGTTCGCGTGTTTCGGCCTTAAGAGTATAGTTTTTGCTCATAATTTAAGTCCTTTTACATGATTGGAGATCCACCAAAAACCAACAGCAGTTTTTGCATGGATATGAAGATATACGCTACCCAAGCAGCGACTGCTTCACTCTGCGTTGCCTCCAAGGGTGTCTACGCAGAAGTCTGTTCTATAATTCAAACTCTTCTCAGATGCAAGAGTTGTGGGAAAAATCGATGATTTCTACCGTTAAGGAAGAGGAAATGTTACAAGGGCAGTTTATTTTATAAAAATGCGCTAATTATTCACAAGCAAATACTGGAGATATTATGAAGGTAGAGATCGCCTTGGGGGAGATGGCAGAACGTAATGCTTTGCGTCAATCGCAGCCAGCATTTATTGATCTTGAAGAGTTATTGGCGACACGTCTTCTTGTGCAAGGAAATTCTGGTTCAGGAAAATCACATCTTCTTCGAAGGATTCTTGAACAAAGTGCGTCGTGGGTGCAACATTGTGTGATTGATCCAGAGGGCGATTTTGTTACTTTGGCAGATAAATTTGGTCATGTCGTTGTTGAGGCTCAACGCAGCGAACTAGAACTGACACGTATTGCCCATAGGATTCGTCAACATCGGGTTTCGGTCGTGTTTAATCTTGAAGGTCTAGAGACTGAACAGCAGATGCGTGCTGTGGGTGCCTTTCTTGGTGCATTGTTTGATGTGGAACGTGACTACTGGTATCCCATGCTTGTTGTGGTTGATGAAGCACAATTGTTTGCCCCAACTGCAGCGGGAGAAGTGTCTGATGAGGCACGTAAGATTTCGTTGAGTGCTATGACAAATCTTATGTGCCGGGGGCGTAAACGTGGTCTTGCAGGTGTTATTGCAACCCAGCGTTTGGCAAAGCTTGCCAAAAACGTGGCTGCTGAAGCGTCCAATTTTTTAATAGGACGAACTTTCTTAGATATTGATATGGTGCGTGCGGCTGATCTTTTGGGAATGGAGCGTCGTCAAGCAGAAATGTTTAGAGATCTTGAGCGAGGGCATTTTATTGCTTTAGGTCCCGCTTTATCACGACGCCCTTTGCCGATCATTATTGGTCCTGTTGAAACATTGGCGCGTTCTTCTAGCCCCAAGCTCATGCCACTTCCTACGGAACGGGTGGATGCAAAAGAGCTCGTTTTTACGGCTTCGCCAGAAGAGGTTTTAACGCCCTTTAAACAATTACGAGAGCCGGTAAAAGAATTGGTGAGAGAAAAATCAGTTCATGAGATGTTAGAAGAGGCTGTGCATAAAAAACAAGAATTGTTAGAAGAGAAACCAAGCTTATTTCCTGAACTCTCTGTAGGGAAGCGCGATAGCCAAGCAGAACGTGTTATTCGAGAAATTCTTGATGATCCTGAGGCCTTTTATCGCTCGACAGCGGTGCTTTATCAAGATTTTTTGGTTCGTTGTCGTATTCATGGTCTCTCAGGTGATCTTTTAAATCTTTTACAATTTCGGCGTAAATTGGCTATTGCTCAGGCTTTTGTTGATGAAGAAACTGCTGAAAGTGAAAATTGGAAACGCATTTTGCTTCTTTCAGAAAATTTGGAAGATGATGTTCAAGGTGTTTTTTTAAATGTTGCAGAGGCCGCTTTGAATGGGAAACCATGCCCATCAGACACGTTTTTGGCACGTCTTTATGGAACCCATTCTTTAAGCCGTGCACGCCGGCTTTTAACCTACTTTGAAGAACGTGGACTCGTTGTTATTCATACGCATTTTAATGGTCTGCGCATTGTTGCTTTCCCTGATCTTGGGGTAGAAACTGCACCAGGAGATCCAAAGGGGGAAGTTTAACCAAATAAACTTGAAACAGATTGTTCTGCTGCTGTTCTTGCAATTGCTTCCCCAATGAGGTCGGCAATTGGTAAAACACGGATATTATGTGCTTTTTCAATGGCTTGTGTTGGCATAATTGAATCTGTAATCACCAATTCTTTCATTTCTGAATGGGTAATACGTTCGATAGCATCGCCGGAAAGAACACCATGTGTAATATAAGCTGTGACACTATTGGCACCATGTTTGAGGAGTGCACTTGCTGCATTGCACAGCGTTCCACCTGAATCAACAATATCATCAAGTAAAAGACAATCCTTTCCAGACACATCTCCAATAACATTCATAACTTCTGATTCACCAGGACGTTCACGACGTTTATCCACAATAGCCAGCAAACTGTTCAGGCGTTTGGCAAGGGAACGTGCGCGCACAACACCACCAACATCAGGGGAAACAACAATAACATTTTCAAGAGAGTGATGCATTTTGACATCTCGAGAAATCACCGGAACAGCATAGAGATTATCCGCTGGAATATCAAAAAAGCCCTGAATTTGTCCTGCATGAAGATCCAATGTCAAAATACGATGTGCGCCTGCTTCAGTAATCAGGTTAGCAACAAGTTTTGCAGAAATGGGGGTCCGCGGTCCAGGTTTACGATCCTGGCGGGCATAACCAAAATAGGGTATAACAGCTGTGATACGGCGCGCTGAAGAACGGCGAAGTGCATCAATCATGATGAGTAATTCCATTAAGTGATCATTTGCAGGATAAGATGTTGACTGCAAAACAAACACATCTTGTCCGCGTACATTTTCATGTAATTCTACGAAAATTTCTTGATCAGCAAAACGCTTTACGGTCGCTTTACCTAAAGGAATGCTTAAATAATTGGCAACATCCTCAGCTAGGCGTGGATTAGAATTGCCGCAGAAAAGCTTCATAGTAGAACCTCTGAGTAGTTTAGGGTAAAGTATAATATAGTACGACTTTTAACTTCTTATTACCAGATTGCAAGGCAACAATTGCGAAAGCCTACAATTTTATTCCTCATTGTTAAAGGGGAAGGCATTTTGTTTTTGCTTTTTGCAAAATTTTTGTTGTTTTAAAGCAGAGTTTTTTAACGATGAGGTCGAGATCTAGACATTAGATAAGGTTTTTTTATTTTTTAATTTTATAAAAAACAACTTCAATAATCATTTGATGTTCCATGTATGAAATATGGAAAAAAAACCATGTTGCAAGCCGGCACCATCATGATATTTACCAGCTCATGGTATATTTGCCAACTCATGAGATTGTGATAGCCCTTGCATGAGGGCGAGTTCATGAGAGGCATTTTTCCTCCTTTCTTTTTTCATTTATCCTCATGCCAATTCCGTTTACGGCGTAAAACCAAGTGAATAAAATTAATTCAACATGAAAAAGGTTTGAGATGAGAAAATCTTACAATATTCAGAGGTACATTATAAATCAATGTGTGCGACAAGAGTTCATTTTGTTTACTATCACAAGGAAATATTGAAAAAACAACAGAAAAAATATTTATATTTCTTGAGCCCATAAATGCGCTTTTGGTGAAAAGGAACTATCAAAGAAAGCTTCCTTTATTTAATGGGTGAAAAAAGACTGTTTTTAATCTTTCAGCATAATAGCGGAAATTTGCCGTCCATCGTCAGGCGCATTACGGTGTATCGCACGGCGATGGGAAAAAAAGCGTTGTTCATCTTGATAGGTGCAAAGTTTGACACAAGAAGCACGGACTCCTGCTTCTTGCAATTGATCGACAATGAATGTCCATAGATTAAAGCGAAAATGATTGATTTTATCTGTTTTTAAAAAATATTTTTGAAACTTTTTATGGGAATTCATAAATTGATTGTAAAATTCGCTTGTTACTTCATAATGGCAAGGACCAATACAGGGGCCAAGAACGGCTGTTATAGCGTTGCGTTTTGCTCCTTGTTTTTCCATAACAGAAATTGTTTTTTCTATAATTCCATTGAGGCTTCCTCGCCAGCCTGCATGTGCTGCAGCGATGACACCTGCTTGTGCATCAGCAAATAGAACTGGTCCACAATCTGCTGTAAGAATGCCAATGACCAATTCTTTTTTTGTGGTAACAAGGGCATCAGCTTGAGGCGGTTCTCTGGTAAAAGCTTGATGAACTGTGATTACTTCACAAGAGTGTGTTTGATTGACCGTGACCAAGTTTTGCACCCCAACACCAAAATAATTGGCAATCAAAATGCGGTTTTGTGCAATATGTTCTGGTTGATTGTTTAAACTGTTGTCTCCATTAAGGGCTTTGTCAAGGCTTTTTGAAACACCATGTTGGCGTGTAAAAAAACCATGTGTTATTCCACGTTTGTGTAAAGAAAAGAGATCTTTTGCAAGGATAGGATCAGAGTTCATAAAAGCTCCTTACATGGATGATTATTGTCATAATGAGACGGTGGGTGGGGAGGTTCCATATTTGTCAATGTGTATTTATTGGGAGTGTCTATTATAGGAGTATTCTCTATGGGGACTCAAATTGAGGGGGGAGAGGGATATTTTTATCACTCACAGATAAGACTTTAAACAATTTACCCATTTGATCTGGTCCCGCTAGTCGTTTGACATCTTGGCAGATTCTTGCTTGGAGTATAGCATTTTTGTTGGCTCCAAGTTGCCCTGCACGTTCTAAAATTCCCATTTTAACAAGAAAATCCCCTTGCTCGATAACTTCAGCAAAACAGCCTTGTTCAAGGGCTATTTTTTTTAAAAAGAAAAAACCAACATGTGATGTTAAATCATGTTCACCTGGGGACTCAAAAATATCACGAAACTCGTGTTTTGAGAGTGCCTGCAGTGTGTCACCAAATGCAAGATCAGAAGAACCATAATCAATAAGCAACGCAGAACCTGTGGCTTGCATTAAATGGTTGCTGACTTGTTGTATGAATTGATAGCGTGAGGGTGCATGTTCAAAAATTGTGCCATCAAGAACTTCAGAACAGTAGGATTGTAAGCAAGAAGAGGGAAGTTTATGGGAGGAAGCAATGAAGACAAAATCTCCATTTTGATCCATTGTAATGCAGCGTTCTTTCCATTCACCATTGATTTTAATATATTGGTTTATGGGGAGGGTATCAAGAAACTCATTGGCTATTAAGAAGAGCGGTCTTGAGGGGATTTGTTCAAAGTTTTCAAGGATATGGATCTGTTTTTGATAGGAGGAAAGCTGTTTTTTTTGTTCTTCTGCAAGCTTTTTACTTATTTCAATGAGAAACACTTCAGCAGCGTTAAATGCTGTCGGGGATAATTTTTGAATGGTACGTAAAATATCATCCATCAGGGTTCCACGTCCTGGACCTATTTCAGCGAGAATAAAAGGACGAGGACAGCTATGTGCTTTCCAGTTTGCGAGGGTCCAAATACCAATCATTTCTCCAAATAATTGGCTCACTTCAGGTGCTGTGATGAAATCACCAGTGCGTCCAAAAGGTATTTGTGTTTGATAATAGCCAAATTGGGGGTCCGTGAGTGCCAACATCATATATTGGCTGACAGTTATTGCTCCATTAAGCGCAATAATTTCTTTAATTTTTTCTTTGAGAAGAGTCATTTGGGATCGATTTATGTTTGAAAGCTGGAAGAAGAAGATAAATACCCAGAAGAAACATAGGAAGAGATAAAGCCATGCCATAGGTGAATCCAGTTGTATGAAAAAGATTAAAAAACCATTCTGGATCTTCTTGAGGTGCACGGTAAATTTCGGAAATACTGCGTGCTATCGCATAGCCTATAATAAATGTTCCCGCTACTGTGCCTTGGCGTTTTAATGCTTTTAATGCAAAAATAAGTATAAATAAAATGATAAAGAGAAGGAAGCCTTCCATGAGTGCTTCATAAAGTTGGCTTGGGTGGCGCGGTAGATAATAAGGATCGAGGGGGAAGCAAATAGCCCAAGGCTGTGTGGTAACATGTCCCCATAGCTCTTGGTTCACGAAATTGCAGATGCGTACAATGCCGATACCGATGGGAGCACCTGCAGCGATGATATCAAACATTGCACGTATGGGGATATTATTTTTACGGGCAAACAAGATCATTGCAACGATGATGCCAATGAGACCACCATGAAAGGACATGCCTCCATCCCATACTGCTATGATGGCGCTTGGGTAGCTAAAATAATAGGCGGGGTTCCATACAAGCACTTGTCCTAAACGACCACCAACAACGACACTAACCGTAGACCAAACAACAAAATCTCCTATCTTTTTCTTCTCTATAGGAGGGTGGTTGGCACACCATAGAGATTTTTTTGTTAACAATCTTTGTGCATACCACCAAGCAAAAAGAATACCCACGACGTAACCAAGCCCATACCAATGGAGGGCTATGGGGCCTAAATGAAAAATGACAGGATCGAGAAAAGGTGGAAAAGCAATGGCTGGGCAAGGAAAATTATTCATTAACTAAGCATTTTACATTAAGATGACATGTTATATCAAGAGGACATGGCGCTTAGAAATGACAGATGAATGCACAATGGTCAAGCTGGGAAAGTAGCAGGTTTCCACTGAATTTGAATACGAAAATCTTTATGGTAAAAAAATGTAAAAAGATTGAAAACAAAATCTGTATAATTCGGTAAAATTTATAGGATAAAAGGAACAAATGCAGTATCCAAATATTTTGAAAATACGTTATAATGCGTGGGTTAATAATTAAAATTTGAGGAAAAATGTGATGCGTAATGGGGCAAACCGTATTCTTGATGAATTTGCAAAATTGGCAACAGATGCTGCCGATGTTGCACAAGGTATACGACGTGAAGCTGGAACCGCTTTTCGTTTACAGGCTGAAAATATAGCAAATAAACTTGATCTTGTTTCACGCGAAGAATTTGAGACTTTTAGAGAGATGCTTCTGAAAGTTTATGCTGATCATGCTGATTTAAAAAAACGTCTTGATGATTTGGAAAAAACACAGACGCAAAAAGAAGAAAAATAGTTTTTATAAAAAAATATCCCCAATTTTTCAGTATGATATATAAAACTGAAAAATGCTTAGTCTTAAGTCTGTTAGAGCAGATTTTCTATTTTTGAGGATTCGTTTTTTGTAAAAAAACGCTTTTTTTGAATCAGGGGGGCTAGTACTACGAAATTGTATCAATACACTGAAAAGGCTTGGTGATTCGTTTTTTGTTATCAAGTTTTTGCAGGAAGCGTTATTGGCTTCTTGGTGTTGTGTGTTGTCCATGTTTTTAATGTGTATTTGTTTGGTGTAAAAGCTTTAATTGTAGCAAAATTTTGTTACGGTTGGGGGCGTTTTATATTCTGTTGATAACTTTATTCATAAGATTGAGGGTTAATGATGAGGCTTGCATTTTGCGCCATGACGAGAGAAGAGCATCCGGTTGATTTTATCGAACAGATTGCCTGTAAATATGATTGGTCATTTGAACGGGATGTGCAAGATGAGATTCGTGTTTGTGTAGAAGGAAAACGGACAACCTACCGTCTTGCTTTTTCATGGATGGAGGAGCAGGAGGCTCTTCATTTGTCTTGTGCTTTTGACCTTTCTATTGAAAATGCTCGAACAACGGAAGTGCATCGCTTATTGTTGGCAATTAATGAAAAATTGTTGTTGGGACATTTTGATTATTGGCAGGGAAATCATTCCGTTATTTATCGGCAGGGGCTTCTTTTGGCTGGGGGAGTTCATGCCTCTCATATTCAGGTTGAAACATTGTTGATACACGCGCTTAGAGTCTGTGAAAGCCATTATGCTGCATTTCAGATGGTTGCTTGGAGTGGGGAAAGCGCTAGCAAAGCTCTCCAATATAGTTTGTTTGAAACTGTAGGAAATGCCTAAATTCTCTCATGTGTTGAATGGTTTTTAGAGACAATTTGTAAAGTCTTTCTCATAAGGGGAGATCGATAATAGCACGCAAACCTCCCAAGGGGCTATCGTCTAATTGAATGTTGCCTCCATGGCTGCGCGCTATGTCTTGGGCGATGGAAAGCCCAAGTCCTGTTCCACTTGCATCTTGATTGCGCGCTTTATCAAGTCTAAAAAATGGTTTGAAAACTTCCTTACGCATGTTTTTACAGATTCCAGGTCCATCGTCGTCAACTGTTATGATGAAGGATTCTTGTTGAGATATGGCCGTTAGTTTGACGGTGTTGGCGTAATAAAATGCATTTGATACGAGATTGCTCACCAGACGCGTAAAGGCTTGTGGACGTGCTTGTATTTCTGCAGGGCCTTCAATTTTATAAAAGAATTGACGTTTGTGAAGATGAGCATCGGCGGTAAATTTTTGCATAAGAGCATTTAAATCAAGGGTTTTCACACCTTCACTTCCCTCACCACGGGCAAAAGCAAGATAATCTTCTAACATATTTTGCATGTCGTTTACATCTTGCTCAAGCGGTTTAATATCAAAGTCAGTATTTGCTAACGCGAGTTGAAGTTTAAAACGTGTTAGAATGGTTCTTAAATCATGGCTTACGCCTGAAAGCATCATAGTGCGTTGTTCGATTTGACGTTCAATACGTTCACGCATACGTAAAAAAGCAACGCCTGCACGACGAACCTCCTCAGCGCCTTGTGGTTGAAATCCTTCCGGTAAAGGATGTCCACGTCCAAAACTTTCTGCTGCTTTGGCTAATTGTTGGATCGGTTTTATCTGATTGCGCAAGACATAAATGGCGATCAGCAATAAAACGAGAGCTGTTCCTACCATCCAGCTTAGAAAAATAGCAGTATTGGAAGCATAGGCTTGGCTGCGCAGTGCAAAGACGCGTAGGATGTTATGACCAAGGTGGATGCGAATTTCGACAAGATCAGAATCACCCACTGTATCAATCCAGTAAGGGACGGTTAATTTGACGTGTGATTTCTTCGCTTAGAAAATAATCAAGAATTGCAAAAAATGGTTTAGGTCCTAGAGGCGGAAGAGGAGAGGGAGGAAGAATAGAAATGTTTAATCCCAATACGTTGTTGTGCAATACGCTTGATATCGTCATAGTTATCTTGTTGTTGGGTATGTTTCAATAATGTCAATAATGGCTGAGATATCATGGACAACAGCGGTTGAAAGACGCTCGGTTACCATTTGCCAATGGCGCTCCATAAAGACATAAGCAATGACTGTTTGTAAGAGGACCATAGGAGCAATAATGATGATCAAAGCACGGGCATAAAGCCGTTTAGGCATCTGCTTTGTCAACCAGCGGATAAATTTTCTTAAAGGTTCGACCATTGTCATGCATATTCAATTGAGAGTTTGTAACCTATTCCTCGAACGGTTTGGAGCCATATAGGGAGTGCGGGATTCTTTTCTATCTTACGACGAAGGCGATTAATTTGTACATCTATGGTACGTTCATCAATATTTTTATCATTCATTGTTAATTTATGGCGTGGAATGATCTCACCTGCATTTTCGGCAAAAATAACCATCATTTTTTGCTCATTATCTGTTAACTTGATAATCTCTCCTCCTTTTTTGAGTTCGCGCCGTGCAAGAGAGAAGATATAAGGTCCAAAGACTATTTGCTCGATTTTAGGTTGATTGAGTGAAAATCCCCGTCGTAAAATAGCGTTGATACGAAGGAGAAGCTCACGAGGATCAAATGGCTTGGCAAGATAGTCATCTGCGCCTGCTTCTAGTCCATGGATACGGTCGTCTGTTTCCGATAAAGCTGTGAGCATGAGAATGGGGATATCTCTGGTTTGACGCAGGGAATGCGTGAGTGAAATGCCGTTTTCTCCAGGCATCATGACATCGACTATAAGAAGATCAAAATCTAAGCTTGCAAGTTGCCGTCTTGCTTCATCGGCATTGGCAGAGACTGAAACACGAAATCCATTTTTAATAAGAAATTGAAATAAAAGATTGCGAATACGGGTGTCGTCATCAATAACAAGAAGGTGAGGTGCGTTATCACACAAAACTTGAATATGATCGGTCATTCTTCAAAACCCTGACAAAATTGAGTTTCTAACCCTTAAAGTTTACATAAGTTGCACAAAACTGTCGAGCAGGCTATTTTACTCTATAAAGAAGAAAATTCTTTTTGAATAAATTTAAAGAAATTTACCCTTGAAAAGGATACAATGAGTCATTTTAGTACAAAAGTTATTCCAGTTACATCTTTTCAACAAAATTGTACTTTGCTTTTTGATCATGAACAAAAAGTGGGTGTTTTAGTTGATCCTGGTGGTGATTGGTTTCGTATTCAAGAAGCGATTCAAAAGATGGGCGTTACCGTGGAAGCTATTTGGATTACGCATGGTCATTTTGATCATGTGGGAGCGGCAATGCAAGCAAAAGAGGCTCTTGGTGTCAAAATCATCGGTTCGCATCGCCATGATAAGCCGCTCATGGATTCTGTGAGAGAAAGTGCAGAAAGCTATGGTATTACTGAGGCACGTATTTGTATTCCTGATCAATGGTTAGAAGATGGCGATAGTGTTCAGTTTGCTGGACATGTGTTCAATGTTTTTCACACACCAGGACATTCCCCTGGGCATGTTATTTATTTCAACGAAAAACAACGTTTTGCTCTTTTGGGTGATGTTCTTTTTCGTGGTTCTATTGGACGCACAGACTTTCCCTTCTGTTCTCATGAGGAATTGATTAAATCACTTCGAGAAAAGGTTTTTCCTTTGGGTGATGATGTCCGTTTTATCTGTGGGCATGGTCCAGGGAGCCACATAGGTTATGAGCGCCAGTGGAATCCATTTCTGCAAGAACTTAAGATATAATCGGAAAAATACTTTTAAAAAGTATTTCTCCGGTCATTTAAATTATTCTTTTATGAATGTTCATGAAAGTTAGTTTACTGGAGCATAACAAAAGTGGTCTAAACCGTCGAAACCTCGAAAAGTCCCTGTTTGAGGATTAAATGAACGGTATTTCTTCTTGCAATATTGAAGCCAGCTCTGAGTCCATGGTTTTTGGAGTTGTTGGTATGTTGTCGTTGATTGAACTTCATAAATAACCTGATTTCGTGGGACTTGTTGATATACGGTTTGCGGAACTTGTTGATAGACATACTGGTTTTGAGGGACAGGTTGATAGACAATCTGTGGCTGTTTTGGTTTTTTTAAGACATTGCCAAGAATTGCACCTGCTGCAAGGCCTATAAGACCTGCGGCTAAAGTATCTCCAGAGTCATTACGCGTTACACTGTGTTTATGTACATGGACATGCTTATGTGTTGTTGTTTTGCGTTCGATATGACGATGTATCTTGCGTTCAACATGATAATGTTTTTGTTCCCGCCTTTGATGATCGACATGATGGCGGTGGTAGTGATCAGTATAGTAAGGGTGAGGCTTACTCACAGAACGTGTGCTATAACTCTCAGAACTGCTGCTAAAATGATGAGAAGGAAAACGAGATTCCGCCTCTTTTTGTATCTTTTTCACTCTTTTCGTAAACTCATCAGAAATGGATGTTATATCTGCAAATGCTGTGCCTAATGGTATCAAAACAGTTGCTGTTGATATCGCGGATAAAACCGCTAGTGTTGTCATTTTTTTCATAATTGCCCTCAATAAATTTGTATTGTATTCGTAAATTTATTGTTCCCGTTTTACATGGTTGAAACTGAACATAATCTGAATGATTTTTGGCTTTATTTTGACAAAATAAATAAAAAGCTCTGTCGTTGAGCATAAATGGTAAAACTATAGAATAAAGTCGCAATATAAGGGTGTATTATTTAAAAATATGCATTTTTTGAGATTCATTTATAAGCGAATTTTTATAATTATTATCATGTGTTATGATCATTGAAGTTTATAGGAAATATTATTCTTGAGATTTCTTGACTTCATAAGCTTTACAATATGAATTCTAGACGTATGAGCAATCGATATGGCCCTTTATCATTGTAAAGTGAGGGGATTATTATAGGGTTAGGGGCTTTAGAATAAAGTTTTCTTTACTTTGTATCATTCATAAAAATATTGTCTTATTTCTCTGTTTTTTAAGAATCCTCTTATAAAAATTGGGTTTGCACTGTCTCGTTTTATGTGGGAGGTTTTGATAGAGAAGAAAATGCACTCTTTATGTGGCTGTTTTAGAATTGAAATATTTTGATTTGTTCTGAATGCGTTTTCAGTATTTTAGGAGAAATATGTAGAAATGAAGTCTGGTAAATTATTGAGAGGGAGGAGTATATAGTTCATAATATAGAGCATTTTTTTGATTTTCCTCTCTCACTTTTGGGGTGTTTTTATTGATTTAAAAGTGCGTTTCTTACAATTTGCGCTCTTGAAATGGGAGTACAGATTCATTGGGGGAGGAGGTGAAGTTGTAAAGGTAAAAAGCAATGTTCATCCTTATCATCCTCCTTTTAATTCTGCTTGACAGCTTTCAAAAGTCTCTAAAGCAATATTTTTAAGATAATGAAGATACCGCATTGTCTCAAGCTTTTGTTTCTTACGTTCTTTAATGGGATCACGACCTTCACGCAAACCACGTTGCACATTCACAGACTTGTTTTAAAGAGACTTCTCTTAGAGCTTCTAAGCCCATTTCGCAGCATTGTTTTAGTGAATTGTATAGCGATAAGTCCATTGCGCACTACCATCTTCACATTTATAAAAATGAAAAGCCAGCACCCTTATTCTCTTTACCAGCTCATGGTATATTCATCAACGCATGGCGTTGCAACAACCCTTGCATGAAGGCGGTTCATGAGAGGTATTTTCCCTTCTTCCCACACTCATTTGTGTCTATATGCCAATCCCGTATATGAGGTACAAGCCAAGTGAATAAAATTGATTCAAGATAAAGTGGTTTGAAATGAGAGAATCTTACGGGTATTCGGGGTTGTAATTCAAGGTGATAAACGACAAAAAAACTGATGAAACAGTGTGTTTTGTGAATGAGGATGGCATAGCGTTCTCAGTTTCGAGAAAATGCTTTCAATTGTTTCTTCTTGTCTTAATTGAGCAGCGTGTATAGGTATTTGCTTTTTGAAATTGTGTGCTGATTTTTGAGATTTGTTTGCATGCATGTTTGATAAAATCCTATACTAAATTTTTAGGGTGTTGTCCGCATTTACAACAAAGAAGTTGTCTTTTGGGTGCTCATTAAAGTGCTGTGGTTTGTTCGGGTAGAATGGAAAAAAGACATCTGTTTGAAATTTACTCTATTTCTGTTTTGAAATGAAGCATATGCTCTTATCTTCCCAACTAATGGGAATGGTGTCTCTACGAGAAAAGCGCGTATCAAAAGGATATCACTCTAGATGCGTTTATGGGATTGTAGGCGATTATCGCTGATCATATATTTTCACTCTTTCTTTATTTACAAAGAAATACTGCTTTATTTTTGAAAGATGATCTTTGAATACTCCAAGTTGAATTATATTATAAAAGCTTTTGTTTCATTTCCTTTTTTCAAAGTTGTTTTCTCTATTTTCAAAAGCTCTTTAGCCATTTCTGATGGTTTCTTTACATCGCACAACGTTTTTATGATATGTTTCTTTATGCTTGCTATGGGATATTTTAATGGAATTGCCTCCTTTCGTGAAGGGTGGATTATTTTTTCTCTTTATCGCTTTTGCAAAGGAGAGTTCTTCCGCACTGTTAAAATTATGGGTACTGTTAAACCGTATATGAAGAGATATTCAATTAAGACCGATGATCTGAAATGATGATATGGGAAGGATTTTCTTGTGTAATGGCTTTTTTACATTGTTTTGAGTGCGTTTTCTGACATTGCTTTTCAATGAAATTAAAGTTTTATTTATTGAGGGGAGCATATTTTATGGGATAGTGTTTCTTACCGGTTTTTTATTAAGATTTTAGAGGGAATAAAATTGATTTTGAAGGCTATAAGAGTTTGAAGTTATTGATTGGGGGAGTTTTTTTTGTTGTCTTATTAAGGGTGTTTTTGCGTGCTCTTCTTTTGACATTTGGGTTCTTTAAAATTGGGGTGTCTATGGCTGGATCTTCCTGATCAAAATCTGGTTTGGCGGAAAGGTTTGGTTGTGTTATAGGGTCATGGTTGGATTGTTCGCTGTGATGTTTTAAAGGGTCGTCTGCTATTTCTAGTTCTATTTTTTGTAGCTGTTTGATTTCATCACGCAAGCGTGCTGCTTCTTCAAAGTTTAGATCAGCGGCTGATTCACGCATTGCTTTTTCGAGATTTTGAATATGGATTGCTAAATTTTTTTCACCCCTATTATTTTGTGTAATAAAATCAGGAATATTGATAGGAGTATGGTGGTCTTTTTCTCCTGAATGGAGAATATCATCGATATTTTTTTTGATACTTTTCGGTGTGATATGATGTTCTTTATTGTAGGCTATCTGTTTTTGCCGACGTCGTTGCGTTTCTTGTAAAGCGCGTTCTATAGAGCCCGTTATTGTATCGGCATAGAGAATAACGTGGCCATCTACGTTGCGTGCAGCGCGTCCAATTGTTTGGATCAATGAGGTTTCAGAGCGCAAAAAACCTTCTTTGTCGGCATCTAAAATGGCAACAAAACCACATTCTGGAATATCCAGACCTTCTCGGAGTAGGTTAATGCCGATGAGAACATCAAAGGTGCCAAGCCGTAGATCGCGAAGAATTTCAATACGTTCTAGTGTATCAATGTCGGAATGCATATAGCGTACCCGAATAGCTTGCTCATGGAGATATTCTGTGAGATCTTCAGCCATGCGCTTGGTTAGAACCGTTACTAATGTACGGTAGCCTTTTTGAAGTGTCTTGCGAATTTCATTCACAACATCATCAACTTGGTTGGTTGCTGGGCGTACTTCGACTTGTGGGTCGACAAGCCCTGTTGGGCGAATAATTTGTTCAGCAAAAATGCCATGAGATTGTTCTATTTCCCAGCGTCCAGGTGTTGCAGAGACAGCAATTGTTTGTGGGCGCATGGCATCCCATTCTTCAAAGCGTAAAGGACGATTGTCCATACAAGAAGGCAGACGAAATCCATATTCTGCTAAGGTTGCTTTGCGCCGAAAGTCACCTCGATACATGCCACCAATTTGTGGAATAGTGACATGGCTTTCATCGATAAAAACGATAGCATTGCTTGGAATATATTCGAACAAGGTTGGTGGTGGTTCACCTGGTTGTCGTCCTGTTAAATAGCGTGAATAATTTTCAATTCCCGCGCATGATCCGGTTGTATCCAACATTTCCAAATCAAAAATTGTACGTTGTTCTAAACGTTGTGCTTCTAACAAGCGCCCAGCAGAATTCAATTCATCGAGGCGTTGAGCTAGTTCCATTTTGATCGATTTCATTGCTTGATTTAATGTTGGGCGCGGTGTAACATAGTGCGAGTTGGCATAAATTTTAATCGATTGAAGCGCGTCTGTTTTTTGTCCTGTAAGCGGATCAAATTCTGTAATTGTTTCCACTTCATCACCAAAGAGGGAAATACGCCAAGCACGATCTTCAAGATGCGCTGGAAAAATTTCAATTGTATCGCCTCGGACTCGAAAAGAACCACGAATGAAGTTAATGTCTTGTCGATAATAATGTTGGGAAACTAAATCAGCCAGTAATTTGCGTTGATTGATCTTCTCTCCTTTTTTTATTTGCAAGCTCATGGCAGTGTAGGTTTCTACCGAGCCGATTCCGTAGATACAGGATACGGAGGCAACAATAATGGCATCATCACGTTCAAGGACAGCGCGTGTTGCAGCATGGCGCATACGGTCGATTTGCTCATTAATGGAGGATTCTTTTTCAATATATGTGTCGGAGCGTGCAACGTAAGCTTCGGGCTGATAATAGTCGTAATAAGAAACAAAATATTCAACAGAATTGTGGGGAAAAAAACTTTTAAACTCTCCGTAAAGTTGTGCTGCCAGAGTTTTGTTGGGGGCTAAAATGAGAGCTGGGCGCTGTATTTTTTCAATGATTTTGGCCATTGTATAGGTTTTTCCTGATCCGGTAACGCCCAAAAGCACTTGCGTGCGTTCATCATTTTTAATCCCCTCAACAAGCGTTTTAATTGCTTGTGGTTGGTCGCCTGCAGCTTCAAAAGGGGTTTTGAGTTGAAATGGAATACCACCTTCAGATTTTTCAGGACGAACAGGGCGGTGAGGTGTCCACAATGTGCCATTTTTAAAAAGAGGATTGCCTGACGCAATAAGGGCAGAAAGAGCTTCTACTGTTGCTGTGACACCATTTTTCATTGTCGCATCCTTTGAGAGAAATGTTCGTCGTTCTTAAAGACAATACCAAACTTTACAACACCATCAAGATAACGGCAAAACGTTACTGAAAAACTTTATGACAATTGGCGGAACATTATAGAGAGACTTTGGTTAGGGGTGGGTATGTGTATTCATTCATTAGGGGTTTTAAAGTAGGGTGCATTTACGGTTTATACTACTTGTTTAACGCTATCATGATGTTAAGAGGGGATTTGTATCATATTCACCATAACGGTTTTATGGAGAATAACTGTGTTGACTCTCGTTTGTTATTGGAAATATTGTATATGTGCGATAAAGGTCGTTACCATCTTTAAATGAGAGATAACGAGATGAAACCCAACCGATTTGCGTGTTATATTTGATGTAGCACCAATTTCCTTGACAAGCTTGGACAAAGATCAATTCTCCTATGGGAATTAAACCACGAACTGCATATTGTGTGTTTGGTCCTGTTCTCAAATTAAGATTTCTTATCACAAAAGCATCTGTGGGATTTTCTGCTTTGGATGCTGCTATGCTTAAAAGAAAAGGACCAAATACAAAAAAAAATATTAATTTTTTCATTTTTCTGTAGGGAATTTCTTTAAAGGTTTTATTCTTTCTTCATACAAGATGTCTTTCTCTAAGTTATGATAAAACAGAAAGAAATGCAATTCTTTCTTCTTCAGGATCTTGATATTGGGAACAGAGTTTAACGCTTTAAATATCAAAAATATTAGAGTGTTTAACATAATTGGTGAATGCTTTGTTTTCTTTTCTATTTTTATATGGAAAACAGGAATACTGTCCTATATAATAAGGCATATTATTTTTCGGATTCCAAAAGCAATTTTGGAAGCCGTTTTTTGTATTTTTATTAAGCTTTCCGTGTAACAGAAAGGGACGGATTATGAAAAAAGTTCCGATGACTACAGCTGGTTTTGAAAGTCTTAAAGAAGAATTACGTTGGCGTCAACAACAGGAACGTCCACGGATTATTGAAGCAATTTCTGAGGCACGTGCGCATGGCGATTTGTCAGAAAACGCTGAATATCACGCCGCTAAAGAGGCGCAAAGCCATAATGAGGGACGTATCAATGAACTTGAAGATTATATTGCACGGGCCGAAGTTATTAATGTTTCGCGTCTTTCAGGCGACAAAATTAAATTTGGAGCAACGATAAAGCTTCTAGATGAAGATACTGAAGAGAAAAAGGTTTATCAGATCGTTGGGGATCAGGAAGCTGATGTGAAAGTTGGTAAAATTTCTATTTCTTCACCTATTGCACGTGCACTTATTGGGAAACAAGAGGGTGATGTGGTTGAAGTGAATGCACCAGGTGGTGCGCATAATTATGAAATTATTGAGGTTCAATACATCTAAGCTGTGACGCCTGTGAAAGATGATGCTTATGAATGATAATTCTTATGCCTTTAGAGAAATTGAGGTGATCGTTCCTCACTTTAAAAAGCGTTTGTCAGGCGTAACATCTACGGTTATTCAACTCATTCCATTGCAGTGCAAGCAGGGGGTGTATATATCTACTTTTGGGTTTGGATTGCCTAAAAGCTTGCCTTCTCTTGCCTTTGGGGACCTTTTCGGGCTTTGGAAAAGCCCTAGAGGTAAGCCGTTTCGTATTTGGCATGCACGACGTAATATTGAGATGCTTTGTGGCATTTTTTTGCGCGATGTTTTGCGAATGAAGCTTAAACTCGTTTTTACATCGGCTTCTCGGCGTCAACATAAGCCTTTTACCAAATGGTTAATTCGCCGTATGGATAGAGTTATTGCGACCAGTGTCTGTACAGGAACCTATTTAGAAGTGCCTCATAAGGTTATTATGCATGGTGTGGATGTGGAGCGTTTTTCACCACCAAAAACGGTTGACGACTGTTTTTCTTCTTCCGGATTTTCTGGGAAATATGCAGTGGGCTGTTTTGGACGTGTGCGGTACTTAAAGGGTACTGACTTGTTTGTGGAGGCAATGATAGCGCTCCTTCCACGCTATCCTGAGTGGACAGCGCTTATTGCTGGGCGAACCACAGAACAGCATTATCATTTTGAAAAAAAGCTACGCCAAAAGATTGCTAAAGCGGGGTTAGAAGATCGCATTATTTTTCTTGGTGAAGTGTTGAATACACCTCTATGGTATCGCCGCTTGTCGCTTTATGTGGCACCTTCTCGTCTGGAAGGTTTTGGTTTGACGCCATTGGAAGCAATGGCCTCACAAACAGCTGTAGTGACGAGTGATGTAGGAATTTTTAAAGAATTGGTGGTTGAAGGAACTGGAACAGTTGTTAAAGCAGGAGAAGGGGCAGCTTTAATGGCGGCGATTGAACCTTATTTTGCTGATTTAGAAAAAACAATGGCAGCAGGAAAAAAGGCTTTAACGCATGTTCGTACGCACTTTCCTTTGGAAAAAGAAGCGAAGGAAATTGGAAGCGTTTATGAAGAAATATTTGCAGAAAAAAACATTTTAAAATAGATCAAATTTTTTTGAGAAGTAGCAAATTTCTCTTTTTATGATCTCTTATCATCATTTCAGTAAATAGATTGATCATAATTTATGGTTTCATAGAAATAGAGCATGCTTCTGAGAGATGATAAGTTTTCTTTTGATAAAAAGATATACGTTGGTGTTTTTTAAGATAATGGTGTTCGGTGTAATAAATATAAAGGGATATGGAATGAGCATTTTTAGCTAAGGTGATCGTTGGGGACTAGAAATACGATATGAATGACGTGAAAGAGGTGATTTTATGCGTATTGGTTTTGAAGATTCCGCATTGCGTCATGCTTTTGTTTCTCACGTTCTTTAATGGGATCACGACCTTCACGCAAAATAGAACACCACCGTGTTGCATGTTCATGGGCTTGTTTTAAAGAGACCTCTCTTAGAGTTCCTAAGCTCATTTCGCGGCGGCGTCCGTGAATCGTATAACGATAAATCCATTGTGCGCCACCATCTTCATGCTTATAAAGGTACAAGCCGGCTCCATCATACTATTTGCCAGCCCAATGTTGCGACAGCCTTTGCATTAAGGCGATTCATTAAGAGCCGTTTTTCCTCCTTTCTTATACAAATTTATCCACACACTCATCCCACTTGTTATGTGCAAGTGAGTAGTTTTGATTGATTCAACATAAACAGGTTTGGAATAAGAGAATCTTACGTTATTCGGGACTCTCATTCAACATACAAAACAGTAAATTATCATTATAAATCAATGTCTTATATATTGCATACAAACCAGTGAACAAAATTGATTTAATATAAAGTGGTTTGAAATGAGAGAAACTTAACAGTACTCGGGACTATGATTCAAGGGGAGAAACGAAAAATAATCTTTATGAATCAATATGGTACGTGTAGATGTTGTCTTACTGCTTATGTCATACCAAGTGTATCGATGACGTTTTTCATTTGAGAGCATAGCATAATATGGTGCTTTTTCTTAAAAGAATGGAGCTATGAAAGCTGTCCCGGTTAGCTCTAGGGGGGGGCCTTTTTTTAGTATTATAAAATGAAACGCTATGTTTTAAAATTATTCACGCCAAAAAGCGGGGATAAAGAGTACAAATATGGTTATAATTTCAAGACGCCCAGCTAGCATAAGAAAACTCAGGATCCATAAAGCATTATCATTGATGGTAGAGAAATTACCAACAGGACCAATAATATCTCCAAAACCTGGGCCAACATTTGAAAGAGCCGTTAAAACACCTGTGAAAGCAGAAGTAAAGTCAAGACCGGTTGTTAGTAAAAGAGCAGTGCCAATGATAAGGCAGAACATGTAAAGAGATACAAAAAACAAAACGGCTTTGGCAACATCACTTGATATATTTACGCGATCATATCGCGCTTTTACAATAACATTAGGAAAAAGGAGCTTTTCTATGTTTGTTTGTGTAATACGCCAAAGAATAATGAGGCGGTTGATTTTCATGCCTCCAGAGGTGGAACCAGCGCAGCCGCCTGTAAAAGAAACAATGAAAAACACTCCAAGTGCAAAAGGTCCCCAAAGTTGATAATCTTCAGCACTATAACCCGTTGTACTTATGATCGATGTAAGATGAAAAATGGCATCAAGAAAAACCAAATGAAAAGCGCGATGATCATGAAATCGTAGCCATACTGCTAAAGCAAAGCTGAAGAGGAGAACAATATAGAGAAAAACCACTACTTGTTGGTCCATAAAGCGCTTGGAATGGCCAGGAAGAACGAGCTTAACATACAGAATAAAGGGTAGTGCGGAGAGTAACATAAAAATTGTTGCAATAATTAAGATAGCTGGTTTGTCAGAAAAATAACCAAAAGAGGCATCATGGGTTGAGAAACCAGCTGTTGCTACCGTGCTCATTGCGTGATTTATAGCATCAAATAAGCTCATGCCAGAAGCAAAATAGGAAAGCATACAAGCCAGTGTTAGTCCAACATAAGCTATGATAATTCCATTGGCAATTTGGTTGATGCGGGGCAATATTTTTTCAGATTTATCAGATGATTCCATGTGAAAAAGCTGCACTCCACCAACACGCAGTGAAGGCAAAAGCAATAAAGCAAGACCGATAAAGCCGATTCCTCCAATCCAACACATGATGGAACGCCATAGCAATATACTTCTCGATAAACTATCAAGACCAGTGATAACTGTGGAGCCGGTGGTGGTAATTCCAGAGACGGCTTCAAAAACGGCTTCTGCTAGAGAAATTGAGAGAGGAGAAAGATAAAGAGGTAAGGCACCCACGACGATTCCAGTGAGCCAAAGGCAAACGGTGAGCATAAAGCCAAGCCGAGGCGAAAAACGACAGGTTGCACCTTTGGTGGCTAAAAGAATCAAAGTTGCTAACATGGTTGTTATGGCACAAGAATAAAGAAAGGTTATCCAATGATGGTTGCTGTCATGCAAATCCACAAGGATGGGCAGAAGCATGGCTCCACCCATAATTAATGCAAAACGTGCACAGACATTGATAATAAACTGAAAAATGACCGTTCCCTATCTTTAGTATTGTTTTTCTCACAATTTTGTTCGCATAAGAATTTACGCTTTTCTCTTTACGGGATAAAGATTAATTTCTACCTTAAGCAGAATTTGATAATCAAGCCTTTCTATCATACATGGGAAGGAATACGTAACCTGATAACAGAGGTTCTTGAAAAATATTTTTTAAGATCTGTATTTCGTGATAATTTATAGAATAATTAAAGCACAAAAAATGGAAGGGATTCTATGACACAATCGCATATTCCTTTGCTTATTATTGGCTCAGGTCCCGCTGGTTATACAGCGGCAATCTATGCGGCAAGGGCAATGCTGAAACCAGTTTTGGTTACTGGATTGCAGCAGGGGGGGCAGTTGACAATTACAACGGATGTGGAAAATTATCCAGGCTTTGCAGATCCCATTCAAGGACCATGGTTGATGGAACAAATGGCAAAACAAGCTGAAAATATGGGAACAAAAATTATCTATGAGAGTATCACAAAGGCGGATTTATTAAAATATCCTTTTGTTTTATATGGAGATTCAGGAACGCAATATTGTTGTGAGGCACTTATTATTGCAACAGGGGCGCAGGCACGCTGGCTTGGTTTAGAAAGTGAACAGACTTTTATGGGTGGGGGGGTTTCTGCTTGCGCTACTTGTGATGGCTTTTTTTATCGTGGTAAAGATGTCATTGTTGTTGGGGGTGGAAACACAGCCGTTGAGGAAGCGCTTTATTTAGCGAATATAGCAAAGAGTGTTAGTGTGGTTCATCGGCGTGGTGATTTTCGTGCAGAGAAAATTTTGCAAGATAGATTATTTGCTTGTGATAATGTACGTGTTATCTGGGACCATGTTGTAGAAGAAATCATTGGTCTGCCAGCTCAAGATTCAAGAGGTGCTATCGTTACAGGTGCACGTCTTAAAAATGTTAAAACGGGGCAAGAAACTCAAGTAGAGGCGGAGGGAATCTTCATTGCTATTGGGCATGATCCCGCTGTTTCTTTGTTTGAAGGGCAGCTCAAACAAAAACAAGGTGGCTATTTATGGACAGAACCAGATTCCACAAAAACAAGCATTGCTGGGGTTTTTGCAGCAGGTGATGTAACAGATGAAACATTTCGTCAAGCTGTGACAGCAGCAGGGATGGGATGTATGGCGGCACTGGAAGCAGAGCGTTTTTTAGGTCTTATGCTTTAAAGGGTATACAGGCATAAAAGCGCATTGCAAAAGTAAAAAGTGAGAGGTAAAATTGTGACGTCACCATTGGATTGGGATAAATTAAGAGTTTTTCATGCAGTAGCAGACGCAGGGTCTTTCACACATGCGGCAGAAAAGCTTTATTTATCCCAATCTGCGATTTCACGACAAGTTTCGGCTTTAGAGAAGGAGGTTGGGGTATCGTTGTTTCAGCGTCATGCGCGTGGGTTAATCTTAACAGAGCAAGGTAAAATTCTTTATCGTGCAACGCATGATGTTTTGATGAAGCTTGAAAGTGTACGTTCGCAACTCACTGAAAGTTATGAAAAGCCAGCGGGAAATTTGCGGATTACATCGACCTATGGAATGGGAGCGGGATGGCTTGTGGAGCGTATGCCTGAATTTCTTAGTCTTTATCCGGATATACGGGTTCAGCTTTTATTTGATGATAAAGAACTCGACTTGATGATGGGGTATGCAGACTGTGCTGTTCGTTTACAGCAGCCGCTACAGCCTGATCTTGTACAAAGAAAATTATTTACAATTTATATGCATGTTTATGCCTCAAAAAATTATATTGCAAATTATGGCAAACCAGAAACATTATCTGATCTTGATACACATCGCATTATTTCATTCGGTGAACCTGTTCCGGCTTATTTATCTGGTTTAAATTGGTTGGAAAAGGCTGGTAGAAGTGATGGATCTTTACGCCCTTCAGTTTTGCGAATTAATAATATTATTTCAATCAAGAATGCAATTATGTGTGATTTGGGTATCGCTGTGCTTCCTGACTATATCGTGAATCATGATGAGCGACTTGTACGTCTTTTCCCTGAGATGGTGGACATTCCTTCTTTTGATACTTTTTTTTGTTATCCTTATGCTTTAAAAAATTTGGCCAAGCTGAGAGCTTTTCGAGATTATATTTTTTTAAAAGCGCGTCAGTGGTCTTTTTGAGGAGATGGAGCCAAAGCTATGTGTTTATTGCATAGCAGATACGTTGAAGTTTTTCTTGTGCTTTTTCTCATAAAATGACATAGAATGTTATCTCTTGATTATGTTGCCTCCCATTGCATTTTCTTGAGTGTTCCCTTGTGGAAATTCACGGGGTTGGTTCTATCTCCGGGGATTTCCTGAGTTTGCCGGACAATTTGTCCGGCTTTTTTTTATTTTTAGGGAAAACTCTCAATATACAGATATATTGGAAGATAATAAGAAAGAAATTTTAATAGCTTTGAGAATTTCAACAATTTCCTACATCACTCTGTGATGAGGTACGTTGGCAAATATTGTCTTATTATCATTTTTGTGAAATGGAAAAGGTCTGACGCAAGACATCATATTTGTAAGTATCAGATTCTTCTGGTATCGTATCTTCATAAAGATACGTTTCATTTTTATTGAAGTATAAGTTTTACGAAGTGTAAAAGCGTTTTTGATGATCATCGTTTAGGATAACAGCCATAATTCAAAAAGAGTTTTGATCATAGAATTAAAAGAGTGAAGGGTACAAGTTTCAACGTAGAGAAAAAAGGAAGCGGTATGCTTTTATAAACATGCGATATGTATCGTTGTTTATCTTTCACGTGTGTGAAGAAGTATTTCATTTTTTGTTTGCAGTATATGTGCTTCTACAGTTTTCTTGAGGTGCTGTTTCTATAGAATCCAATTATTAAAATAGCCCAAAAACTCTCAATAGAATTGATGAGCAATGAAATTGGAACAGCAGAAGACGCTTAACGTTTTTATAGTAAATTGTTACAAAAGCGCTGAATACGTAAGCAAGCTTCCTCAAGTAGTTTTTCTGATGTTGCATAAGAAATACGGAAAGCCGGTCCAAGTCCAAAGGCAGACCCATGGACGACAGCAACCGATTCTGCCTCCAGAAGAGCTATTGCAAAGTCTTCATCATTTGTGATGACTTTTCCATCGGGTGTTTTTTTCCCGATAAGATTTGCACAGGAAGGATAAACATAAAAGGCACCTTCCGGCGTTGGACAGTGAATGCCAGGCGCTTGGTTTAACATAGACACAACGAGATCACGGCGTGCCTGGAAAACACTTTTGTTTTTAGCGATAAAATCTTGTGGACCATTGAGTGCTTCGACAGCTGCCCATTGTGAGATAGAACTTGTACCGGATGTCTGCTGACCTTGAATGGTATCCATGGCTTTCATTAGTTTTTGAGGACCACCTGCATAACCAATTCGCCAACCCGTCATGGCATAGGCTTTGGAAACACCATTCATTGTGAGTGTTCGTTCGTAAAGTTTTGGTTCTACTTGAGCTGGGGTGACAAAGGTAAAACCTTCATAGGTGAGATGTTCATATATGTCATCGCTAAGGATATGAACATGAGGGTATTCTACTAAAACATCTGTGAGCTTTTTTAATTCATCATGGGTGTAAGCTGCACCTGATGGATTTGAAGGAGAGTTAAAGATAAGCCATTTGGTTTTTGGAGTGATAGCAGCTTCTAATTCTTGCGGTTGCAGTTTATAAGAAAATTCAGCTTTTGTTTCTACAAAAATAGGGCAACCACCGTTGAGGGTAACCATTTCTGGATAACTGACCCAATAAGGAGATGGAATGATGACTTCGTCTCCTTGATTCAAAGTTGCCATCAATGCATTAAAAAGAATTTGTTTGCCACCGGTGCCAACGATAATTTGCTCTGGTTGATAAAGAAGGTTGTTTTCTCTTTTAAATTTTGCCGCAATTGCTTGGCGCAATTCTGGAATACCAGATATTGGGGTGTATTTTGTTTCTCCACGTTTAATCGCTTCAATAGCAGCATTTTTAATGTTATCTGGCGTATCGAAATCTGGTTCTCCAGCACCTAAAGCAATGACATCACGACCTTGGGCTTTCAAGTTACGTGCCTTGTGGGAGACAGCAATTGTGGCAGAAGGTTTTATAGGGGAAAGCTTGTCGGCGATAAAAGCCATAATTTCAATCCTTAAACAATGATTATGAGTTTAAAAACATTCTATAAGAGATTACATTGTATGCAACAAAAAATTGTAGAAAAAATCTAAAGTTCTGTGCTCTTGGGCTAAAAGTTGAAATAAAGAAAGAGGGGAAATGTCTTAATTTATAGAAAATAAGGATGTTCCCAGGAAAAATTTTACATCAAGAGCAAAGATTGACAAGAGATTTTTATAAGAGATTGACAGCTTATTAATACAAATTTGCGTGTTGTACTTGGAAGTTATGTTTTTGCCATTTTGTTGAATTAATGCATTCTATGAAAAAAGAGCACCAATAATGAATTGTCTTTTTTTTCGGATAAATGGCACAGAATGTATAAATTTATGCATTTTGATGAGAAGTAAGCTGATTTTATGAGGTGTGCGGGGAAGGGATGAGATTTCGGTATAATCGGGGGAGTGATCGTGTGTTTGCGTGGTTTAGAGTTTTTTGTTCATTCTTGTTATTTCTTTTCACTCAAAGAGAAAAATACTGTGCAACTGTGTTGCATGTGCACGGGCTTGTTTTAAAGAGACATATCTTAGGGAACCTAAGTCCATTTCATGGCGTCGTCTGTGAATGGTATAGCGATAAAGCCATTGCGCGCCACCATCTTTACGCTTATGAAGGTACAAACCCGCACTCTCATTCTTGACCAGCTCATGGTATATTTACGAGCTCATAGTATTGCAACAGTCCTTGCATGAAGGCGGTTCATGAGAGGCATTTTTCCTTCTTTCTTTGTATAATTTTTATCCACATATTAATTCCGCTGATAGTGGAAAGCCAAGTGAACAAAATTCAACATAAAGTAGTTTGAAATGAGAGAATCATAACAGTATTCGGGGGTATGATTCAAGCTGTATATCGATAAATAATCCTTATTAATTAATATGTTGCTATTGTAATGAGTGTTTTATAAAGAATGGTATTGTTGTTTCTTCAAAGAAGAAACAACAGTTTGAATGTATTTTTTTTATGCTTTAACAAAAATCTTCTTTTTTGATGAGAGAATGAAGAAGGCTGCATTTTTCTTCTGACTGAGAATGTGGAAGGTCTCAAGTTTGAGAAACTTTATTCCATTGAGGACCTAGTATGTCGTTTTTTGGGAAATTTTACAAAAAATGTGAAGAATTGAAAGGGAAGGGATGAAAATATCTTAATGATTGTTTCAATAAGAAAGTGCCTTATTTTATAAGAATAAATGACACTTTATAAAAAGCAAAAAATCTCCGTCTGTTAAGACGAAGATTTTTAAATAACTGTCGCAGAATTTAAAGATCAAAGTGCAGAAAGATTACTAGCGGCAAATTTTCCGGAACGACGATCTTGCAAAACGTCATAAGAGACTTTTTGTCCTTCATTAAGGCTGCTTAAACCTGAACGCTCAACAGCGGAAATGTGCACAAAAACATCGGCACTTCCATCGTTAGGCTGAATAAATCCGAAACCTTTTGTTGTGTTAAACCACTTAACTGTTCCTGTAGACATAGGAAACTCCTTAGAATAGATAAATTATAGAGTGCACTGAAAGCATAAAGCCCTCATACAGCTTGAAATCGAAATTGGGTGGGATAAGTTTCGTCGAAAGTGCAGATTGCACAAGAAAGAAAGTCACATAACCGAAAGTCCGATAAACTTTACATAAGGAGTTTTGAGGTAAAAAGCAAGTCTTAATCTGTATTTTTACACGAAGAAAAAATTGAGAGAAAAACAGAATAATGTTTTGTACCATAGTTGAGAAAATTACGTCAAATAGCTTTGCAGTGAGCGTACCTCAAGATTACTGTTTTTGAGTGCTTTGATAGCTTTTACGACAGCTTCGGCTCCAGCCATTGTTGTATAATAGGGGACCTTTTGCATAAGTGCGGCATGACGCAATGATTTGGAATCTGAGATAGCACTGGCCGTGCTGGTTGTATTGAAAATCAATTGAATTTGTCGATTCCGAATGGCATCTTCAATATGGGGATGCCCTTCTAGCACTTTGTTAATTTTTTTTGCTTCAATATGATGTTCGGTAAGAAATTTTTGTGTGCCACTTGTTGCTAAAATGGAAAAACCAAGCTCAGTTAAAATCTTTACGGGATTTAAGATACGTTTTTTATCTTCATCTCTTACAGAAACAAATAACGTGCCTTCTTTGGGAAGTTCAACACCGGCTCCAAGTTGGGATTTAGCAAAGGCAAGAGCAAATTCATAATCAAGTCCCATAACCTCACCAGTTGAACGCATTTCTGGACCAAGAAGTGTATCAATACCTGAAAAACGTGCAAAAGGAAAAACAGCTTCTTTGACAGCGATATGCTGCTTTTTCTGTTTTGAGGGAGGTCCACCATAAGCTTGAAGAGCTTGGGTAAGCGTTTCTCCTGCCATAATACGTGCTGCTATTTTGGCAATGGGACGGCCAATTGTTTTTGCAACGAATGGAACAGTCCGTGAAGCACGGGGATTCACTTCTAAGACATAAATTGCACCATCTTTAATGGCATATTGGACATTCATCAAGCCACGAACGTGAAGTGCGTGAGCTAATGCTTTGGTTTGACGTTCTAATTCAGTGATTATTTCGTGGGAGAGTGTATGAACTGGTAAAGAACAGGCTGAATCACCAGAGTGGATTCCTGCTTCTTCAATATGTTCCATAATACCAACAACAAGCGTTTCTTCTCCATCACACAGACAATCAACATCAACTTCAATTGCTTCTGTTAAATAGGTATCAAATAAAAGTGGATTTTTACCAAGCAATGTGTTGATCTGTCCCGTTTTGTCATTGGGATAACGGGCTTTGATATCTTCTGGAACCAGCTCCGGTACACTTGCAAGCAGATAGTTTTGCAAGCTACGTTCGTCGCGAATAATTTCCATAGCGCGTCCTCCTAAAACATAGGAAGGACGTACAATCAATGGAAAGCCTAGTTCATGGGCGATAAGGCGCGCTTGTTCGACGGAATGCGCAATGCCATTTCGAGGTTGTGTTAAATTAAGCTTGAATAGCAACTTTTGAAAGCGATCTCTGTCTTCTGCTAAATCAATAGCGTCAGGTGAAGTGCCTAGAATGGGGATATTGTGTTTTTCTAGTGCACTTGCCAATTTTAGGGGTGTTTGTCCGCCAAATTGAACAATAACACCAACCAATTCACCTTTTTCCTGTTCTGTTTCTAAAATAGCGATAACATCTTCTGTGGTTAAAGACTCAAAGTAAAGACGATCAGAGGTATCGTAATCGGTCGAGACGGTTTCAGGATTACAGTTAATCATAATGGCTTCAAAGCCTGCATCACGGAGTGCAAAAGCAGCGTGGCAGCAACAATAGTCAAATTCAATGCCTTGTCCGATACGGTTTGGACCGCCCCCTAAAATAGCAACTTTTTTGCGCTCAGAAACTTGTGCTTCCGAGTGTTCGACATTTGCAAAGGGAACTTCATAGGTTGAATACATATAGGCTGTGGGTGAAGAAAATTCTGCAGCGCAAGTATCAATCCGTTTGAAAACATGCTTAACACCGAGTGATTTGCGCAAAGCAGCCACAGCATCTGGCTCTTGTTCTGTGAGGGTGGCTAAACGCGCATCTGAAAAGCCCATGGCTTTTAACATGCGGAAATTGTCTGCATCTTGCGGTAAACCATGGGTGCGAATGCGCTGTTCCATTTCAATAATAGAGGCTATTTGCTCCAAAAACCATGGATCAATTTTGCTCATTTGGTGAATTTCATTTAAAGACAAGCCCGCACGCATTGCTTGGGCTATGTAGCGCAGACGATCGGAGGTTGGTATTGCAATGGCAGAGTGTATAGAGCTTTTTTCATCACCCTCAGCATGTTCAGGGATGATAATTTCATCAAGACCGGTAAGACCTGTTTCGAGACCACGAAGTGCTTTTTGCAGTGATTCTTGAAAAGTGCGTCCAATTGCCATGACCTCTCCCACCGATTTCATTGCAGTTGTTAAGACAGGAGATGAACCAGGAAACTTTTCGAAGGCAAAACGAGGAATTTTGGTAACGATATAGTCAATAGAAGGCTCAAAGGAGGCTGGTGTTGCACCGCCCGTGATATCATTTTTTAATTCATCAAGTGTATAGCCAATTGCCAATTTAGCAGCAACTTTGGCAATTGGAAAGCCTGTTGCTTTTGAGGCAAGTGCTGAAGAGCGAGAAACACGCGGATTCATTTCAATAACGATGAGGCGGCCATTTTCAGGATTGACAGCAAATTGTACATTGGAGCCACCAGTTTCAACACCAATTTCACGCAAAACAGCAATGGAAGCATTGCGCATACGTTGATACTCTTTATCCGTTAAGGTGAGAGCAGGGGCTACGGTGATGGAATCACCAGTATGGATTCCCATTGGATCAATGTTTTCAATAGAACAAACGATGATACAGTTGTCGTTTTTATCACGAACAACTTCCATCTCATATTCTTTCCATCCCAAAACACTTTCTTCAATCAAAACTTCTGTTGTTGGTGAAGCTTCAAGACCACGTTCAATAATTTCATAAAATTCAGAACGATTGTAAGCAATGCCACCACCTGTACCACCAAGTGTAAATGAAGGACGGATGATCGCTGGTAATCCGATAATATCAAGAGCTTGAACAGCTTTTGCTGTTGCATGGGCTATATAATGTTGTTTGCGGTCGGCTTCTGTGTGTCGCCAATCATGCTCAAGCTCTTCTAATGCTTGATCAAGCGCATTACCGGAAAATTTTTCTTTCAGTTCATCGCACATTTTTGCATGTCGTTGGCGATTTTTTTCCTTAAGCTCTGTTGCATTGGCTAACATAGAACGCGGTGTTTCTAGACCGATTTTTGCCATCGCCTTGCGAAATAAAGCACGGTCTTCAGCTTTATCAATAGCATCGGCATTGGCACCGATCATTTCAACATGATAGCGGTCTAAAATGCCCATACGCTTTAATGATAAAGCAGTATTGAGTGCTGTTTGTCCTCCCATAGTTGGTAAAAGCGCGTCAGGACGTTCACGGATGATAATCTGTGCAACGATTTCAGGAGTGATAGGCTCAATATAAGTTGCATCAGCTAAATCTGGATCTGTCATAATGGTGGCAGGATTAGAATTAACCAATATAATACGGTAGCCTTCTTCTTTTAATGCCTTACAAGCTTGTGTACCTGAATAGTCAAATTCGCATGCTTGACCAATAACAATAGGTCCTGCTCCAATGATAAGAATAGATTTTATATCTGTGCGTTTTGGCATGGTTTTTCCTTATGGTAAACATCCGTACGCGATTGCGGTAGGTAGAATATTTAAATTTTGATGTTAAAATAATTTTATAGGTTAAGTGACGAAGAAAGTAAGCAATAAAATCATTTTTCCATGTTTTTTTATGAATGACGGAGAATAGAGTGCGTAGAGCATAAGCAATTTTATGATTCAAGAAAGTTATTTGTGTAAAGCGTATAAACAATGCGTTTTTATGCGTATCATGGGGAGCATCAGGAACAAAAATATGCTTGTTTCTATGTTTTGTGAGCCTTTCTATTGTCTTTCCTTCTTGATGATACTGCAGCGTATGCTTTGTTATAGGGGCTTTGCTTTCATGACTTTTTACAAAATTCAATGATCCATGCGGTTTATTGATGATCAAGCTATTGACTTTAAAAGAAAAGTTTAAAATAGAGCTCTGTCCTCTCTCTATAAGATGGTTGTGAATTGATTGTGTAATGCAACAAGCAAATCATGCTTGTATATTCTGGAAGCAGATTGCATTTTTTGTGATATGAAAATAACATATTTGTATGATATTCACATGGGGAAAGGCGATAACTTCAAGGCGAAGAATCCAAAAGGAAAATATTTTAAGTGTGCTACTTTTTATTATCCATAATAAGATTGCAGAAATGTCGAAAAAGGTAGTGGCTGTCTTGTGGTCCAGGAGAAGCTTCGGGGTGGTGTTGAACAGAGAAAACGGGCTTTCCAATTATCCGAATGCCACAGTTTGAACCATCAAAGAGGGAAATATGAGTCTCTTGGGCATGCTTTGGTAGCGATGTCGTTTCTACAGCAAAACCATGGTTCATTGATACAATCTCAACTTTTCCGGTATTAAGGTCTTTAACAGGATGATTGGCGCCATGGTGCCCTTGATGCATTTTTATAGTCTTTGCCCCAAGAGTAAGAGCGAGAAGTTGATGACCAAGGCATATACCGAAAATCGGTACATTATGGTCAATGAGTGTCTTGATAGTTGGAACAGCGTATTCACCTGTCGCAGCTGGATCACCTGGTCCATTAGAAAGAAAAATGCCATCAGGATTCATTGCCAGAATTTCTTCGGCACTTGTACGTGCAGGTACGATAGTAATGCGTGCATTTTGAGCTGCTAGAAGACGAAGAATATTACGTTTAATGCCATAGTCAATCGCAACAATATGAAGATTATGCACATTATTTGTACTATATCCTTTATTCCATATCCATGGCTTTTCATCCCATTGCTTTAATGATCGAGAGGTCACATCTTTTGCAAGATCAAGGTCAACAAGTCCAGGCCATTTTTGTGCACGCTTCTTTAAAGTAGGAATATCAAAATCTCCGTGAGGATTGTGTGCGATGACGGCGTTTTGTGCCCCTCTTTCACGAATAAGAATGGTGAGTGCACGTGTATCAATACCACAAAGCGCAATAATTTTACGTGCTTTAAGCCATTGATTAAGGTTTCTATTTGCACGGTAGTTGGAGGGGTGTGTAATATCTGCTTTGAAAATAGCACCAACAGCACCGTGACAGTTAAGGGGAATAAGGTCTTCAATATCTTCGTTATTTGCCCCTGCATTTCCTATGTGAGGAAATGTAAAATTAATGATTTGTTGTGTATAGGATGGATCTGTGAGGATTTCTTCATAGCCGGTTATCGCTGTATTAAAACATATTTCAGCCTCAGCAATGCCAGCAGCACCTGCTCCTTTACCCTCAATCACTGTGCCATCGGCTAATATTAAGAGAGCTGTAGGTTTTTTTACACTCCAAGAATCGCAAGATGAGATCATTTGTGTCATAGTGTGCACCCACAATTTATTATCTGAAAGGTATCATTCTTATCTGAAAGGATAATGACCAACGTTACACAAAAAGCACAACCATAACAGACGTTATGTATATTGTTCTTGCAATGTTTCGCTTGAGATAAAGAGTATAGGTATATTCTACGAAGAGGTAAAGTCCTGTTTTGAGATTTTCTGAGACTTTGTATGTTAATTATTTTTTTACTATGCATTGCAAAAGATATAAAGGTTGGTTAGAAACGACCTTTTTATGTGAATAAATTGGGTAAATTCATGTTGCGTGAGCAGATTGATATGGCACTTGAAGCTGCTTTGGAAGAGCAGGATAATGCGCGTCTTGCTACACTTCGTCTCATGAGTGCTGCAGTGAAAGATCGTGAGATTTTGCAGTGTAGTGAGGGAGAGCAAGAAGTGGATGATAAACAGATCCAGTCTGTTTTTACACAAATGCTGCACCAGCGCGAAAAGGCAACACATCTTTATGAAAAATCTGGCTGCTTGGAGTTGGTAGAAAGAGGGAAGGTGGAAATGAAAATCATTCGTGAGTTTCTTCCTTATCAGCTTGATGAAGTGCAAGTTGAACAAGCGCTTTGTGAAGCTTTAGTACAAACAAAAGCTGAAAAATTACGCGATATCGGTAAGGTCATGGTCTGGCTTAAAGAACGTTATACTGGGCAAATGAATTTTTCTAAAGTTTGCAGTTGTCTCCGTGAAAAATTAAAATGAATTGTGATAAATTGTTATGAGAGGCAGAAAGCATTTTTTATGATAAGTCACTCGTGTCCCAAAAGTATAGATAAGGGTGAGAGGATGCGGAAAAGCCATACTTATTTATTTTAAGAGAATGTTTTTGGGGTAATAGGTCAGAGTTTCTTTGCTTCTTATAGAATAAAGAAAAGCTTCTTTTTGTGCTATCATTCTTCTTTCCTTCAATATATCGATATTATTTTATATAACAAATTGATTTATAATGATTATTCGTCTATTCACTTGTAAAGTATAACACCTAATACTGTTAAGATTCTCTCCTTTTAGACTTCTTTATGTTGGGTCAGTTTTGTTCACTTGGCTTTACACTATCAGCGGGGTTGGCATATGGGTAAAATGAGAAAAGAAGGAGGCTAAACGCCTCTCATGAACCGCATTCATGCAAGGATTGTCGCAATATTATGAGTTGGTCAATATACCATGAGCTGGTAAAGAAAATGGCTGTGCTCGTTTGTATCTTTAGAAAAGTTATGCGTATTTTAGCCTTTGGAAAAAAGCATTGTTTGCAATCTGAAAATCTATTCGTAATAAAATAAAGGTCGTTTAAAAATTCTCTCTACTATAAGTCGAGCATTTTTATAGGAATGGATTTAATCATTGAGATATTCTAAAATATTTTCTCTTGTGGGTTGTTTTATTTTCAGTTTTTTCATTTCAATAGAGTTTATTTGCGCATTCATGTGCTTGTTTAAAGAGACCTTTTTTAGAGCTCCTAAGCCCATTTAACGGCGTCATCCGTGAATCGTATAACGATAAATCCATTGAGCACTACCATCTTCACACTGAATAGAGGGATAAGCCGGTACTCTTATTTTTCTTTACCAGCTCAATATTTACCGGTTCATGGTTCTTGCGATAACCCTTGCATGTACGGTTCATAAGAGGCATTATCTCTCTTCCTTTCCTCTATAATTTTATCCACATGCCAACCCCGCTGATAGTGTAAAGCCAAGTGAACAAAATTGACTCAACATGAAGAGGTTTAAAAGGAGAGAATCTTAACAGTATTCGGGGTTGTACTTCACAAATGAATAACGAATAATAATCATTATAAATCAATATATTGTCCCATATGAGCTACAGCAATTCTCTTAAAGGTACGTCTGTTCTTATGTTTTAAGAACGGCCCTGATGAAAAAGAGATCTCTGTTTTATTCAAGGGAAGATTTTTAAGTTGAGAGGGTATTTTAAGAAGTTCTACAGTGTGGTGTGTTATGCTGTTGAGATAGGATTGAAGATCTTGTGTTTTTATTTTTTAAAAGATAAAAATTAATAGGCTGTTCATGAAGGGGAGGGTATTCTCCATTTATGTGGGCATTGTTGCGTAAAGCGGTGAAGCTGTTAAAAACAGTTCGGTTATTAATAAGGGGTTGCCTGTTAATCGTAAACGGGAACGGCGTGCCCATAATGCCTCTCCTTTTCCGATATGAATGTAATCACGGCTTAGTTTGCCGCTGTTAAATAAATAATGTCCCAGTGGTACGTTGCCCAAGTGCATGAGTGCTTGATTGTGTTCAAGGAGGGTTTCTTGTGGGATGACGGTTCGTCCAAGGAGCCAAGGCTGGTTATCCCCCACCAATACAACTTCGCGTAGCCAATAACGTGCACTGTTGGGCAAATGCTCGGCTTCTTCTTGTTCTTGTAATTCGTCACGTGTAATGAAGCATTCACGTTGTGGCTCAATGCGTAGGCAGGTGCAGTGTTTTTTCAGTCGAAGAGTCATCGATCCTAATTCCATAAGCCAGTTGCGAATGTTTTCTGGTACTGAAAGATCTTGATCAGATAGCCACTCTAGAGGCGGTAAGATGGAATCTCTGGGATCAGATATCATTTCACTCCCCATCTAAAACCGGATTTGCTATGTTTGGTGATATAAATAGATAATTTCCACTGTAATACAGAATGGTAAAGGCAGCAAGATTTTAAACGAAAAGATGAAAGAGAAAATGGAATGGGATTCTTAAATGAAGGAATATGCAAAAAGATATTACAGGTTGCTCTTCTTTTAAGGTGAAAAATCTATGATGATTAAGAACAAGGCTAACATACAGCGCATTTTTTCATTTTTAAGAGAGCAATAGGGGGAAACATCATGGATCTGCAAATATATTTGTTTTGCATTAAGAATAAAGAGATGAAGCATTTATTTTTTACCTTCTGTACATACGAGGCAAATCTTCTTTTTTCCATGTTAGCAGCAGATTAACAGCAGAGTTATTTGAGATTTTTGGTAAAACAATCCGCTTGGGAAGTTTGGAAGAGCGCTCAGTGGTTCAGAGTCATGTGCACCGTGGTACAGCTATTGGTGTTTACCATAACATAGATGAGCAATAATATCATTGGGCTATTGACTATTACGGTCAGTTGTATTGCTCTTAGTAGTAAAACATAACACCACCCACGTTGTATGTTCACGAGTTTGTTTTAAAGAGACATGTCTTAGAGACCCTAAGCCCATTTCGTGGTGGTGTGGGGAAATTGTATAACGATAAATCTCCATAGAACACAATCATCTTCACGTTTATAAAGGGTTAAGCCGGCACCATCACTCACTTTACCAGCGCATGGGTGTGAGACAGTCCTTGCATGAAGGCGATTCATGATAGGCGTTTTCCCTCCTTTCTTCTTTCATTTTACCCTCGTGCCAATCCGTGTATGGTGTAAAGACAAGTGACTAAAACTGATTCAACATAAAGAGGTTTGAGATGAGAGAATCTTATGGGTATTCGAGGTTGTACTTCACAAGTGAATAACGATAAAAAATCTTATGAAACAATATCTTGCTGTAAGATAAAAAAGGACTGAGTATGGTTTATTTATTATGTTCATGTGCTTGCGTAAAAAACTCTTTAGGCATGCTAGTCCATTTCATGATAACGCTTGTAAATAGTATAACGCAAAATTTATTGAATATCACTATCCTTATGTTTGTGAAGGTAGTAAATGAGCGTCATCACTTTATTGCCAGTTTGACTCTACTGCCAGCTCGTGATGTTGCAACAGCTCTTACATTGAGATGATCTTTATAAGAGGCCTTTTTCTTTAATCGTTTTTCTCTTTACACACCGGTTTTACTTGATAAGGTGTAGGCAAAGAGTTTTGTTTGATTCAATATAAATAGACTTGAGATAAGAAAATCTTGTCTTATTTGAAAGTTATCTTCAATAAGAAAAATAATTAATGCTTACAAAGCAATGTGTCATTATTCTGTTCTTTATGAGAGCTTTGTAGGTCAGTATAGAGTGGAAGGAACCAGATATTAAACAGAATGCTATTGCGTTAATATCATGCAGAATATTCTTGTCTGTGCAAATAGACCTGAGCATATCGGTATGGTGCTCTCGGTGCTACCTTTCTCAAGGTTTTTATCAGCTTTATAGGTCACGTCACTTTGGCTAATATCTTTCTCGTTTCATGATGCTGATGGAAAAAAGATTTCAATATATTGATTTATAATGATAAATTATCATTATTGAATTGATCATTGTTCCGAGTATTGTGTAATTTTCTCATTTCAATTCATGATGAATCAATTTTGTTCATTTGGCTTTATGCCATAAGCGGGGTTGGCACGAGGGTAAAATGAAAGAAGAAAGGAGAAAAAATGTCTCTCATGAATCGCCTTAAGTGCCAAGGGCTGTTGCAACTCTATGAGCTCGTAAATATACCATGAGCTGGTAAAGAGAATGAGAGTGCCGGTTTGTATCTGCATCAGCGTGAAGATGGTGTTGTTCAATGGATTATCATTATACAATTCATGATGACACTGTGAAATGAGGTTAGGAGCTTTAAGAAATGTCTTTTAAAAAAACGTGAATTGCAGTGCAATTGCAGCTTAAACACCATCCCTCCGTTTTATTATGGGTTGCAAGTTTAAAGCGATAGCGGAACGATTGTAATCGTTTCATTTAGTGCTCAAAAGTCCCTTAATGAATAAATATTCTATGATCGAATTTTTCGTCCTATCCATATAAGAATGCAGGCTCCGATAAGACCTGAAATAAGATAGCCAAGCCAACCAGCAAAATTCACACCAAAAAAGCTAAAAATAAAGCTCGCTAATGCAGCTCCAATAATTCCTAAGATAATGTTTAAAAAGACCCCTGTCTGGCTTTTCATAAGATATTGTGCAATCCAACCTGCAATGCCACCAATAATAATAGCTGCAATCCAGCCGATATTTGCGTTTTCCATTATACTCTCCTCCACCTAAATTTAAACTGTGAGTGTTTAATTAGAGTAAGCTTTCTAAAGATCAAGGCTTATCACTTTTTTCGCGGAGGGAGACGCTACTCATGGAAAATTTATTATAGTTTTTACTTTATATGTTTTAAATAACTTTAATATCCAATGCGGATAATACTATACATATAAATAAAAAAAGACATATAAAAAATTAATTTACAATAAAATAAATTTTAAAATTAGCAATTATTTTATAAAAAGAAAAAAGTTATTTAGAAATACTTTTCTTTTCATTTTTTAGAATGCGTTTCGAAGAAATGAAAATAACATGATGAACAACAAGCAAAATAGAGGTCTAAAAAGTTTAAACAGAAGAATCTCACCAAAAGTTCAATGATATTTCAAGTGATGTTTTAAAGCTGTGCCTTTAATTTTTTGTAACATGTTGCGTGGGTTAAATCTGTGAAAATATTGAGGTCAATCGTTACAGTACCATTTATACGGGCATTTCTTATGATGAGTTTTGGGGGTGTTGTATTTTTGGCAAGGGAGATTTTATCAGGACATTTGATGAATCAAAATTCAATGATTGATATTAATGATCTCTCTTATAGAGGCCCAGTTCAAATTTACTCAAAAATTAAGATTTTTCTGTTTGTTGTTCAGAAGGATTACGCAAGCGAGAACTTTGGAGAAGTCCTTGTGCTTCCAAAATGGGGTAAATCATTGAGGTTAAAAGAGAGTTAATTTGTTTGAGATCACGGACAGTGTCAAGATGAAGACTGGATGATTCTATATTTTTGAAATCGCCTTCACGAAGGCGCTTAAAATGCTTTAAACTCATCTCCTTTTCTAAATTGCGGAGCTGATCTTTTTTCTGCACGAGTAAATGCGCAGTGTGTGTATCACGCGAGACAAGAACATTAAATGCAATGTGCGCATTGGCAAGAACAATGGCGTGGAAACGGAGCAGGTCATTCCATCCATCGCCACTAAATTGTAAACTTTTTTGTTGTTTCTTTTTAACCAGCATAAGCATATTATGAATAATAATATCTCCTGCTTGATCCAGTTTTATACAAGCTTCAAGAAGTTCTTGTGTTTGAAGAGCGTCTGCATCAGATAATTTCTGCCCAGCCAATCGTGCGAGATAAAGTTTGATAGCAGTATGTTTTTTATCTAATATCGTGCTCAATTGGTTGAGTTCATGGATGATGTTGGGATCGGGTTTTTCATAAAGTCCCATGATTTTTTCTAGCATGATATCGACAAGGTCACAAATATGGATGACTTCACGCACTGCGTTAGAAAGTGCTAAAGTTGGGCGCTCAAGAACACTATCATCAAGAGCTGTTTGTTCAGATAAATTAAGTATTTTATCGGTTTGCGTTTTTTTTGCATTTATGGAGACAATTTGAGTGGTCAGTTTTACAACCCATTTCGAGAGTGGTATTCCAGCAAGGAGAATAAAAAGATTGAAAATAATATGGGTGTTGATGACTTGCGTAGAGATAGTATCGCCCAACCATGCGATTGAGGGTTGAAAGCATAAAAATAAGATAAGAACAAGGATTGAGCCCGCTCCACGCATAAGTAAATTCCCTAGTGGAACAAGGCGGGTATTCGGGGAGGCGTTGCGTGTTAAAAGTGGTGTTATGAGAGAAGAACCAAAATTCACTCCAAGAACCATAACAACACATAGCTGAGCATGGATAAGGTCATAGTTGGCAAAATTGATCAACAAAATAATTCCTGCAATGGATGAATGCAAAAGATAGGTCAATGCGGCTGCCAACAAAAAGGTAGAAACAGGGTCGGTTGAAAGATAATTAATAATGCTTGGTAAAATTGCACTATCACGTAAAGGTTCTGTGGCTGCACTGATCATTTGTAGAGACAAAATCAAAAGGCCAACACCAATGAGGATCCGGCCTACTTGACGCCAATCACGCTTTTCAGTTGTCATGAAGATACAAGTGCCGATTAAAAGACATAAGGGCACAATGATCGTTAGATCATAGGAAAGAACTTTAACGACTAATGCTGATCCTAATTCTCCGCCACGTACAGCCATGAGCCCCGCTACTGCGGAGACAAAACCAGCTTCAACAAAAGAACCAACAAGGAGTGTTATTGCTGTAGAGCTTTGTAAAAGCATTGCCGCAAAGAGTCCAAAGCTGACAGCAAATAATGGTTTGGAAATGACGTGGCGCATTTTGTATTTTAGCCTGTCACCATAGGCACGTTCAACTCCTGTGCGTACCATGCGTGTAGCCCAGAGAAGTAAAGAAATAGCACCTGCAAGATGAAGGAGTACCAATGAACCATTCATGATACTTTGTCTTTTCCTTATTTTATGAATATGGTTGATCTAAAAATTGAGGCATTGAGATTTATTTTTTCACTTTAGCTTTTTTCTAATACATGATGAAAATCATAACCACTTGGGTTTTGAAAAATCTTTAGACCAAAACTAGGAAGAATGGAATAAAGGTGGTCAAAAATATCAGATTGAATTTGTTCATATTCCAGCCAAACGGTGGTGTTGGTAAAGCAATAGATCTCTAAAGGTAAACCATTTGGTGTAGGAGGCAATTGTCGTGCCATCAAGGTCATGGTTTGTTCAATATTACTATTTTTTTCTAGATAAGCAAAAACATAAGCACGAAAGGTTCCAATATTGGTTAAACGGCGGGTATTGTCTAACACATCATGATTTTTATCTATTTGCGTGTTCCAGTTATTGATTTCTGGTATTTTTTTTGTGAAATAATTTTCTAACAAATTCAATCGAGAAAGATACTCTTGTTCTTCTTCTGTATGAAAACGGATGCTTGATTGGTCTATAAAGAGGCAGCGTTTAATGCGTCGTCCACCGGCTTCTTGCATTCCACGCCAATTCTTGAAAGGATCTGTTACGAGCTTACGGATAGGTACGGTCGTGATTGTCTTATCGAAATTTTGTACTTTAACGGTATGCAGTGCAATTTCAGTAACATCACCATCGACATCGAGACTAGGCATTTGAATCCAATCGCCTACACGCACCATATCCGTGGATGAAATTTGGATACCTGCAATGAGAGAAAGCAGCGTGTCTTGGAAAACCAACATGAGAACAGCGGCCATTGCACCAAGACTGGATAAAAGAATAAGAGGTGAGCGGTCAATTAATGTGGCGACCATGAGAATTGCAGCTATAGCAAAAAGCGCAATTTTAGCAATTTGAATGTAACCTTTTATTGGTTTTAACCGTGCTGTTGGCCGTTGCTCATAAAGAATATTAACAATGTTAAGAAAAGAAGAAATGGTAAGAACAACAACAAAAATAATGAAAGCATTCGCAACATTCTCTATAATAGTGCTCAGTGAGTCAGGAAGTGTTGGGATAAAATGAATGCCAATGGAAAGAGTAAAGGCTGCAATAATATTTGCTATATACTGAATGATATGTTCAATATCAATGTTTGTCTTTTTAGGAAGGAAAGAAGAAAGTCTTTTTGCTCCGTGAGAGAGGAGGTTTCTTGCTAAAAAATTGATTAAAACTGCAATGATGATAAGAATAATGAGCCAAGCAATAGACTCTAACAACGGATGTTGAACAAAAAATTTGATCACTTTAATTTCTTCTCCATTTCTTAAAATATGTGTGGTTGAACCTTTCCAATTTTCAACTGCGTAAAAGGGAATATTGGAATTATGCTCTAAAGTTGTTAAATATGCAAAAAAGAATTTTCAAACTCTGTGAGAGATAATGCGCTTTTCACCTGATTTCCTTGATGAGCTTCGTACCAGATTACCAATTTCAACAGTTATTGGCCAAAGGGTGGTCTTTGATTCTAAAAAAAGCAAGCCTTCACGAGGAGATTTTTGGTGCTGTTGTCCATTTCATGGCGAAAAAACACCAAGTTTTCATTGTGATGATCGTAAAGGGCGTTATTATTGCTTTGGTTGTGGTGTAAGCGGCGATATCTTCACTTTTCTTTGTCAACTTGATGGATTACATTTTTCAGAAAGTGTAGAGCATTTGGCTGATTTTGCAGGGGTAAAACTACCTGTTTTTGATCCTAAAAGTTATAAACAGCAAAGGGAAAAGGCTGATCTTTATGATGTTATGAAAATAGCTACGGATTTTTTTCAATCTAGTTTACACGGTGAAGAAGGTGCACAGGCGCGTCGTTATCTTGATGCACGTGGTGTAACACCAAAGTTTGCAGAGCATTTTCGGATTGGTTTTGCTCCCATGAAGCGTACAGCTTTGAAAGACGCATTGCGTGCACGGGGTATTTCAACAAAACAAATGGAAGATTGTGGACTTCTCGTATCAGGCGAAGAGAATATGGTTTCTCATGATCGTTTTAGAAATCGTATTATGTTTCCTATTGAAGATTTACGCGGACGTGTGGTGGCTTTCGGAGGTCGAGCATTAGAAAAAAATACACGCGCAAAATATCTTAATAGCCCTGAAACAGTCCTATTTCATAAAGGAAATATGCTTTATAATGCAGCAGCAGCTCGAAAAAATAGTCGTTTTGTTGGTGATGAAAAAGTTCATTCACTCCTTGTTGTGGAAGGGTATATGGATGTCATCGCGTTGACAAAAGCTGGTTTTGAAAGTGTTGTAGCACCGCTGGGGACGGCATTAACGGAAACGCAAATTGGGCTTTTATGGCAAATGGGAGCTGAGCCTATTTTGTGCTTTGATGGAGATGAGGTTGGTTTAAAAGCCGCTTTTCGTGTTGCTGATCGCGTTCTTCCGCTTTTAAAGGCAGGGGTTTCTGTACGTTTTGTTTTATTGCCACAAGGGAAAGATCCAGATGAAATTATTTCTTATGGTGGTGCACAGCTTTTTACTTCTTTTTTGCAAAAATCAATTCCATTGATTGAGCTTTTATGGTGGCGTGCTACTTACGGGAAGAGTTTTGAAACTCCAGAATCACGAGCGGCGCTCGAAAAACAAATAAAACAGCAAGTTTTTATGGTGAAGGATGAAGATGTTCGTCGCTATTATTTGCAGGATATAAAAAGGCGGCTCTTTGATTTTTTTCGTCCTTCTTTTTTGAAAAAAAAAGAAGCAAAGCAATATGCCCAATCTTCCCAAAATAGAATATTAAAAGACCAATCCTTTCCCGTGTTGGCAAATACCGATATTGTGCGTCATTCTTCGCAGTCAATTCCTCTGCGTGAGGCCGTTATTTTGCTGATTTTAGCTTACTATCCTGAATTATGGGATGCAAATTTTGAAGTTTTGGCTGAGTTGGAGCTACAAAATGCGCAATTGATGCGTTTTCATCAATCCATGCTTGAAATTCTTGGAAGTCAGCAGTTGCATGATAAGGAAACAATGGTTACGCTTTTAGAAGAAAAAGGGCAAAAACCTATGTTAGAGCGTATGAAAAACCTTGTGCAACATGTTGGTATGCGTATCATCTTTGTTGGAGCCTCCATTGAAGATGTTCGTGCTATATTAAAACAAGCTCTCTACTTGCATCTTCGAGAATACCACCTACATAAAAGACTGCAAGATATTGAAGAGAAACTTATAGAAAGTCCTAATAGTGAGGTTTTTGCTCTGCTTCGCGAGGTAAAAGAGGAGTTGGAGAAAATGCAGGCAACAGAAGCATTAATTGAAGGATTTGGAAGTTGGCTTGAGTAAGAACTTGAGTAAAAAGCAGAGGGAAATAAGCAAGATACAATAAAATGATTCGCTTTTTTAATGCGAATCAGTCACTTAAAGCTTATTATGAGGAAGTTTGTGTAGGCGGCGTTTTTATAGAGAATGACGATTAAATTTTGGGAAAAGCGGGATATTGATTCTTGGCTATAGGGTGCAGAGATTATCTCAAAAAGATTGAGAGGTGGTCGGGGAAACTTCTGGAGTTTTCCCGCGTTTTTGTGTGAATGACAAGGCATATACAAAATTGATTTTCCCAATAGCAATCTCTTCCAAGAGAAAGTATATTTGGGGAATTTAAATTGTTGATACGTTTAGTGAGAATGCAAAGAACTGGTCACGTAGAAACTGTGCAGTGATCAAGTGGAGTTACGGTATGGCAACAAAGGTTAAACAGAAAGATAATGTGGAAGTAACGAACCAAGCAAGTTTGGATAGTCCTCTTCTTGATTTTTCTGATGATGCCATCAAGAAAATGGTTAAACTTGCCCAAAAAAAAGGGTACGTGACCATGGATGAGCTGAATGCAGTTCTTCCTTCTGGCGAGGTTATCTCCGAACAAATTGAAGATATCTTGGCGATGTTTTCCGAGATGGGTATTAATGTTGTGGATGATGAAGATGAAGTCGATCCTGAAAATTACGAGGAAGAGGTTACGGTCGAAGGCGGTGATCTCGTAGAAGCCTCTAGTCATGCAATTGCGACAACAACGAATAAGCGTGAGGTTGCCGATCGTACTGATGACCCGGTGCGTATGTATTTGCGGGAGATGGGAGCTGTTGAACTGCTTTCACGAGAAGGCGAAATTGCTATTGCTAAGCGTATTGAAGCAGGGCGTGAGACAATGATTGCAGGGCTTTGTGAGAGCCCTTTGACTTTTCAGGCTCTTATTATCTGGCGTGAGGAATTGAAAGAACAGCGGGTTCTTCTTCGTGAAATTATCGACCTTGAAATGACTTATGCTGGTCCAGAAGCAAAACAGGCCCCTGTTGTTGAGCGCAGTGACGTTGATAAAGTAAAAGAAGATAAAATATCTTCTGGTATGCGCAATATTGAGGGTATTGCGGCAGAAGGGGGGATTGAGGAAGAGGATGAAGACGATGATGAAGTCAATTTGTCATTGGCTGCAATGGAAAATGAACTCTGTCCTCAAGTTATGGAAACATTGGATTTTATTGCTCAAGCCTATGTAAAATTACGAAAATTACAAGATCAGCATGTTGAGAGCAGTTTGGCAGAGCGTAAAGAAGGTGCTCTTTCGCCATCTCAGAGAAAAAAATACATTCAATTAAAGGGTGAGTTGGTTCAAGCTGTCAAATCTCTTTCTTTGAATCAAAATCGTATCGAGTCCTTGGTGGAGCAGCTGTATGACATTAACAAAAGGCTGATCCATAATGAGGGTAAGCTAAAACGGATTGCTAACGCCTATGGCATTGGTCATGAAGATTTTTTAAATGCATATCAAGGCCGTGAATTAGATGCCGATTGGGTAAATTATATTACAACTTTGCCTGGATCTGGTTGGAAAGAGTTTTCTGTACGTGAAGCGAAAGAAATACAACGTTTGCGGAGTGAAATACAAAATCTTGCGCAAGAAACGGCCATTTCTATTGGTGAATTCCGCCGGATTGTTACGCAGGTGCAAAAAGGTGAACGCGAATCAACAATTGCAAAAAAAGAAATGGTGGAAGCAAATTTGCGGCTCGTTATTTCCATTGCAAAAAAATACACCAATCGTGGGTTGCAGTTTCTTGATCTTATCCAGGAAGGCAATATCGGTTTGATGAAGGCTGTGGATAAGTTTGAATATCGGCGTGGATACAAATTTTCTACTTATGCCACATGGTGGATTCGTCAGGCTATTACGCGCTCAATTGCTGATCAGGCACGTACTATTCGTATTCCTGTTCATATGATTGAAACAATTAATAAGATTGTTCGTACATCGCGTCAGATTCTCCATGAAATTGGACGGGAGCCTACACCGGAAGAATTGTCTAGTAAACTTTCTATGCCTTTAGAAAAGGTGCGGAAAGTTCTTAAAATTGCAAAAGAGCCTATCTCACTTGAAACGCCCGTTGGTGATGAAGATGATTCTCATTTGGGTGATTTTATTGAGGATAGAAATGCATTATTGCCGATTGATGCAGCTATTCAGGCTAATTTACGAGATACAACTACACGTGTGCTTGCCTCATTAACACCACGGGAAGAACGGGTTTTGCGCATGCGTTTTGGGATAGGGATGAATACTGATCACACGTTGGAAGAGGTTGGCCAGCAATTCTCCGTTACGCGAGAGCGTATCCGTCAGATTGAAGCAAAAGCACTTCGTAAATTGAAGCATCCTAGCCGTTCACGCAAATTGCGGAGTTTTCTCGATTCTTAATAGGAATAGGATTGGTGCGTTTTCTAAAATTTTTCCTTTCTTGATGTGTGTAGATGAAAAGCATATTATTTCGGTATGCTTTTGGGGTGTGTATAGGGCAGACGGCAAACAATCTATAGAAAGTTTGTGGTATCAATATTTCCTTGCTTTGGTATTTGTACTATTTTCTCTCACCGGGGAGGGCGCGCGACCTTGTATGGTCATTTCTCAAAGAGGTGGAATGAGAGCGAAAGTGTTATGCTCTGTGTAAGTAGTTTCAGAGATAGGGTGTCTTATATTATTTACAAAGATGTATTGACTTATGAATAGGTAAAGTATTTTTGTCTTATGGAAGTTCCGACAAGTCATTTATATTAATCTGTGGGGAATTTAAATATTCTACCAGACTTCAGATTGTAAAATATTCAAAACAGCGTGTTATCGTTATTTTTTATACTTGTTCGTAACAGATATTTTGAAGTATTCTTTTTTCAGATGAGATGTTTTTTATAAAGTGTATTTTTTATGAGCTGGTTTGAGAAAGTTTTTTTTAGATATTTCATGTTTTGAAGAGATAAAAATCTATGAAATTGTAAATATTGGATCTTTCTATTCTACCTTTATGATTTTATTAAGGCGATGGCAAAACTTATGAATAAAAAACTGCCCTTTTGGGAAGTCAAAAAACTAGAAGAAATTTCTGCTTCTGAGTGGGAGAGTCTTTGTGATGGTTGTGGGCTTTGCTGCTTACACAAAGTAGAAGATGATGATACTGGTGACATTTATACAACCAGTGTTGCTTGTCGTCTTTTAGAGAAAGAAACCTGTCGGTGTCGTAACTACACAAATCGTCAATCGGTTGTTGCCAATTGCATAGCATTAGATGCTGCGACGGTTAAAACCGCACGTTGGCTTCCAGAAAGTTGTGCCTATAGGTTGATTAATGAGGGAAAAGATCTTCCATGGTGGCATCCACTAGTGTCTGGAAATTGTCAGACGGTGCATCAAACAGAATTTTCTGTCCGTGGACAGATAGAAGTTTACGAAGATGCGTTATCCTCTGAAGAAGCTTATCTTTATCACATCACTGGTCTTCTCTGTGAAGGTCAGTGATATGATTGTTTTACGCAATAACTAATGATGTTATAGGATTTAATCTATCGCAAATACCACGGTAACATTAACATTGTAGCTTAATTCACCCCCTGAAAAATTTGTCTCAGCAGAGTCTGCACTTGCTGATCTGCTCATGAGATGTGGTGTGGGATGGTAATGATCATCATTTTCATTGATTCTCATAATTTTTCCTAATTTTAAATGGGCTGCTTCTGCTATAGTTTCTGCTTTTGAGATAGCTTCAGCAATGGCTTTCTTTCGTGCATCTTGATAAAATGGTTTTGTATTTGCATTGGTAAAGGTAATACCGCTCACTGAGTTGACACCAAGTGCCATGGCTTGATCAAATATTTTACCAGCATTGGCGAGATCACGAATACGCACTGTTAAAGAGTTTGAAACATGATAAATTTTTTCGTTCTCTTTTTTTTCATTATGTTTATCTGAGCTAAATTGATAAATAGATAAACCCGATGTTTGCAAATCATTGGCTTGAATGCCACTGTTCTTGAAAGCATTTACAATATCATTCATAGATTTATTGTTGTCTGCTAATGCTTTTTGGGCCGTTTTGTCCTCTGTAATAACGGCTAGATTGATAATTGCCATATCTGGTGTTGCTTGGCTTTCACCTGTTGCAGTCACTGTAATCGTTGTGTTTTTCATTTTGCTTTCTTCAGCATGTACAGTAGGCGATGTGGTAAGCAGTGTGAGCGCTACCATAGCTGCTTTGATTGCGTAATGATTTAACGGTTGAAAAACTGTTTTTTTCATTTCTACTCCTTTACATTCGTTCTTTTGATATTTTCCCATTTTTGCAAGTTCTTGTAAAGAAATTAGGGCATTAGAAAAAAAAACGATAAAAAAGATGAATTATAATTTCAGTAGCCTCTTGTATCATAGAGCGTTTTAGTTTAGAGAGAACCAGTCTGTGGGGCCTGTAGCTCAATTGGTTAGAGCCAGCGGCTCATAACCGCTTGGTTGGGGGTTCGAGTCCCTCCGGGCCCACCATTAAAACTGTATAGGGAAATTTATAAACTCCGTGCAGTTTGCTTTTTGATATGTTTTTTTATCCTAGTCCTGTTTGTAATTTTTCCTTTATTTTTTGCGCGTTGTTCTTGATCAGTTCTTTTACTGTAGAGAGAGCTGTGATGTCTTTAGGAGAGATGAAGATTTGTTTTCATTTACGATATCGTAGCATCTGTATGAAGTTTGACATTGTTCCTTTTCTGAGTTCAATGCACTGATTTTTAAATTTTTCTGCTTATATCTCTCATGAAAGAGAAAGACTTCTTTGAGGCGTTTACTTCTGCTTGTTCTAAAAACTGAGTGTTATCATTCTGATAAAATCAATTTTGAAGTATTTGGATGCATTGAATATATTAGAAGAGTATTTATTTTTTTCTGCATATTTTTTCATTGTGATGCAAGCGCATATACAAAAATACGTAGCCTCTATGGTTTTATTCATCGTATAAGTTCAATGATATAACACATAAACGATATTTTCTTTCGTCTCAATCGAGAAGTTCTTTTACTGTTGGGGGGAACCTTTCTACAGTTGTGGTTGGAATATCTTATAAAATTTCTTGATCAAGTATCTCGTTCAAGTCTTTCAAAGAGTTTTAGGCAATTGCAGGTGTTCTTTTGTGTTATTTAATAGTCATATGCATCTTTATTGTTCTGTTAAGAAATATTTTTTAGGGAGATGGAAATCTTTTTTTCTAGGCTCTCTTTATAAGTTCTGTTTCACTTTTTCTGTTTGAATGATTCTTGAAGAGCAAACCATAAGATTTTTTATTTTATTCAATAAGGTTATTTGAAGTGATACGATGAAAATGCTTGTTTCTGTGCTTTACTATTTTGTTTGTCTGTTTATTTGGAAGCATTTTTTCTCTATTTGTACAAGTCTATTTGCTGGTTGCTTTCATTGTGTGCAGAAATGCCAAAAGCAGGATTTCTTGTTTTTACGTTTAATGTTGAAATGCGATTTTGTTCCATACAAAAAGCTCTTATTCCTTTTGTAAATATTGGTGCAACTTATGTGTATATATCATTGGGGCTTGACCAGTTGTATCTTTTTAAGTATTGCCATTTTTGTTCATGATAGATCTCGAGGTCAGTATTTCGAGGAAGGTTTCCAGGGGAGGAGACTCCGTTTGATAAGTACATCACAGAGTCGTAGACAGCGCCACTGTTCATAGGAGCTGTATATATTGCATTGTTATATTTTTATTTTGCGATATCATTTAAAAATATAAGTAGTTCTATGTAGAATAAGATTGTGGTGTGTTTTTTCAAAGTAAGTTTGTTCAAATTTTCTCATGTAGAGTTCTCAAACATATCCACAGATGTTTTTACGTCGATCCGTTATTGGTTCGAATCGCGAGAGTTCAATGGTGTTGTTGGTAAAAACGATGTTTTCTGTTTCATCATGGTACATAACTAACAGAGTTCCATCCGATTTTATAAAAACCAACAGTAGGTGATTGTTTTCATACTGTCTATTGCAGATATTTTTTTAAAGGTATGGGATATAGGTGTAAACGTTTTAGCGTTAGTGTTTTGACTTTAGGGAGTATAATGATGAAGAATAGCAAAAAGTCTGAAACAGCTTTATCTGATATAATTGTAAAATGGGAGGCTTTGACTACGGCTCAAAAGCAAGAGATCTTAGAAAGAGTGGAACACTCTACGGATTCTTCTCTGTTAACAGAACATTTAAAGCCTCAATCTTCTTTTTGTCTCCAGACGAAATTAAAGCGATGAGTTTTAAATCTTCATCGGAGATATTAAAACCAGTTATGACGTATATGGCGCTTGCATTTCCAAGTGTATTCAGAATAGCCATAAGTTTATCCACAGATGGCCTTTTTCCTCCATGTATCATTTGTTGTACATAGTTTTGGCCACAGCCCGCTGCTCTGCTTATTTCAATCATTGTGCGTCCATCACTTTTTATCAATTCAATTAAGCGTTTAAACCAATCTTTTTCAGGCTTCGTCATTTTTAGACCTTTACACATTTACGCTATAGCGTTATTATAACGCTGCGAATCTAGGATATATGGTATAAGGAGTGTTAAAGTATCCATGCGTAATTTTTCGCTTAGGAAGGATGTAGAGTTGTTTTTAATTAATAACAAAATGTCCCCATATACTTTCAGGTTCGAATAAGTAAAAAATGGTTGTTTAGTTCTACGATTGTGACAGGGCGTATGCGTATAACCACAAGTAAGGGCACACATTCGTATTCTTATGAGATGTATACTAATGGTATACGCAGCTGCACTATAAATCAAGATATACTCCAACATTGGCATTTATAAGAAATTTCTTACATAAAGGCAGTGTGTGGGCATAATGAGGTTTCACAATCTTAAGGAAAAGGGTTGCGGCTGTAAATAAGCATATGAATTCGTGAGCAAAAAGTGCTGATTTTCCTTTTTGTTTTTATAGATGAGATTACTATTTGGTATCATATGTGTGTGGGCATTAAAAGGTTTTGAAAACATAATTGGTGCATTTATAGAGCATGAGGGTCATTTTAATTATAGAAGTTATGGTTTGCTGGAATGCAATATAGGCTGTGGTGTTTTATTGAGGATGGATGAGTTTTTGATAGTGCCTCATTTATCATGATGTTTGTGTTTGCAATAATATCTGTGTTCATAAGAGTGCACAGATATATTGTGTGGTTTCTATTTTCAGCATCGTTTGTATTTATACTCAAACATATTGTGGTATGCGGTTTTATAGTAGGTTGTATGTTTACGATACAAGGTAAGAATTTTCTGTAATTCTAAGGTTAATGAAAATGCATATGTTAACAGTGGTACGGAATTTTATGATTGTGTTTTGGTAAGTGTGATTTTCGTTGAAGCCTTTGGTAAGCTTTATTTTTACGGTAATGCTGAGGTTTTCAAGAATTCTCAGATTTATAATCATCATTTGATTTATGGTTGTGCAAAGCTTTGTGTGAAAGTAAAGGCTTTTGGGAGTTTAGAGACTTTCACAATGATGACAGGATTCGCATAGGATTTTGTATTCTGTGTGTTTAAAAAAGAGAATCAAGAACGTGTGGATAGGGTATTTTGTGAGCTTATTACGCTGTTATCGTAGTTCTATTCTTGTATTTTATGTAAATAAATATCGTGCAAAATTGGCATGAAGCTATATCTCTTATAGCTTTTGTGGTTTCTGTTTTGTGTTTTTTATTAGCGTGTTTTTATGGAGAAATAAGGAGATCAAGAGTGGTGACTCTTGGCATGTGTGTTTTGCATTCTTTTTTTGGCTGAAGGCAAAGCAAAATAAATTCGTTGAGATGATCGATTCAATGACAATTCAAGGATATAAAAATGAGTGTAAACGAAATTTTATTGGGAGTGGTGATTGTTGTTTTGTTTTTCAGTTGGGGCATGTTTCGGTCAGTTTCCTATTATCGTATTCAGGTTAAAGCTCTTAAAGAAGAAGCAAGAAAGATGAAACACGCGTTCTTAAGAGAGACTATGAAGATGACTGAGGAAAGAGAGCGGGCGATTAGAGAGCAAAGTATGGTGATTAAAAGACGTGAGCAAGCGATTGAAAAACTGAAAAAGCAAGTTAAACAGTACGAGAAAGTCATAAAGCAATATAAAGAAAAAGTTCAAGTGGAAGATGAAGAAAAAAGGTGATTGTATCTGTAATTTGGTCATATTTGTGTCTTCAAGGTTTTGAAAATAGGAAGAAAGATGATTGAGAAGGCTGAATAGAGAGAGATTTATTTTATGAAAACATAAAATCCATTATTCTTTGATTATTTTTATGTTTACAGTGTAAGTTCGTATCATCACACGTTAGCTTCCAATACTGATTTCTCTTTACAGGGATTCGTTTAGTGGTGGTTACGGTTTTTTCCAATACGCCAATCTATTCCCATGTTTGGGTTTATACGAGTATTCAAATTTATGGGAGGACACTCTTTAGTAGAAATTTACAAGTCTGTAGATAGGTTGTTATTAAGAATACACGTATAGAGTTCTGCGACCGTTTATGAAAATGTAATTGGCTATGGTAATGTCTATATTGCTGAAAATAATTTTTAAAGTGGTTTGTTTGGATAGTAAAGTATATTATAAGAATATCTTCAACAAATGGGCATAAAAAGATGTATAGAAATAGCAAAAGACTGTTCGTTAGAAGATAAAGCGAACAAATTGATTGTAATGATCAGATAAAAAAATAACCAGAAAAAGATATATACAGAAAATATTGGGTATTTATTGGGATGATCATAATTCATGAGTTGCGTGTTTTCTGTCATATTTCTTCTATCTTATCAAAAAGATGCAGGCTTTTGGGAGGGGGAGTGATGGTATTTATGAGGGTCTTTATGGATGTTTTGGAGAGAAAGGTAGCATATGCGGGAGGCTTTATCTCATTTGATGTATGTTAGCAATTATGTTAACAAAGCATCCTTTCCCCCAAATATCTTTGTTCATTAAAGAAAATCCATCTTCTTTTGCCTATCATAAAAGTAAGGCACAGGACTTTAAATATACAAAGCAAAGACTTTTATTTTAATGGTAAAGAACATGAGAATCACAATTCTTTAATAAGAGCTTTATGCGTAATTTCTTTTATCTGCTCAATATTTATCAAAATATCTTGTTTTGTTGGGTAGCCCTTACTCGAAAAAGCGATTTTTTGTTCGTCTCTTGACATTAAACGCCAATACCATTGATTGTGAACTCCTTGAAACACCTCAAAATACATGCTTCTTACCTTATAAAATATCCGATAATTATTTAGGATAAATATTCAACTAATATGACTATGAAGATTAAGGTATGTCTCTATAACAAGTAATCAATATATTCCCCTTCATTTTTTTTCTCTAAAAAAAATACTTTCTATAAAAGCTATATTCTCTAACAAGAAAATATTTATTGTCAATAATATGTGAATTTTCGCTTTATAATATAGTAATTGTTTTTTTTATTGTATGTAATTCGTAATATTTTCTTTTTTATTAATTTTTTTATATTTTATTACTTTACTCTAAAATAATCTTATAAAGAGTGCAAAACTTCCTCAGTACAGAAAACAAAGATTGTTTCCGTTCTGATAAAGTTCATATGTGTTGCTATTTTTTGAAATAAGGATGCTTATTGATTAGCTATAACTTCTTTTTGTGATATGCTTCGGATGAGCAAATCAATAAACAAGCTTAGGGTATAGGAATTCGCCATTTTCGCTTTCATATCAATCAGAGAAGTTGCCATTTTAGGATTAGGGCTATGAGATGAGCCTTGTTTTGATAAATATTGCTGCAATTTCTCGTAAGAGCTATCAATTTTTTCTTGATCAAGTTCTTCATTAGAATCACTTTTGAAAAGTGTTTCTTCAAGCCCCTCGATTTTTTTTATAAAATAGTTCCAGTCAAAGCTGCCTTTAGTGTATTCAGCATCGAACATTTTCCCTTGTCCGGTTAAGAGCCAATTAATATTGACACCGTATAGTGTTCGGTATGTTTGTAGGACACTCAGATTGGGTTCTCTTTCTCCACGTTCATAAAAAGCGATGGAGTTTTTTGTCATGCTAAAGCTTTTAGCCAGTGTTTCACGTGATGGATCCCCTAAAGCAAGGCACACATAACGTAAACGTTTTCCAAATATCGTTTTTGATTCAGTTTCAGGACGTGCCACGAATTATCTCCCTCAGTAATCATCATGGTATAGCTTATTCACCAATAAAGGCACAGTATGTATTAATGCTTCATGCCGTAATGTCAATATTTATAGTTTTATTTTTCTTTATTTTTTTTGATTTTAGTGGATAAAAGGCGATTTTTTACTTGTTATGTTACATATTATTGAAGGTTGGTATCCATTTTTAATAAAATAAGGAGCTACTGATTCTTTATCTTGCCTTTTAGGAAGGGAGTTCGATATGCGTTTTGCGTGTAGATTTGGTCTTCACTATGTTGGAGCTTTTTAGTTTGTGCCATATAAACGAAAGAAATCAATTTTGAGGAATGATCATGGCCTTATTAGCCTATTTTAAGTGGGCTTTTTTTTTCACAGTTGTTGGCGTTCTTATGGGAGGCGCTATTGGTTGGTTTGAAACGGGAAGTTTTGCTGGTTTTCTTAAGTATTTTTTTATTTGCTGTGTTTTAGGAATTTTAGAAATTTCTTTGTCGTTTGATAATTCTATTATTAATGCGCGTGTTCTTGAAAAGATGGATACGTTATGGCGCCGCCGTTTTCTGGTATGGGGTATTTTGGTGGCTGTGTTTGGAATGCGGATTGTTTTCCCGCTACTGGTGGTGGTGGTTGCTGTTGGGATTAATCCAATTGCAGCCGTAAAATTAGCGATATGGGAACCGCATCAATATGCTGCAATTTTAACAGATGCGCATATCGGGATTGCAGCCTTTGGAGGAACTTTCCTCATGATGGTTGGGTTGAAATATTTTTTTGATCCTGAAAAGGAAGTGCATTGGCTTGCTTTTATAGAAAGGCCTGCTCAAAAGCTTGGGGTGGTTTCTGGCATTGATATTGCTATTGTTTTGGCTTTAATCTTGCTTTTTTCAGGGCAGGTTATGACAGAAGATAAAATGACTTTTGTATTTTCTGCTCTTTATGGACTTTTGACATTTATAGGAGTTGAAGTTCTTAGCTCCTTTTTGGATACTCCCAAAGCGGTTTTTACGACAGTTTTTAAAGGAGGGGCGGGGGCCTTTCTTTATCTAGAAATTCTTGATGCTAGTTTTTCTTTTGATGGGGTTGTTGGTGCTTTTGCCTTTTCACACAATCTTTTGATTATCGCAATTGGTCTTGGTATTGGTGCGTTTTATGTTCGCTCTATGACGATTATGTTGGTCGATTCGGGAATATTATTGCATTATCGTTATTTGGAACATGGTGCTTTTTACGCGATTTTATTACTTGCAGTGATTATGTATTTGCAAACTATTCTGCCGGTTCCTGAGGTTTTAACAGGGTTAGTGGGTGTTTGTATTATTGGAATGGCATTTTATTCTTCTCTTCGTTTTAAACGCCATCATGTGAATAAACATGCTGCATCTGAGTGAGTTGAGAAATTTTTATGCATTGTGGAAGCAAGATGAAAGAAAATCTTTTAAGAGCCCATTAAAAGCTCTACACCAGACTCGTTCATTGTTTTAAGGATTATGTTCAGAGATCCATTGAGATCAATACCGGCGCAGGCATTTAATGAAACACTGACTTTAAAGCCACATTTTATAGCGTGAAGTGCAGAAAATCCCACACAGTAATCGGTTGCTAAACCACACATAACCAGCTTTGTAAACCCGTGTTCTTTGAGGTAGGCTTGTAAGCCTGTTGGTGTTTTTTGGTTGTTTTCAAAAAAGGCAGAATAGCTATCAATTTTTTTATTACAGCCTTTTCGAAGGATCAGTTGTGCCTTCTCGGCTTTAAGAGATGTATGAAATTCAGCCCCTTTTGTTCCTTGTATGCAATGATCTGGCCAGAGTATTTGAGGACCATAATCAAGCTCAATCGTATCATAAGGCGTTTTTTCGGGATAGGACGAAGCAAAGCTGCAATGATTTTTGGGGTGCCAATCTTGGGTTAAAATGATATGATCAAAATGATCTATGAGATTATTAACAGTGGGTAAAATGGTGTCACTTTGTGGTACCGCAAGTGCTCCACCTGGTAAAAAGTCATTTTGAATATCAATGACGATTAAGGCTTTTTTTTCCATAAATATATTCCTGGAGGAGATTTACTTTATACGGTACATTTTAAGAGCTTATCTTTCAGCTTGAACTTTTGAGATAATTTTATGGATATCGCTATCATTTTTATAATTATCAAGCCAAAAAAGAGGTGTGGTTAGGCTTTTACAATTCATTTTATAGCTTTTTACGAATTGTAACCATTTTCCAATGGGAAGTGCACTGTAGTCATTTATTGCTACATGTTGGTGTAAGGCTTTTACGATCATCAAGCTTGGGACGTCAGAGCCCATACGGCGAAGGTCATTTTGTAGACGCAGTTTGAGCCACATTAATGTAAAGAGGGAAGTCCATTGTTTGCCATGACACAAAATTGATGAAAAAAGAGAGGGATTTTTTGCTGCGTAGTGTAAAGCCCAGAAGACAAAAAAAGAAGGGGCATAGAGAATAGGTTTTTGAGGTGGTACGATATTACATTGATAATCCGGCTTAATACGATAAAAACACAGTGTTATATCTGGTATGGAAAAGAAAGGTAATGCTTGATAGCTTGTTTCAGGGACAGCTAAAAAGACTTTCTTCTTTTCTGAAGGAGTATTTTTTTGCATTCAGAACCGTAGTTGGGCTTGTGAGATGAGAAAAAATATATCATAAAACGAAAAACTTTACTACAATGTAAACACCTCTTTTACTACTACTTAGAGAAGCAATTTTTGTAAAGTCCTCATTTTAAATACCGTATTAAAGAGAAATTCATGACACGTCAATTTATCTATCACATGGCTGGGCTTTATAAGGCTTATGGCAATAAGAAAATTTTAGAAAATATTCATTTGTCTTTTTATCCAGATGCAAAAATCGGTATTTTGGGGCCAAATGGCGCAGGTAAATCAACTATTTTGCGTATTATGGCTGGGTTGGATAAGGAGTACACTGGAGAAGCATGGCTTTCTGAAGGAGCGCGTTGTGGTTATCTGCCGCAAGAGCCTGTACTTGATACAAGCAAGGATGTGCGTGGAAATGTGATGGAAGGTGTTGCAGACAAGCAAGAAATTATAGAGCGTTATAATGAATTGATGATGAATTATAGCGAGGAAACAGCAGATGAAAGTGCAAGGCTTCAAGATATTATTGACAGTCAGAGTCTTTGGGATTTAGAAAATCAAGTAGAAATGGCTATGGCTGCTCTTGGGTGTCCACCAGGAGATGAGAGTGTGACAAAACTTTCAGGCGGTGAGAAGCGACGGATTGCGCTTTGTAAGTTGCTTTTGTCAAAACCTGATTTACTGCTTTTGGATGAACCAACGAATCATTTGGATGCTGAAACGACAGCTTGGCTTGAAAGGCATCTGCGTGAATATCCAGGTGCGGTGCTTTTGATTACACATGATCGTTATTTTCTCGACAATGTAACAGGTTGGATTTTAGAATTAGATCGTGGTAAAGGTATTCCTTATGAGGGGAATTATTCTGCTTACCTTGGGGCTAAGGCTAAACGTTTGGCTCAGGAGGGGCGTGAAGAGGCTGCGCGTCAGCGCGCATTATCACGTGAACAAGAATGGATAGTTTCTAGTCCAAAGGGGCGGCAAGCAAAATCGAAAGCGCGTATTAAAGCCTATGATGAGTTGGTTCAGGCTGCGCGCGAGCGCCGTCCTGGAGAGGCTCAAATCATTATTCCGATTGGTGAGCGATTGGGGCAAGTTGTTATTGAAGTTGATCATCTCTCTAAAGCATATGGTGAGCGTGTGTTGATTGATGATCTTTCTTTTAAGCTTCCTGCTGGTGGTATTGTGGGAGTCATTGGTGCCAATGGGATGGGAAAGTCTACTTTGTTTAAAATGTTAACAGGGCAGGAACAGCCCGATTCAGGCCAAATACGTGTTGGGGACACTGTGCAGATGAGTTATGTTGATCAGAGTCGCGATTCATTGGCTGGAGATAAAACAGTTTGGGAGGAGATTTCTGGCGGAAATGACATTGTTAAGTTAGGAAAATATGAGATGAATAGTCGCGCGTATTGCGGTGCATTTAATTTTAAGGGGGCAGATCAGCAGCAAAAAGTAGCAAATTTATCAGGGGGGCAACGTAATCGCGTACATTTGGCTAAACTTCTAAAGGAAGGTGGAAATGTTCTTCTTCTTGATGAACCAACAAATGATCTTGATACTGAAACATTAGGAGCATTGGAAGATGCATTAGAAAATTTTGCTGGTTGTGCCGTTATTATATCGCATGATCGTATGTTTCTTGATCGGTTGGCGACGCATATTTTAGCTTTTGAAGGTGATGGTCATGTGGAATGGTTTGAAGGCAATTTTGCCGAATATGAAGCCGATAAGGTTCGTCGTCTTGGACCAGATTTTCTTAATCTGAGGCGTGCTAATTATAAGCCGCTCACACGGTAGAGTTTCTTGTTTTATTTGCGCTTGGATTGGGAGAGTGGTGAGAGCGGTCTGGTGTTACTCCAAAGCGGTATCATGTAAGTTTTTCATCACTCTCAAATAAAAATAGAATATAGAATTCTGATGATCTCCTTTATGGTTTGTTATCATACTTTATGCTGGTGATGTATGACATTTGTCGTGCACTTCGTTACAAGATGGCACCATTATTCTTTTTACAAGCTCATGGTATATTTACCAATTCATGCTGTTGCGACAGCCTTTGCATGAAGGTGGTTCATGAGAGGCATTTTTCCTCCTTCTCTTTAATCATTTGTATTCACATGCCAATTCCGCTTGTGGTGTAAAGCCAAGTGAACAAAGTTGGTTCAACATAAAGAGGTTTGAATTGAGAGAATCTTTCGGATATTTGTAGTTATGATTTAACTCTATAACGACAAATTATCATTGTTTATCAATATGTTATACAATAGTAGTCTATGTTTTCATCTGCAATGGGTTGGCAAAAGAAATTGAGACAAATTTTATAGATATTTTTGCTATCATAGCAGGGAGGAGGGGGCCATTGGTTCTTTAGAAATTTCCCATCACTGCTACTCTTGAAAAAAAATAGCATGCAGAGAAATAGTGCAACTATAAGTCTTCTTTTTGATTTTCTCTTTGATAAGAATAAATGTTTATTAGAGAAGTAAGGAGTATTGATGAAAAAAAGGATAGGTTTGGATAAAATGGTTTGGCTTTTGAAGACAATAGCAGAAGCAAATCATTTGCGTATTTTGACATTGTTGTATTACGAAGATTTCACGATTGCGGATTTCATTTTTGTTCTTGGTCAATCGCAGTCGTCTGTTTCACGGCATTTATGTTTATTGTGCGAGGCACGATTGATTGAGCGTTACAAAAAGGGAAGGTGGATTTATTTTAAACTTTGTCATGGTTGTGTGGAAAAAGATATTATGATGGTTGTTCTTTCAGCTTTGCCTGAAAGTGATTTGATCTTAGCACATGATTTGGCACGTTTGGGGGAGGTGAAAAAAGAGCGGCAAAAAAGAGAAAAGAAAGTTTTCTCACAGAAAGTTAGACATTGGGAGAGAGCGCGATTAGCATATATTGCAGATCATGCGTTAGAAAACACTTTACACGAAATCGTTGGTGATAAACCCTTTGAGACAATGTTGGGAATTGGTATAGGGACAGGGGCTGTTTTAAAATTGTTCTCAAGGTTTTATACGCGTGCAATGGAAATCGTTCTTGATAGCAATATTTTGCATTTACCCGTTGGAGATGAAACTTTTGATTTGATTCTTTTGCATTGGGCTTTGCATTTTCTTGAAAACCCTGAAATGGCTCTTTATAAGGTTGCAGGTGTTTTGCGTCCTCATGGGCGTTTACTGGTTGTGGACTCTGTTCATTATGAAGATGAGTCTACACATTTCTATGATGTTGATATGTATCCAAAATTGTCAGGTTTGCAAATAGAACACTGGCTTAAAAATGCAGGGCTTATTTTAGAAAAAACGACTCGTCTTGCTTCTCTGAAAAATGAAAGAAATGAACGATTTACGATTACATTTTGGCTTGCTCGTGATAAGCGTTTATTGATAGATGATATAAAAGACAAAAAGATAGAATTTGCATAATCATATTTGTTCATGTCCTTCCTTTTCTTCTTTAAAAATGTAAAGGTGATTGTTGAGGAAATCTTTGAATTATCATCATTTTTGTACACATGTCTTCTGTTTTTATGTACGGGGTTTCTGATCATTTTATAGGTAGGAATGTAAACCGTATCCTTAAAGATTCTTTAATAGAATTGAGATCATTATTCTTGTTATTCATGTTGTTTGATAGAGGCTTTGTTCATTAACGCATATATCAATTTATAATGATAAGCTCTCTTTTTACAATCTAAACAAGAATTCTTAATATAAGAAATATTTTCTTAATTTTATTCCTTCTGATTGAGATGTTTTTTGTGGCACAATCAGGATTCATGGGAGACAAAAACTGTTTAAGAAACGGGTAAAGAGCTTCTGAGTGAGTTGTTGCAGTGTGAAAGTTGTTCCAACATTGAGAGAAGGTCAATATAATGATGTTGTTGGTTTAGCATTTTCATTAAAAATATAAGGATGATACTTTCAATTGCGTTTCTCTCTGTTTACGGAGAAAAGAAGGAGATGGAAATTGGCAACAAGAAAGATTTCTCATTAATAAAGTACATGAATAGTTGTGCAATGGTGTAGCGTTTTTCGTAAGAGGGACGCTTAAAGGGATGCAAACAGCTGAAATAAAAGTATTGTATAATATTATTAAAGAAAGAATAAAGTATTTTAAAAATAAAGATACTATAATTTTATTGCTTTTCAGAAGAATTAAAAGAAGTGAGATTGAAAAAAATATTTGCGCCGGACATTTTCTCTTACGATAATAGGTGATGTTTTGTTTCTTATAAGAAAAGAATCATTCGCTATGTTAAATTACGACAAGTAATAAAGAGATTCGGAATTGTAATTTGTATGACTTTAAAGGGAAGTTCCGTATTTTCTTTTCGTTGTAATAGCTTTTGGGATGAATGATTATCGTTTCTGTATGGTTTCGCTTTTCATAGAAAAAACTCCTATGTATTGCTTGTGTTTTGAAATTTGTATGATTATGGATTCTTATAGGTATTTTAAAATAAAGTTGCTTCAAATTGGATCAATTTGGATATTTTTTGCCTCATTTTTTCCATTTTTGAATGATTTATAATTTTTTTATGTTTTTTTACGTGGAATATGATAAGAATTGCTTGTTGTTTAAAATATTTTATTCCATAGCAAATATATTACATCAGCTTTTAGCTGAGTGTAAGAGGACGATCAGGGAACCTCCTCCCCCCCCCCCCGCGTGGATCCCTTAGATTGTCTGGCTTGGCTGAGAATTTCCTCAGCCAAGCTTTGGGGAGCTGTAGGATAACGACTTGGGTGTTATTTTTGTATAGAGGCGTTAGGTATTTTGTGGTATGGAGTGGAGGAGGTGTAGAGCACGAGAAGCTGTTTGGTGTGGTATTGCTTTTGGGTGGCTAATGCATAATTTTTGAACGCTGTATTATGGTGCAGGTGAGGGATTTAAGAGGTTTTTGGGGGCGTATTCTTCTCATTTTGTTTGTTTTTGCGGTGAGTTTTTTGCTTCTCGTGGGGGTGTGTTTTATCGGTTTATATCTAACCGTTTTTTATCTTCTTCTCACATTCAGGCTCATATAACAGAAAGTGCGTTTCTGGAGAGATTATCTATTTCTTTTCCCGATCTTATAAAAGAACTCTCCCAGTTGAGTCCTTAGCAACAGCAGCAATTGATTGAGCAGGTTCGTCGGGATGTGATTGCTTTTGCTTCTGCAAGTGGTCAAAGTGATGAGCAAGCCCAAAAATTGGGTGGGGCTGTTGCTGCGGCTCTTTCAAAAGCGATTGCACAGCCTTCTATTGGTAGTGCTTATTTTTAGTTGCTTTGTTTTGTCATCTCTTTAAGATGATTGTATTTTTATCGTTTAATTTCATTGTGTTTTCTTATGAGCCTTTGAAAAGTAGAGGGGAAGATTGCACTCTCCATTTTTATTGTGACGTTATATGGCTTATTATGACATTACACTGGCTGCAAGATAGGAGGTTTGCAACCCTTATTTTATGTGTGTTTGTTTCATCGTTCTTGAAGGTGAGGATGAGTTGTGTAAGAGGGTAGAGTCATAGTTTTCGGCATACTCTTTACGCATGGAAGTGCAGTATAATTTTTTAGATAATATAGGATTGTTTATATGGTCTCTTTATAAAATTTTCTTAGAAGAGATAGAAGTGGTTATTGAGCTGTACTGTGTTATCAAGAATTGATGCTTTCGTAGCTTTCTTAAATGGGTCATGATCGTTACTTTCAGTCATGATATCCTTTAATATTAAGTTTTTTCAGATCATAAAGAGAATTCATAATAATTTATATTTACGTGTTAGAGTTCTTCTCTATGAAAATCATTCAGTAACGGTGTTATCGTTTATATTTCTTTTTTCACTGTAGAAGTAAATTTAATAAAATATTCTAATAATTATATGTAAAAAATAGAAAATATATTTTTATTATTGTTTTTATTTACACATTTTTTAAAATGTGTTAGGTGTGACAAAAATTTATAAAGTATATAATCTTTTTGTTATCTTAAATCATGTATTACATTTTCTTTATTACGCGTTCTTTTATAAAATAAAGAAATGTATAATAAGTGAGCTAAGTGATTTTCTTCTGATGTAAAAAACTATCTTTAAATTGTCTTAATATTTCCATTTTCAGATCGTTCTTTAGCTTTTTTTTACCGTACAATGCTTCGGCGGAGCTATTGCGGCTATGATTTAAGAATATTTTAATAAAGAGAAAGAGAATGCAGTTTTTAAAAATCTTTTTGAGCACAGTATTTGCGATATTTTTTGTCTTTGCCATAAGTTTGGCACATGCAGTGCTCTATATCGCAGGATCAAGTGAGAGAAGTGAGAGAGATGAAATTATTGCTTCTAAAACACCAGTTCGTCCTTATGAAGTTCTGATTCAAAAACTTGCAAAGAAGTATAATGTTCCCGTTAATTTAGTACATGCTGTTATTCGTATTGAGAGTAATTATAAAGTGCGTATAAAAGGCGCTGCCGGGGAAATAGGTTTGATGCAAATTAAACCCTCTACGGCACGAGGGTTAGGTTTTAATGGCTCTGTGCAAGATCTTTATGATCCGGAGACTAATCTTGAATATGGTATGCGTTATTTGGCGCGGGCCTATAAACTGAGTGGTGGCAATACATGTGGTACAATTCTTAAATATAATGCAGGCCATGCTGCAAAAAAAATGAATTCTATTTCGGCAAAATATTGCGTAAAAGTGAAAACCTATCTCGCTTCATTAAAATAAAATATCTTTTGAAAGCAATGTGTTTTTTTGATCTTATCTGTAAAATATCTTAAGGGGGCTATTTTCACTTGACGAAAAATGCTTTATAAGGAGTAAGTCAGTCGGCTGGGCAGCCGCGCTTGTCCAATGCCTAAAGGCGGCAGGTGAGGAAAGTCCGGGCTCCATGGAAAAACGGTGCCGGGTAACACCCGGCGGGGGCGACCCTAGGGAAAGTGCCACAGAAAGGAAACCGCCTATTTTTATAGGTAAGGGTGAAAGGGTGGAGTAAGAGCCCACCGCGCATTCAGTAATGAGTGTGGCAAGGTAAACCCCACCGGGAGCAAGACCGAATAGAAATGACGTGCAAGGCTTAACTTGCAGCCGATTTCCGGGTGAGTCATTTGGGTAGGTTGCACGAGGCGGATGGTAACATCCGTCCCAGATGAATGGTTGCCATGTAGAGTGTAAAGCTTTAGCATACAGAACCCGGCTTACAGGCCGACTGATATTTTATGATTGCGTTCTTGTTGTCAATCATTGGCACGTTGTTTGTAGGCTTTTTCTAGAGAGCTTGTGTTTTTGAAGTGTATGTTCAAACTCTCGCGTATTTTTAAAAATTATAACATTTCTTTAAGTATAGTGCATTATGATATGCAACGAGTCCAACTTGAGCTTTTTTCTTTCAGTGAGAGAGAGAAGAGTTGAGGTTTTGGCTCTTCTGACATCAGTTTCCAATGATGGTTATTGATTTGAAAAAAACATAAATCAAGACGGATTATTTTGACAGAACAGAGTCATAAAGCTGAACGCCATATTCCAGTGTTATTGCAGCCAGTTTTGGCTGGGCTTGCGCCATTGGTTGGGGCAAAAGTGATTGATGGTACCTTTGGTGCTGGTGGTTATACGCGTGCTTTGTTAAATGCAGGGGCAGACGTTATTGCTCTTGATCGTGATCCTCATGCTATTCGTGATGGACAAGCACTTGTTGATGAGTTTTTTCCACGACTTCGTTTGGTGCAAATAGAATTTTCACGGTTGGAGCGCGTCGTTGAAGAGAAGGTGGATGCTGTTATTCTGGATATTGGTGTCTCTTCCATGCAGCTTGATGAAGCTGAAAGAGGGTTTTCTTTTCAAAATGATGGTCCGTTAGACATGCGAATGGCGCAGACGGGTTTTACTGCAAGCGATGTTGTGAATTGTTTAAAACGCGATGCGTTAACACGAATCTTTAAAATATTGGGAGAAGAGCGCTATGCTGGTAGGATTGCGCGGATGATTGAACAGCGCCGCTGTGTTCGACCTTTTTTGCGTACAGGTGATCTTGCACATGCTATCGAAGCGTTGGTGGGGCGTAAAAGTCAGGATCGCATTCACCCTGCAACACGTGTCTTTCAAGCTCTCCGCATTTATGTGAATGATGAAATTGGTGAACTTGCACGTGGCTTATTTGCTGCTGAACGTGTTTTAAAGGCGGGAGGGCGTTTGGGTGTTGTAAGTTTTCATTCTCTTGAAGACCGTATGGTTAAAAGATTTTTTTCTGCGCGTTCAGGACAGCGTATGAGGTCGCGCTATCTTCCTGAAATAGAGATGTCTCCAGCAACATTTTTTCTTTTGTCTAAAGGGGGGATTACAGCAAGTGAAGAGGAATTACAACACAATCCTCGTTCACGCTCGGCAAGATTACGTATTGGTGTGCGCACTAAGGCCGATAGTCTTGCTGCGGATATGGAATTATTTGGTTTAGCAGAAATTGCCCGTTTTGAAGGTCGTAAGAAATGACAGTTTTTCGTACATTTGATATGATTTTGGTGCTGATTATGATTTGTATGGCAGGTTTGACTTATAAGGTAAAATATGACGTTCAAAAGCGAATGAGTGACATTCGTCATCTGGAACATAAAATTTCTGCAGAAAAAAATACCGTTAGTTTGCTTCATGCTGAATGGGCTATGATGATAGAACCTTCACGGATGCAAAAGCTTGCGACGCGTTATCAAAAAGAGCTTGGTTTAGAGATTATTCAGCCTCGTCAAATTGTAGAACTTGAGGATATTCCGGTACGGGTACATGATCAAATTGAAGAGGTCATTAAACAAAATCTTGCGGAGGAAAGTCAGGAAGTTTTAGCAAATAATCGCGTTAATCAGGTTGATGGCGTTGGTCAAAAAGGCGCGCGATGATGCAACCATTATTTCACTTTTTTCAGAGGAAAAAGCGTTTAGAGAACCAGCTCGATATTCATAAACTTTTTGCTCGTCACGCATATTCTCATCGTCCACGCCTCATTTTTTCCCTTCTTTGTTTTCTAATTTTATACGGCGTTATGGGGGCTTGCCTTCTTTCTTATGGGCTTGAAGGTGGGCAGATTGAAGAAGCAAAAGGGCCAGGCATTCTTCAATTAACTGCGCGACCTGATATTATTGATCGTAATGGTCGTTTATTAGCAACGGATATTAAAACTTATTCGCTTTTTGCAGAACCACGGCGTATTATTGATGTGGATGAAACCATTGAATTGCTTTCAACAGTTTTGCCTGATCTTAATTGGCAGGAAACTTATAAACGCCTCAAAAAAAAGACTGGTTTTTCTTGGATACAGCGTGGGTTAACGCCAACGCAAAAAGCGCAAATTATGGCTCTTGGTATTCCAGGAATTGGTTTTCGCACGGAAATTCGTCGTTTTTATCCAAGTGGACCTGTGGTTTCACATGTTCTTGGCATCGTGAATGTTGATAATCAGGGCATAGCAGGTATGGAAAAATACATTGATGATGCAGGCTTGAGTGCTTTGCGTGCTGCTGGTCTTGCAACGGAAGAATCCTTAAAACCCGTTCAGCTTTCAATTGATGTGCGTGTTCAGACAATTGTACATGATGAACTTATGAAGGCTATGAAGCGTTATAAAGCCATTGCTGCTGGGGCAGTGATTTTAAATATTTCCACGGGTGAAGTTTTTGCTATGGCATCTGTCCCTGATTTTGATCCTGCAAATCCTGCAGATGCGTTGAAAAGTGATCGTATCAATCGAATGAGCGCTGGAACTTTTGAAATGGGCTCTATCATTAAAGGTTTTACAACTGCAATGGCGCTTGATTCAGGTCTTTTTCATTTAGATAGCGTCATTGATGCTTCAAAGCCACTTCATGCAAGTAGAAATTATTTCATTCATGATTTTCATGGGAAAAATCGTCCTTTAAAACTTTGGGAGGTTTTTATTTATTCCTCCAATATTGGCTCTGCTAAGGAAGCATTAGCAATAGGACTTGAGGGACATCGTAATTTTTTGAAACGGCTTGGTTTACTTGATAGGTTGTCAACAGAATTGCCTGAAGTCGCCCATCCTATTGAGCCACATCCGTGGAAAGATATTCATTCTATGACGATTTCTTTTGGGCATGGTATGGCAACAACGCCTTTGCAAACAGCGGTGGGTGCTGCTGCTTTAACAAATGGTGGTTGGTTGATTGAACCCACATTTTTAAAACGCACAAAAGAACAAGCTTTAAAACATGCAAAAAAGGTCTTACAGGATAAAACAAGCCAAGATATGCGTTATCTTTATAAGTTAAATAGCGATATTGGATCTGGAAGGAATGCAAAAGTAGAAGGTTATCGTGTTGGTGGTAAGACAGGAACATCTGAAAAAGTGGAAAATGGAAAATATTCTAAAACAAAAAACTTTAATAGCTTTCTTGCGGCTTTTCCTATTGAGAATCCTTCTTATGTTGTTTTAACAATTATTGATGAGCCACAGCCTGAGAAGGGGAAGTATTCAGCGACAGCAGCAATGAATGCAGGGCCAATGCTTGCGAATATTATTCGCCGTTCAGCGAGTTTTTTGAAAATAAAACCAGATTTTGAAAAAGAGTACGAGCCGATTTTAAACGAAAAAACCATTTCAAGATGAGTTAAACAACAGTTAAATTAATATAAGGGTGCATTATCATGTTGTTTGGAAAAGTGTTTACAGAATGTGTTGAAGATGAGAACCTTTCTTTAATGGAAATAACAGGAATTAGTGCGGATTCTCGACAAGTCTTGCCGGGTTCTGTTTTTGTCGCTATTTCAGGCAATCGAGGTGATGGCAGGCACTATATTCATGATGCTATAGAGCGTGGTGCTCGAGCGATTGTTATCGATTCTCATACTGTTTTGGAAGATTTATCTGTTCCAGTTTTACGTGTTTGTAATGTGCGTCATAGTTTAGCGATCGCAGCTGCTCATTTTTACGGCTCTCAACCTGAAACGGTTGTCGCTGTGACAGGGACGAGTGGCAAAACATCTGTTGTTTCTTTTATTCGGCAAATTTGGGCGCATCTTGGATTATGTTCTGCCAGCATAGGAACGGTAGGTGTTGTTTCTCCTCACCGGAATGATGATACTTTTCTCACAACACCTGATCCCGTCGTTTTGCACCGTCTTCTTCATGAACTTTCTGATGAAGGTGTGACACATGCTGCTCTTGAAGCATCTTCGCATGGACTTGATCAGAGCCGGCTTGATGGGGTTTGTTTAACGGCTGCTGCCTTTACGAATTTAGGGCGCGATCATATGGATTATCACGCATGTGTAGAGGATTATTTGCGTGCTAAAATGAGGTTGTTTGATACGCTTCTACCTCCATGTGCGCCTGCTCTCATTTTTGCAGATGATGTTTATTCAGGGAAGGTTATGGACATGATTACAAGGGCAGGTCGTCGTGTCTTGACAATTGGGCGTAAAGGGCAATTTATCACTATTAATCGTATTGAGCACCAACGGTCAAAACAGTGTGTTGAGTGTCGTGTGGAGAATAACATTTACACATTTAATTTGCCTCTTGCTGGAGATTTTCAGGTAAGCAATGCACTTATGGCAGCGGGATTAGCGATTGTAACAGGTGCTCCTGCGGGAAAAGTTTTTGGTGTACTTGAAAGTTTGCAAGGGGCGCCTGGACGCTTAGAGTTGGTTGGAAAGACAAAAAATGGTGCTCCTGTTTATATAGATTACGCACATAAACCAGAAGCTTTGGAGCAGGTTTTGCTTTCTGTTTGCCCCTTTACACAAGGACGCTTGATTCTTGTTTTTGGTTGTGGAGGTGATCGTGATCAAGGGAAAAGATCTTTGATGGGAAAAATTGCAGAAAATAAGGCTGATATTGTGATTGTAACGGATGATAACCCTCGCACGGAAATGCCAGAAAAAATTCGCAAGGATATTTTACAAGCAGCACCAAACGCCATAGAAATTGCAGATCGTGGTGATGCTATTGACTATGCGGTTAGTCTTTTAAAAGCAGGAGATAGCTTAATTATTGCCGGAAAAGGTCATGAAAATGGTCAAATTATAGGGCAGAAAACATACCCTTTTTCGGATCGTTTGAAAGCGATTGAGGCTTTACAGGAACGGAATAAATGACAGTTTTATGGGATAAACAATCGCTTATTGCTGCAATGGATGGCTTTGTCGTTGGGTGTATACCAGAGACTTTTTCTGGGATTTCTATTGACAGTCGGACTTTAGTAGAAGGTGATATTTTTTTCTGTATTAAAGGGCATCGTTTTGATGGTCATGATTTTGCTGCGCAAGCTTATGCTCGAGGAGCAGGTGTTCTTATCGTTGCAGAAAGCCGTTTGGCTGAAATGAAAACACTATCCGCTCCATTGATTGTGGTCCCTGATGTTTTGCGAGCTCTAGAAAAACTTGCACAAGCCGCACGTGCGCGTTCAAAGGCTAAGATTGTTGCGATAACAGGTTCAGCGGGAAAAACAACGACAAAAGAATCTCTCAAACAAGTGCTTGCAAATTTTGGGAAAGTCCATGCTAGCCCTGCTTCTTTGAATAATCACTGGGGCGTACCTTTGACACTCGCGCGAATGCCTGTAGAGAGTGATTATGGTGTCTTTGAAATCGGTATGAATCATAAAGGTGAAATTCGCCCTTTGGTCCATTTTGTTCGTCCGCATGTTGCTCTCATTACGCATATTTCTGCAGGGCATATGGGGTTTTTTAAAAGTCTTGAGGAAATTGCAGATGCAAAAGCTGAAATTTTTGAAGGATTAGATGAAGAGGGCACTGCCATTTTAAATGCAGATAATGCATTTTTTTCTTATTTAGTCCAAAAAGCCAAGCAATGTGGCGTGAAAAAAATCTTAAGTTTTGGTGAGGCTGAAAATGCTGATTATCAGGCAAGAGATATACGTCTTTTTACCGATTACAGCTCTATGATTGTTCGTATTTTAGGACAAGACAAGATGGTAAAAATTGGTGCACCTGGACGGCATATTGTGCAAAACAGTTTAGCTGTCATTGCTGCTTGTGATGCGATGCATGTTGATTTGGAACCTGTTTTGCTTTCTTTGAGCCACTTTTTTCTGCAAAAAGGGCGCGGTGTTCGTTATCGACTGTCGTTACCAAGTGGTGGTGAATTTCATCTCATTGATGAAAGCTATAATGCGAATCCTGCATCTATGTGTGCTGCTCTTGATCTTCTTGCTATCGGACCAGTCGGTGTGGATGGGAGGCGCATTGCTATTTTAGGTGATATGTTAGAATTGGGCGCTTATAGTGAAAAACTGCATCGGGATTTAGTCAAGCCCATATGTCTTTCTGGTGCGCATCCCGTTTTTTTATTTGGTCAAGAAATGAAGTTTTTAGCTACCGATCTCTCTGCTTACATCAAGGTCTATTATGCTGAAAATGTTGAAAAAATTTTACCACTTATTTTCGCAGAAATTTCCAATGGAGATCTGCTTATGATTAAATCATCTCATAGCCTTTCTTCATCAGAAATTGTGGCTGCATTGCTTGATTGCTATCAAGCGGTTTCTCTATAATTTAAATAGGTTTTTATATTATGATGTTGTTTCTTTCTTCGCTTAGTGATTGGTTGCCAGGCGTTAATGTTTTTCGTTACATTACTTTTCGCACTATAGCAGCTATGCTCACATCGGGACTTATTGTCTTTTTGTTTGGTCCTAGCATTATTAATTCTTTGAAATTGCGGCAGGGAAAAGGGCAGCCCATTCGCGCTGATGGTCCTCAAACACATTTTAAAAAGGCTGGAACGCCCACAATGGGTGGATTGATGATTCTTACCGGCGTTGTGGTATCGGCGCTTTTGTGGTGTAATTTATCAAATGTTTATTTTTGGGTATCGCTATGTGTTATGCTTTCTTTTGGAGCAATTGGTTTTTATGATGATTATCTGAAAGTCACGAAACAAACACATAAAGGATTTTCTGGTAAAGCTCGGTTAAGTTTAGAGTTTTTGGTTGCAGCAACTGCGGCTTTTCTTATCTTACAAGTCAGTTCACCTGGGTTGGCTTTGCCCTTTGTGAAAGAGTATTTGATCAATTTGAGTTGGTTTTTTATTCCTTTTTCTGCTGTTGTCGTTGTTGCAACTGGTAATGCGGTTAATTTAACCGACGGTCTTGACGGACTTGCTATTGTTCCTGTGATGGTTGCGGCGCTTTCTTTTGCTTTGATTGCTTATCTTTCTGGTAATATCAATTTTGCTGATTATCTACAAATTCATTATGTTGCAGGGACAGGGGAATTGGCTGTTTTATTGGGAGCTGTTGTTGGAGCAGGGCTTGGCTTTTTATGGTTTAATGCACCGCCAGCGGCTATTTTTATGGGGGATACTGGTTCGTTGGCTCTTGGAGGGCTCTTGGGTATTGTTGCTGTCGCAACAAAGCATGAAATTGTTTTGGCTCTCATTGGAGGGCTTTTTGCTCTGGAAGGATTTTCTGTTGTTATTCAGGTTGGCTATTTTAAGTTAACAAAAAAACGTGTGTTTCTTATGGCACCAATACATCATCATTTTGAGAAAAAAGGATGGACTGAAAGCCAGGTTGTGATACGCTTTTGGATTATTTCGATTATTCTTGCTTTGATTGGTCTTTCAACACTTAAGTTGCGGTGAGATTTTGATTTCTGTTGCATGTTATGAAGGACAAAAAGTTGCACTGTTTGGATTAGGGCGGTCAGGATTAGCAACGGCACAAGCATTGATAAGTGGCGGTGCAGAAGTAATTGCATGGGATGATAATCCTTCAGCTGTACAAGAAGCTATTGGGCAAAATATCCCAACAAGAGATCTTCGTTATGAAGATTGGTCTGCATTTGTTGCATTGATTTTGTCGCCTGGCGTTCCTTTAATTTATCCCAAACCGCATTGGACTGTTGATAAAGCACATCAAGCAGATATTGAAATTATTGGTGATATTGAATTATTCGTTCGGGCGCGCAATCATTTTTTACAGCGCCATGGTTTTGGCGATCAAGATATTCCATTCATTGCTATTACGGGCACGAATGGGAAGTCGACAACGACAAGCTTGCTTACGCATTTGTTAAAAAAAATGGGCTATGATGTACAAATGGGAGGAAATATTGGAACTGCAATATTGAAGCTTGAGCCATTTGTTAAAAACCGTATTTATGTGATTGAATGTTCATCATTTCAAATTGATCTTACTCCCTCGCTTCAGCCAACAATTGGAATTTTATTGAACTTGACAGCGGATCATATTAACCGCCATGGGTGCTTTGCGAATTATGTGCAAACCAAAAAGCGTCTCGTTTCTCAGGCTTTTTGTGCTTTTATTTCCGTAGATGATGTTGCATGCCAGGCTTTGTATCAACAATTGTTTGATGAGGGGTATCATGTTCTGCCCATTTCCAAGGAACATTTCCTTGAAAATGGTTTTTATGCTGATGGAACAAAGCTCTTTTCTGTTTTTCAAGGAGAACGTCATATGCTTGCAGATCTTGCATCTATGACGGCTTTGCGCGGTTCGCATAATGCGCAAAATACTCTTATGGCATTAGCAGCATTGCAGGCTTTAAAAGCGACTGATTCATGTCTAGAAAAGCATTTGGCAAGTTATCCAGGGTTACCACATCGTATGCAGCAAGTGCGTAAAATGGGGTCTGTTTTGTTTATCAATGATAGCAAGGCGACCAATGCAGATGCTACAGCGCCAGCACTTGCTGCTTTTCATGATATTTTTTGGATTATCGGAGGGCAGGCAAAAGAGGGCGGAATTGAAACTTTGAGAGGATTTTTTCATAAAATTTGCAAAGCTTATTTGATTGGGGAGGCTGCAGAAGAGTTTGCGGGCATTATTGGGTCTGCTTTTCCATTTTCGATGAGTTTGACTTTGGAAAATGCGGTGCATGAAGCTGCTGCTGATGCAATGTGCTGCAAGGCGAAAGAGGTTGTGGTTCTTCTTTCACCTGCTTGCGCAAGTTATGATCAATTTAAAAATTATGAAATGCGTGGCGATGCATTTGTTTCTTTTGTTAAGCAACTAAAAGAAGTATAAATTTAAAAAAAGATTTTCGTTGTTAAGACTCCGGAATCTTTTTTTGTGTAATTCCATTTTAAAAGTGTTTGCTAAAAAAGTGGGAACCATATTCCTGTGAACAGAATTATCAAAAAAGTAAGGTGGATATGATGATTACGCGTGCAGATAGAGATCCAATTGCTCATTGGTGGTGGACGATTGACCGCTCTATCTTTGCGGCTTGTTTACTTTTAATGGGGATTGGCATTATGTTGTCTTTTGCTGCCAGTCCTACCATTGCAAAAAAAATCGGGATTGCGGATAGTTTCTATTTTGTTCGGTGGCATATTATTTTTAGTCTTCTCGCATTTTTTACGATGGTTACGATTTCTTTTTTCTCGATTCGTAATATTCGCCGTTTATGCGTTCTTTTGCTTATTGCAACGCTTATCCTTATGATTGCAACCTTATTTTGGAGTCCAGAACTCAAAGGGGCGCGGCGGTGGATTCGTCTTTTTGGTTTTTCTATACAAGCTTCGGAGTTTATGAAACCAGCTTTTGTGGTGATATCCGCTTGGCTTTTTTCAAAAGAGGTGCGCAAGAGAGGTATCCCTGGCTATACGTTAGCTATAGTACTTTACGCTTTTTGTTGTGTGCTTCTTGTTCTACAGCCTGATATTGGTCAAACATTCTTAATAAGTGCTACATGGGGGGGGCTGTTTTTTGTTTCTGGTGTGCCTCTTACAGTTATTTTTCTCTTTATTGTTTTAGCTATTGCAGGGGTTGTTGCCGCGTATTTTTCTCTTCACCATGTCCGCGAACGGATCAACGGTTTTTTGACAGGTGAAGGCGATACATTTCAAGCTGATGTAGGACGTGAGGCTATTTTGAATGGTGGTTGGTTTGGACAAGGACCTGGAGAGGGAACGGTGAAACGTATCATTCCTGATAGCCATACAGATTTTGTGTTTTCTGTTGCAGCTGAAGAATATGGTATTATCCTTTGTCTTTTAATTATGATGCTTTTTGGCTTTATCGTTATGCGTTCATTGTATATAGCATTGAATGTGCGTGATTCATTTATACGCCTTGGTATTACTGGCATAGCGATGATGATTGGCTTTCAATCAGCTATTAACATGGCCGTTAATCTTCATTTAATACCTCCAAAAGGTATGACATTGCCGTTTATTTCTTATGGTGGTTCTTCTATGGTGGCGATTGCATTTTCAATGGGCATTTTGCTAAGTTTAACACGCCGTTGGCCGGAAGCACGCTTTTCAGCTTTTTCTTCTTCTGTCTTGGATACACCTTATGACTGACAAAAAGGTTATTGTTTTAGCGGCGGGCGGTACAGGCGGACATCTTTTCCCCGCGGAAGCACTTGCTGTTGAATTAAGACGGCGTGGATATGATGTTCATTTGGCAACAGATGAAAGAGTGCAACGCTTTGTACGCAGTTTTGATAAAGAGCATACACATATCATTTCATCGGCAACCTTTACGCGACGCCACCCTTTATCCCTGATAAAAACATGTTGGTTTTTATTAAAGGGCATGGGGCAATCGTTGGCGCTTTTTTATAAACTGCGTCCTGTTCTTGTTGGTGGGTTTGGGGGATATCCTACTTTTCCTCCTCTTTTTGTTGCGGTTTTAACAAGGCGAAAAACATTTGTTCATGAGCAAAATGCCGTTATGGGGCGTGCTAATCGGGCATTGGCAGCTTTTGTGCATGCAATAGCAGGTGGTTTGTTATCGAAAAATAACACTTACGCGCATAAAATATTTTTGACTGGAAATCCTGTGCGTGAGGCTGTTCTCAAAGCAGCAGAAACGCCTTATCATTCTTCAAAAGGGAAAGATCCATTTCATTTTTTGGTTTTTGGTGGAAGCCAAGGGGCGTCTGTTTTTTCACAAATTGTCCCAGAAGCGATTGCTTTGCTCGATGAGGCGATACGGAAACGTTTGCGCATTGTTCAACAGGTTCGAGGGGAAGCTGAAGAGTTGATGATGACTTACCGTAAGATGGGTGTGCAAGCAGAAGTCGCCTCTTTTTTTGATGATATGGCCGAACGTATAGCGCAGTCTCATTTCATTTTGTCACGTGCGGGTGCTTCATCAGTTTGTGAAATCGCTGTGATTGGTCGGCCTGCTTTGCTTGTTCCTTATCCTCATGCTCTTGATCACGATCAGGCGGCAAATGCGGCATTGCTTGCGCATGTGGGAGGTGCGCAAATTATATTAGAAAAAGATTTAAACGCACAAAAACTTGCTTTTCTCTTAGAAGAAGCTTGTTGTGCACCACGTTTATTAGAAAAACAGGCGCTTGCTGCAAAAAAAGTTGGCCAACCTCATGCAACCGGTCGCCTTGCTGATATGATTGAAGCGTTGATTGCGGGGCAGTCATTGTCAAATATAAAAGAGGAGTTTTTTAATGAAAATGCCGCTTAATATAGGCGTTATCCATTTTGTTGGAATCGGTGGTATTGGCATGAGTGGAATTGCGGAGGTTTTTCATAATCTTGGCTATAAAGTTCAAGGGTCGGATCAGGTTGATAGTGCAAATGTGCAACGTTTACGAGGGAAAGGAATTAACGTTCATATAGGTCATCACGCTCAAAATTTGGGAAACGCAGAGGTTGTTGTTTTTTCTACTGCCATTAAAAAAACAAATCCTGAGTATATTACTGCAAAAGAGAGGCACTTACCGCTTGTGAGGCGTGCGGAAATGTTGGCGGAGTTGATGCGGTTTCGTCGAGCGATTGCTGTGGGGGGCACGCATGGTAAAACGACGACCACATCCATGGTTGCTGCGCTTCTTGATGCTGGGGATTTAGATCCGGTCGTCATTAATGGGGGGATTATTAACGCCTATGGCACGAATGCTCGTATGGGGGAAGGTGATTGGATGGTTGTTGAAGCCGATGAAAGTGATGGTACGTTTTTAAAGTTACCTGCCGATATTGCGGTTATTACCAATATCGATGCTGAGCATTTGGATCATTATGGAAGTTTTGATGATTTGCGTAAGGCTTTTCGCCAATTTGTGGAGAATGTTCCTTTTTACGGTTTTGCTGTTTTGTGTCTAGATCATCCAGAAGTTCAGTCATTGGCTGGCCGTATCGATGATCGTTGGGTCATCACTTATGGTGCAAATCCACAAGCCGATGTTCGTTTTCTGAATCTGTCTATGGATGGTCAAAAAACGCATTTTGATGTTCTTATTCGTTCTCGCAAAACAGGGAAAGAAACGAAGCTGAAAAATTTGACTTTACCCATGTCTGGGCAGCACAATGTTTCTAATGCAACAGCGGCGATTGCTATTGCGCATGAACTTGGTATTACGAACAAATCTATCAAAAAAGGCTTAGAAAAATTTGGTGGCGTAAAACGGCGTTTTACACAAACAGGCAGCTGGAATGGTATTGGAATATTTGATGATTATGGGCATCATCCGGTTGAGATAAAGGCTGTTTTAGGTGCAGCGCGTGCAAGTGCAAAAGGGCATGTGATTGCGGTTGCACAACCCCATCGTTACTCGCGTTTGTATCATTTATTTGATGATTTTGCAGCTTGTTTTAATGATGCAGATACAGTGCTGATCGCGCCGGTTTATGCAGCGGGTGAAGAGCCAATTGCTGGTTTTGGTGCCAAAGAATTGGTAGAACATATTAAAATGGTCGGTCATCGTGATGTGCGTTTGGTCAATTGTCTGGAAGATGTTGTTTCGATTGTCTCTAGATTTGCTAAGTCTGGGGATTATGTTGTTTTTCTTGGTGCTGGCAATATTACACAGTGGGCTTGTGCGTTGCCTTGTCAATTAGCAGTGTTGGAGAGCAATGGTGAATTTTCAGCTCATTGATGGTGAAGGTCTGTTGGCGCAGCTGCAATCTGATTTAAGTGGCATAAAAGGTAAAATGACACCCAATGTTGGTATGCGGAAGGTTGCGTGGTTTCGCGCTGGTGGGCTGGCAGAGCTTTTTTATCAACCTGCTGATGAGGCAGATTTAATCCTTTTTCTTCAAAACCTACCTGAAACTATTCCTATAACAATTGTGGGGATTGGATCTAATCTTTTGGTGCGTGATGGTGGAATCCCTGGCGTTGTTATTCGTCTTTCATCCAAAAGTTTTGGGCAAATCCAGCAAATTTCTCCAAGGCGCTTTTTGGTTGGTGCGGCTACGGCAGATAAACATTTAGCTGCAGCAGCTTTAGAGTCTGGGATTGCAGGTTTTCATTTTTACCACGGTATTCCTGGTAGTCTTGGAGGCGCACTCAAAATGAATGCTGGAGCCAATGGTGTTGAGACTGCGGCGCGTGTTGTTGAGGTCTATGCGCTCGATCGCAAAGGACGGCGCCATGTCTTGAGTTTGGAAGATATGCATTATTCCTATCGTCATTGTGATGTTCCCGAAGGTTTGATTTTTACTGCTGCTTTGTTGGAAGGGCAACCAGGAAATAAAGAAAATATTCGTGCAGCTATGGATGAGGTTGCTCTTCATCGGGAAACAGTACAGCCTATTCGTGAAAAAACAGGCGGGTCAACTTTCAAAAATCCTGCAAATGCATCTGCTTGGCGTGTTATTGATGAAGCAGGGTGCCGTGGTTTGCAGATTGGTGGAGCGCAAATGAGTGAAATGCACTGTAACTTTATGATCAATACAGCGGACGCAACCGGTTATGATCTTGAAGCTTTAGGAGAAACGGTGCGTGCTCGTGTTTTTGCGCATTCAGCGCATCTCTTGCAGTGGGAAATACAACGTATCGGGCAATTTGAACAAGGTCGTAGCGTTCCTTGTTTTAATCAGTCTCATGAATTGATTCAGTCTTATAAAAATGTTGAAATAAAAAATTGAGTCATTTCAAAGAGATAATAAAAAAACCCATTAAGAATCAATAAATTAACAAAGAATCTCTTGCGTCATGACTCTGATTCTGATTCATTACGCAGAATGCTAGGTTATTGATTCGCAAAGATAAATCCTGCTTTTTCCTGTATATGGTGTTGGTGGTTTTTAAGCGGTCTATATATAGTGTACTAAGGAGGTTAAGTTGTTATGAAAGATAAGCATATAGCTGTGTTAATGGGAGGGTTTTCCTCTGAGCGGTCTGTAAGTTTGTCTTCAGGCGCTGCTTGTGCTGATGCTCTTGAAGCCAAGGGGTATTGTGTGAGCCGTGTGGATGTTGACAGTTCTATCTCTTCTGTTCTTGAAAAATTGCGTCCTGATATTGCTTTCAATGCATTGCATGGGCCATTTGGTGAAGATGGTCGGATTCAGGGCGTTCTTGAATATTTGAAAATTCCTTATACGCATTCTGGTGTGATGGCGTCGGCATTGGCTATGGATAAGGGGCGGGCAAAAATTATTGTTGCGAGTGCTGGGGTTTCTGTTGCACCTTCTCGTGTTATGAGCCGCTTTGCTATTGGGTCGGCACATCCTATGGAGATTCCTTATGTGGTTAAGCCTGTGTGTGAGGGGTCGAGTTTTGGGGTGGTGATTGTAAAAGACAATGAAATGTCGCCACCGCTTAGTATTGTGGGAGCTGAGTGGCCTTATGCAGATGAAGTGATTGTTGAAAAATATATTCCTGGTCGTGAATTTACTTGCGCTGTTTTGGGAAATGAAGTGCTGGATGTCTGTGAAATTCTTCCTGAACAACATTTCCAATTCTACAATTATGATTCAAAATATAAAAAGGGTGGTTCTCTTCATATTTGTCCTGCAGAACTTTCATCAAATATTTACCAAAAGGTGCAAAGAATGTCTTTAGCGGCACATCAGGCGATAGGTTGTCGAGGTATTAGCCGTTCTGATTTTCGTTTTCATGAGGAAACGGGAGAATTGGTTTGGCTTGAAATTAATACGCAGCCCGGTATGACACCAACGTCTCTTGTTCCTGATATTGCAAAAGCGGGTGGTCGTACTTATGGCGATATCATACAGTGGATAGTGGAGGACGCGTCGTGTATGCGTTGAGTGTTGAAAAAACAAATGTTTCGATGGAGGCACTGCTCGTGCTAGGTTTGCCACGGCTTTATCGTCGCTTTTTCCGTTTTATGTTTGAGCTTGTTTTTGCAAGTGTTTATGTTCCTCGCCATTTTGGTTCTTTTGCAGTTTTGTTGTTTTTCTTTGTTACGCTGTTTTATGGGCTTTCGTCGAGTGGTCAGATGGGGATGATTGTGAAGACAGTTGTATCGGATTTTGGATTTGTGGTTACCAATGTCAATATAACGGGGAATAAGCGCTTGTCGAAACAGAACATTTTAAGAGTTTTGGGACTTGATTCTTCTCCAGCTATATTTGCTTTTGATGTTGATCAAGCCCGTTCTCTTTTAGAAAAGCAAGTTTGGGTTCAGTCGGCAAATGTTCAAAAGATTTATCCTAACCGTGTGCGTATTTCCGTTGTGGAACGTGAACCCTATGCCATTTGGCAACACGATGGTATGATGGATATTATTGATCATACGGGTCGTGTTATTATGCCATTTCAGGGAAAGCTGGCTCAGGGAATGCCTCTTGTGGTTGGTCATGGTGCACAAAATACCGCTAAAATGTTTATTCAAGCTCTTTCTGCCTATCCGAAGTTACATGATCATGTTCGCGCTTATGTGCGTGTTGGTGATCGACGCTGGGATCTTGTTTTGGATAATGGGGTGCGTATTATGTTGCCTGAAAATGGTGCACTTGAACGCTTTGCTTCTCTTATTAAATCAGGGAGAGCAGAAGATCTTTTTTCTCGCGATGTTTTGTGTGTTGATTTACGTCTTGCTGATCGCATTACCGTTGCTTTGTCGGACGAGGCGTTGAAGCGTCGTCGTGCTGCTGTTGAGAAAGAAAAACGCATTTTAAAAGCACGAAAGGCAGGGGATCTATGATGTTGTTAGGCTCACATCATATTGGAGGACGCAAAACGCGTTTTTTGACGGTTCTTGATGTTGGATCGAGCAAGGTTGTCTGTCTTATCGCTTGTTTGCGTCCTTTGAAGCATGTGAACTATTTACATGGTCGTACGCATTCGATGGAAATTCTAGGTTTTGGAGTGCAGCGTTCACGTGGTATCAAGTCTGGTGTTGTGATGGATATGTTGGCGGCAGAGCAGTCAATCAGATTGGCAGTTGATGCGGCAGAAAAAATGGCTGGTTTGGTAGTAGATTCGGTGATTGTGAATTTTTCCTCAAGCCGATTACAAAGTGCCCTTGTCAATGGCAGCGTACGTTTAAATGGTCGGGAAGTTACTAAGCGTGATATCCGTATGGCATTTGCCGATGTTTCACGCAAAGCTTTTGAGGCTGAACGTCATATTGTGCATTCTGTTCCACTTTCTTATGTTCTTGATGGGGATAAGGGGATTTCTGATCCTGTTGGAATGGCAGGTGAGTTATTTGGTATGAATGTGCATGTTGTAACCGCTGAGACTGCGGCTTTACGTAATTTAGAAACATGCATTAATCGTGCACATTTGGGTGTTGAAGCTGTGGTTGCAACGCCTTTTGCAAGTGCTCTTGCTTCTTTGATGAATGATGAAGCGCATTTAGGAGCGGCATGTGTTGATTTTGGTGGGGGAACAACGACGCTTTCAGTGTTTTTTGAGGGGAAGTTTGTTCATGCTGGTGCGCTTGCGGTTGGTGGAAATCATGTGACACTTGATGTGGCGCGTGGATTCTCTATGTCGCTTACTGAAGCAGAGCGTTTAAAGGTTGTTTACGGTTCGGCGTTTTCGACAAGTGCTGATGAGCGTCAAATGATTAATGTGGCAGAGATTGGTTATGAACGTCGAGAAACTCAATATCCACGTGCTGTTCTTGGTCGTATTATTCGTGCTCGTGTTGAAGAAATATTAGAAATGGTGCGTGATTGTTTGAATCGTTCTGGTTTTGCGCATGTTATTGGTAAGCGTGTTGTTTTGACTGGGGGGGCAAGCCAATTAACAGGGTTGCCGGAAATGGCACGTACTATCTTGGGAAGAAATGTTCGTATAGGGCGGCCTTTGGGTATTTCGAGGCTTCCGTCTCTTGCAAAAGGGGCGGCGTTTACGTCTGCTGTTGGGTTGTTAATTTATCCGCAATTGGTGGGGTTTGAAGAAAAAACAATGCCTGCGGTAAATCATTTGTCGATGGGCACGCGTGGGTATTTCCAGCGTGTTGGTCAGTGGTTGCGTGAGAGTTTTTAAGTTGAGTCTATAGAGGTAAGTTAAATTTCATCGCTTTGGCTTGCGGTGTCTTAGGAGAAGGAAAAGGAAATGACGATTAATCTGCATCGGCCAGATATCGCGGAATTGAAGCCACGCATTACCGTTTTTGGGGTTGGCGGTGGTGGTGGGAATGCCGTGAATAATATGATTAATGCTGGTCTTCAGGGAGTTGATTTTGTAGTTGCCAATACGGATGCACAGGCCTTGGCAATGTCAAAGGCTGAACGTGTTATTCAGCTTGGTGCAGCGGTTACGGAAGGTTTGGGAGCTGGTGCTTTGCCGGAAGTTGGGCAAGCCGCTGCAGAGGAATGTATTGATGAAATTATCGATCATTTGGCGGATTCCCATATGGTTTTCATTACTGCTGGTATGGGAGGAGGTACGGGAACTGGAGCAGCGCCTGTTGTTGCTCGTGCAGCACGTGAAAAAGGTATTTTGACCGTTGGTGTTGTTACCAAACCCTTTCAATTTGAAGGGGCACGCCGTATGAAAACGGCAGAGGCTGGTATTGAAGAATTGCAAAAGTCTGTTGATACATTGATTGTGATTCCTAATCAGAATCTTTTTCGTATTGCGGATGAAAAGACAACGTTTGCTGATGCTTTTGCTATGGCTGACCAAGTGCTTTACTCTGGTGTTGCGTCCATTACAGATTTGATGATTAAAGAGGGTTTGATTAACCTTGATTTTGCTGATGTTCGTTCTGTTATGCATGAAATGGGACGCGCGATGATGGGGACTGGTGAGGCCTCTGGTGAGGGGCGTGCTTTAGCTGCTGCTGAAGCTGCTATTGCGAACCCACTGTTGGATGATACTTCTATGCGTGGTGCACGTGGCTTACTGATTTCCATTACAGGTGGTCGTGATATGACTTTATTTGAAGTTGATGAAGCTGCTAATCGTATTCGCGAAGAAGTTGATGCTGATGCCAATGTGATTTTTGGTGCTATTGATGATGAGTCTTTAGAAGGTGTTATTCGTGTTTCTGTAGTAGCAACAGGTATTGATCGTGAAATTGGTAATGTCGTTCAGCCTTCTCATTCTCAGATTCAGAAACCTGCCTCTTCAATACGTAAAAATGATCCAGGAGTATCACAAGCTTCTTTTCATGTTCAGTCATCTCCCTTGCGTTCTGAATCAATGGTAGAGGTGATTGAAGCACTTGAAATAGAAAAGGCAAAATCGGCTGGAGAGAAGTTCCGCCCTAAAAGTCAAATTTTTGCACAACCTGTTGATGCAGTGGCTACGCGGACCGCGAATGTTGCTTCTTCCGGATCAAATTTTGCCCATGGGCAGATATCAAATGCACCACGTATGCAAGCGAATCGGGGTTCTCAGCAACCTATGATGGCATCTGTAAGCATGGAGGCCACAGCACATGTTCTTGAGGATATGCCAGGAGATGCAAAGCAAGAAGAGAGAAGAGAGCAGCAAAAGCAAGGACAGCCAATGCAGGCACGTTCACCTATGCGTATGCCTGAATTAAAGGATTTTCCTTCTGTTGCTTATGGACAGCGAGAAAAGTCTCCTTCTGCTGATCAGGGGCCTCGTAACCTTTGGCAGCGTTTGAAACAAAGCTTGACACATCGTGAGGAAAGCGAGCCAGAAGCGCGGTTAGAACCTGCGGTGAAATCTTCTCAGCAGAAAGAAGCGCATGTTTATAAGAAAAATTCTCAAGCATTTTCCCAAGATGCTTCTGTTTATGTTCCACGTCGTTCTGGTGAATTGCAGCCCCATGTTCCACAAGAACAGCGTAATTTTATAAACGAAGAAGACCAGTTGGAAATACCAGCATTTTTGCGTCGTCAAGCGAATTAATGGGCAAAAAATAAGGAAGAGGGAAGAATTACGCACCTCTTCCATGCTCGAAAGAGGATTTATACAATATTTTATAAAGTATACTATGTTTTCTTGAAAAAGATTTTGTTTTTTATAAACCTGCTTATTCTTAAGCGGGTTTATTATTTGCTACGTATAAAATTTTATGGTCTTATTAATATTTTCAAAACATAAAAATAACGGAATAAAGTCAGAGGATGAATTTAGTGCAAAAATATCAGTCCACTCTTAAAAAGGCGGTGACATTGAAGGGTATTGGTGTTCATAGTGGGTGTTCATCTGTGGTAAAAATTTGTCCAGCTGATATTGGATGCGGTATTGTTTTTAAACGTTGTGGATTAGACGGGACAGAGAAAGTATTTCAAGCACATGCTTCGCAAACAGGAACAACAGAATTATCAACAGTGCTTGGGCAGGGAGATCTAAGAGTTGAAACGATTGAGCATTTAATGGCTGCAATCGCTGCTTATAATCTCGATAATCTAGTTATTGAAGTGTCGAGTCATGAGCTTCCTATTTTGGATGGGTCTGCTTGGCAGTATTGTCAAGCTTTTGAAGAAGCTGGCATTGTACAGCAGGATATATTGCGTTCTTATTTTATTATAAAAAAGCCGCTACGAGTTGAAAATGCTCATAGTGTTGCGGAGTTTTTGCCATTTGATGGATGTCGTTTTGATGTAACAATTTCTTTTTCTTCTGCTTCTATTGGCAAACAACATTTAAGTTTTGATCTGACTCGACAAGGTTTTCGAGATGAATTGTCACGTGCGCGTACTTTTGGTTTTGTTAAAGACGTAGAAAAATTATGGGCTTCTGGAAAGGGGCTAGGAGCTTCTTTGGAAAATTCTCTTGTTATCGGTCTTCATGATGAAGTTATGAACCCAGGCGGTCCTTATTGGAAAAACGAATATGTTCGGCATAAAATGCTTGATGCGATTGGTGATACTGCTTTGCTTGGAGCACCTTTTATTGGATTGTTTCGTTCTTATCGTAGTGGGCATACCATTAATTCGCAATTGGTAAAAGCTGTTTTGGAAGACGAATCGTGTTACGAGGAAATCTATTTGTAGATAAATAAGCAGGAACATAGAAAAAACATTCTATAGTCTATTTGATTTTTAAGGGGATGATTAATCGTGAGTCACGAAATTGTTTCGTGAAACTTAAAGTGATATGGTATAAAAATTTTTTGTAAGTAACTTTTTCTACGCGGTGGTATTCTCTGGAGGCCGGAAAAACTATGACAAAATCTCATGTGGGTATTGAAAATATGATATATAGGAAGTCTCATGTTCTATGTAAGTTATTGGGGGTGATGCTTTTGGGAAGCAGCACTTGCATGTTAGCAGGTTGTCTCTTTAAAGAAAAAAATGCCCTTGATCCTTCTGCATATGTTTTAAAAATTGACCCACCAGATGTTTTATATAATCAAGCGCTTTCTAGCCTTGAAAGTGGGCGGCTTGCAGAGGCGTCGAAAAAGTTTCTGACAATTGAAAAGCAGTATGTCTATACGGATTGGGGGCGTAAATCCTTAGTGATGGGGGCTTTTACAAATTATCGGCTTGGTAAGTATGATGATTCCATTAGTATGGCGCAGCGCTATATTAGTCTTTATCCAAGGGCTGATGATGTCGCTTATGCTTATTATATTATTGGTCTTTCTTCTTTCCGTCGGATTCCTGATGTTACACGAGATCAACGTGATACGAAACGTGCTATTGCTGCTATGCAGCTCGTTGTGGAGCTTTATCCTCATTCTGAGTATGTTGCGGATGCCAAAGCGAAAATACGTTTTGGTCGAGAACAGCTGGCTGGTAAAGAGATGCAGGTTGGCCGTTATTATGAAGAAGGGCGGCGCTATCTTGCTGCAAGTAGAAGATTTCGTAAAGTGGTTGAGGAATATTCCGATACAAATCAAATTGAAGAGGCACTTTTTCGTTTAACGGAAGTTAATCTGGCCCTTGGCTTAACTGTAGAAGCGCAGACAGCAGCAGCGATTTTAGGACGTAATTATCCTAAAAGTGAATGGTACAAATTTGCTTACAATTTGTTACAAAAGAGTCGTGTATTACCTAAGGAGCATAAATCTTCTTGGATCTCAGATGCTTTCAGTGGTGATAAGAAGAAGAGGGCACGTTGATTCTCTATGCTGATACAGCTTTCGATTCATAATATTGTTTTGATCGAAACGCTCAATATTCATTTTGCAGCGGGACTATCGGTTTTAACGGGTGAAACGGGTGCTGGGAAGTCGATTCTGCTTGATGCTTTGTCGCTGGCTCTTGGTGGACGGGGGGATGCTTCCCTTGTACGTCATGGGGCGGTGCAAGGGCATGTGGTTGCTGTTTTTGATGTCCCTCTTACACATCCTGTGCGTCAGCTTATTCGTGAGAATGGTTTTGATGAAGAAGGTGATATTGTTCTACGGCGTGTGCAGTCAAGTGATGGCCGTAGTCGTGTCTTTATCAATGATCAGGTAGCAAGTGTTGCATTGATGCGTAATGTTGGACGTCAGTTGGTTGAGATCCATGGACAGCATGATGATCGTGCGCTTGTGGATGTTGCGACGCATCGCCAGTTATTAGATGCTTTTGGTGGGCTTGAAGAGGAAACAGAAAATTTGCGTCAGTGTTATCGTATATGGCGTGAATTTGAGGAGCGTTTGCAGCAACAGCGTGTGAAAGTGAAGGAAGCTGAGCGGGAGGCTGATTATCTGCGTGCGTGTGTGGAGGGACTTGAAAAGCTTGACTTTCAAGTTGGTGAAGAAGAGTCTCTTTCTCTTCGTCGTGCAGATATGCTTAAATTGGAAAAGATAGCGACCGATATTAAAGAGGCTGATGACCTTTTAAATGGTTCAAAGTCACCAATTCCAGTTCTTTCCAATTTGGTGAGACGTTTGGAACGGAAAATTCCTGAAGCACAAGAACTGATAACACCCGTGGTGAAATCTATTGATGAGGCATTGCATGCACTTGCAACAGCGCAAGAAGGTCTTGAATCTGCAATACGGGTATTGGATTTTGAACCTGGTGAATTAGAGCGGATAGAAGAGCGTCTTTTTGCTCTTCGGGATTTTGCACGTAAATATCACGTTTCTGCTGATGAATTGGTCCAGTTGCACGATAAAATGGATGCTGAATTGGCTGAGTTTGAGGAGGCTCAGATCACATTAGCACGTTTTGAAGATGAAGCAGAGCAAGCACAGAAAAATTATGATACATTGGCACAGGCCTTGTCAGTAAAACGACGAGAGGCAGCAAAACATCTCTCGGTAAGTGTTATGGCTGAGTTACCAGCGTTAAAATTGGAAAAAGCAGAATTTATCGTTGACATGCAAAGTGATGCTGAAAAACGAAATGCAGAGGGAATCGACCGCGTAGAATATTGGGTTCGAACAAATCCTGGAACACGTCCTGGCCCACTATTGAGTGTTGCTTCTGGTGGTGAGCTTTCTCGTTTTTTATTGGCATTAAAGGTTGTTTTGTCTGATCGTGGGTCAGCGCCCACTTTGATTTTTGATGAGATTGATACAGGGGTTGGTGGCGCTGTTGCTGCTGCCATTGGACAGAGATTGCAGCGTTTATCAGAGAATGTGCAGGTTTTTGCTATTACACATGCTCCGCAGGTCGCCTCGAAAGCGCATAGTCATTTTCTGATATCAAAGGTTGAAAGTGGTGATAAGGGTTGCTTTGTTACGGCTATTCATAAAATGGAAGAACATGAGCGTGCGGAAGAAATTGCTCGTATGTTGGCAGGAGAACAGATTACTAAAGAAGCACGTGCGGCGGCTCAAAAGCTTCTCGCATAGATATTATTGATAAGCGATCAAAATACTGACGAGCGTGTGTTCATTGGGATTCTCTTCGTGAAAAAGAGGGGAAATTCTTGTGGTCATAGTTCACGGTGTGGAAGAGATTTAATGGACAAGAATGAATCTAAAAACCTCACTGTTCTTGAAGCAGAAAGTGAATTAGAGTGGTTGGCAAAAGAGATTGCACGTCATGATGTTCTTTATAATTGTCATGATCAACCTGAAATTTCTGATGCAGAATATGATGCTCTTCGCCGCCGCAATGCAGAAATTGAAGCTCTTTTTCCGGAGCTCATTCGTGCAGATTCTCCTTCCTATAAAATTGGTGCTCCGGCTTCTGAGAAATTTGAAAAATCTGTTCACGCACAGGCGATGCTTTCACTTGATAATGCATTTAGTGCTGAAGATGTTACGGAGTTTGTTGAGCGTGTTCGTCGTTTTTTACGGTTGCCAGAAACACAAATGTTGGAAATAACAGCAGAGCCTAAAATTGATGGTTTATCTTTGTCTTTGCGTTATGAAAAGGGGCGTCTTGTGCGTGCTGCAACGCGTGGTGATGGATATGTCGGTGAAAATGTAACGCTGAATGCGCGGACAATTTCAGATATCCCGCAGGTTTTGCAAGGGAAGTTTCCTGATATTATTGAGGTGCGTGGTGAAGTCTATATGGGACGAGAGGATTTTCAAGCGCTTAATAGGAGTCAAGAAGAAAAAGGTAAGTTAACTTTTGCTAATCCTAGAAATGCTGCGGCCGGTTCTTTACGCCAACTTGATTCACGGATAACTGCTCGCAGAAAGCTTCGATTTTTTTCTTATGCTTGTGGTGAGGTGAGTGAGATATTTGCAAAAAGCCAAATGGAGATGATGAAAAAGCTAAAAGAATATGGCTTTGTTGTTAATCCATTAACAAAGGTTTTTAAGGCAGTAGAAGAGATGATTTCATATTATCATGATATAGAAGAATGCCGCTATTCTTTAAATTATGATATTGATGGGATTGTTTATAAAGTTAATGATTTGGTTCTCCAAGCACGTTTAGGGTTTGTTTCTCGTTCGCCACGTTGGGCTATTGCCCATAAATTTCCCGCAGAACAAGCTAAGGCGCTTTTAGAAGATATTGATATTCAAGTTGGTCGCACGGGGGCATTAACGCCTGTTGCGCGTCTTGCACCTATTACTGTTGGGGGAGTGGTGATTACCAATGCAAGTTTGCATAATGAAGATTATATTAAGGGTGTTGGTCATAAAGGGGAGCTTCTTCGTGAGGGGCGTGATATCCGTGTAGGTGATACAGTTATTGTACAACGTGCTGGTGATGTAATTCCCCAAATTGTTGATATTGTTCTTGAAAAGCGTTCAAAAGATTCTTTTGTTTTTATTTTTCCCGATATATGTCCAGCTTGTGGAAGTCATGCTGTTCGTGAAGAGGGAGAAGCTGTGCGCCGGTGCACTGGCGGGCTTATTTGTCCTGCGCAAGCAATTGAGCGTATTCGTCATTTTGTTGCACGCAATGCCTTTGATATTGAGGGACTTGGAAAAAAACAGGTGGAGTTTTTCTTTCATGTACAAGATGAGACGCTTTGTATTCATACACCAGCTGATATTTTTACTTTACAACGCCGGCAAGAAAAATCTCTTGTTCGTTTGGAAAATATGGAAGGTTTCGGTGTTGTTTCAGTTCATAAGCTTTATGAGGCCATTAATGCGCGTCGAGAAATTCCTTTGAGCCGTTTTTTGTTTGCATTAGGAATCCGCCATGTTGGAGAGGTTAATGCACGACGTCTTGCACGTGCTTACCAAAATTATACGGCTTTTGAAACTGCTGTGATGACAGCTGCTACACTGTGTAATGAGAAAAATGAAAAAGGCAATGAGGCTTGGATGGAACTTACCAATATCGAAGGCATTGGACCACAGGTAGCGCATGCAATTGTTGATTTTTATAAAGAAGTGCATAATCGTGAGGTTTTATCTGTTTTGCTTAAGGAAGTCACACCTCTTGATGAGAAACCAGTCATGGATTCTTCTTCTCCCGTTGCAGGAAAGATTATTGTTTTTACAGGAACTTTGGCACGAATGTCACGCGATGAAGCAAAAGCATTAGCAGAGCGATTAGGAGCCAAAACATCTGGTTCACTTTCTAAAAAAACAGATCTTTTGGTTGCAGGACCTGGAGCGGGATCAAAATTGACTAAAGCTGAAGAATTAGGTGTTGAGGTTATCGATGAAGAAGCTTGGATACGATTGATTGAGGGATTTTAAAGGGTTTTCTCTTTCAATAGCTATGGATATGATTGTACGTATAATTTATTGATTTATAGAGTTCTTTATCTTTTCACTAGTGAATAAGGGAGGTATATGGCTGAAAATTATTAATTCAAAAGTTAAGTGCAACATTGGAAGAAAAATAGAATGCTGCCGTTTATTTTTATGAATACTAAAGATGAGGGGGGGCACAATAGATTTTGCATTTATATTTTTTAGAATTATTGCTTTCATATGAGATATGATTTTTCTCATAGGTTAGAAAAAAATTTTGATGGTTTTTTATTTTTAGAAATATTTAAATAATTAAATCAATAAGTTATTGTAAAAAGAAAGGAATGCCGGAATCTTGATTTTATTGCGTTTTTTTGGACGTATCCCTAACCTTTTTGCAGCTTTTTTATCGCCTTAAGAGCTAATCTTTTACGGTCTGCACTCTTTGTGTAAAGAGAGGTCATGTTGTCATCAGTCCAACCAAAAAGTGCTTTGAGTTGTGATACGGTTGCACCCGAGTTGGCAGACCGTGTTGCTGCTAATTTTCTTAGACCGTGTGCTGATTTTTTTATGCCCGCTTCACGACAAGCATTCCTAAATAGATATCCAAAGCCTTCTTTTGTTAATTTTTTTCCTTCTTTTCCGTAAATAAATGTTTCATCTCCAATGGGACCAATTTTAAGAGTTTCTGCTAATTCAGGTAGAATTGGCAGAAAGACATCTGTTTTAAATTGGCTTTTTTCTGTTTTGAGGTGAATTATGTTGTCTTTTACGTCTTTCCAGCCAATACGAACAGCGTCACCACGACGTAATCCCGTATATAAAAGAACGTTAATCCAGATGCGTTCATGTGTACCATGTGACCATTGTTGATAATATTTTTCAACATCTTCTTCTATCCAAACCGGAAAACCGTCTTTATTTTTTAAAGGTGGTCTTTTAACTCCTAAAGTTGGATTATCTTCTAAGAGTCTTTGATCAATTGCCCATTTAAACAGTCTATTAAGCGTTTTCAGAAAATCCATAGCCATTGCTGGTGTTTCTTTACGTCGTTCAACTGCGTCGACGATATGTTTCTCTTGAATTGATTTGTATGGAACGTTAGATAGAGAATCATACATCTTCATAAGGGTTGGTTGTCTTTGACGTTTTGTGAATTTAGAAAGGCTATGCCAATAGGCACTGTCAAAATACTGTTTGACGAGCCATGCGAATGATCCTTCCGTTAATTTTCCTGGTTTCTGTTTTGGCAGGATCAGTCCTTCTAATTGTGCTAATGCGTCTTTGTAGTTGTCAACAAACTCTTGTGTTCCATAGGTACCATGTATTCTAATGCGTTTTCCATGACCAATACGCACATACCATAGAGTTTTACCATGGCGTGTTCGTTCACGCACAAGATGAGGGGGGGCGAGGTTTAGGCATAAGATCACTTATAAAACGATATCAAATTCATATTCTTTTCTTAATAAGCTTTCCAAGCTATCAGGATGCGCAGCTGAATTTGGTATTGGGATACCGGTTTTAAGATAGAGAAGGACTTTCCCCGTAGGTTTAATTTCCATTCATTCGCAGCATTTTTTCTTGGCTTCTTTTAAAGCACGTGCAATAGCTCGCTGTGTTAGGGTAGAGTGCTGAGGTGCCATTTCTTTTTCCTTTATTTTGCGAAATTATCTGTGGCGTAAAAAGTTGGCACCGTCATTATATTTACCAATTTCCAATGTTGCGACAGTCCTTGTATTCAAGCTGTTCGTGAGAAGCATTTTTTCTTTCTAATTTTTTTTTGCGTTCATCCTGTTTTTGTGGCGTACAAGCCAAGTGAATAAAGTTGATTCATAAAGCGGTTTAAAATGAAGGAATCTTATAATATTCGGGGCTATGATTCAAAGTGAATAATGATGAATTATCTTTATAAATCAATATGTTGTTATGATTACAGTACAGAATTGGTCTATTTATCGTTTTATTTAAACACTCATTGTATCTGTAGTGCGCAAATGCTCTTTTTACTGATTTACTCTAAGAAAGTTTAAAGTAAGAGAGAGATATTGTTCTTTGTGCTTTTTCAAAAAATAATAAATTATTATAAATCATATTTCTTTTCGAAGGGTTTTTATTGGGAAACTTTTCAGGAAAAGCTCTTCGTATGAGGAATATTTTTATATTCGTCCATTGTCTCTCTTTTTGATAAAGAAAAAGAGGGTATAAAAACTTTATCTCTGACTAAAGAGGCATTGTTGCTTCTTTTGCCCATTTTTTATCTTCTTCATTTAAGTAAGGTGCATTCATCTGATAAACATGGGCATGATAATCATTGAGCCACTGTTTTTCCTGTTGTGTCAAAAGTTCTGTCAAGATGAGTTTTCGGTCAATGGGGCAATTGGTGAGCGTTTCAAACGAGAGCATTTCTATATCACCACCATCAATCTTTTCAGCGGGTTTGACAATCATCAAATTTTCAATACGAATACCAAAAGCTCCTTCGCGGTAATAGCCAGGTTCATTGGAAATAATCATTCCGGGAATCAATTCTTGGCTGCCATTGCGTGAAATATTTTGTGGTCCTTCATGAACAGAGAGATAAGATCCAACTCCATGGCCCGTACCATGAGCATAATCAAAACCTGCTTTCCACAAAGCTATGCGTGCTAAAACATCAATATCTTGACCACGGGTACCTTTTGGAAACCGTGCGGTTGCAAGAGCAATCATGCCTTTGAGAACAAGAGTGAAACAACGTTTTTCTTCTTTTCCAATCTTTCCAATGGCTATTGTGCGCGTGACATCTGTGGTACCATCACGGTATTGTCCACCTGAGTCAACAAGATAAAGTTCACCAGCATTGAGTTGTTTATTGGTTTTTGTTGTTACACGATAATGAATAATAGCACCGTTTGCATTTGCTGCTGAAATTGTATCAAAAGAGAGATCTTCAAGTTTTTCTCCCATTTCTTTGGCGGTTGTTATGCGAAATTCTTCTAATTTTTGAGCAGCAGAAATTTCATTGACTGTACTTGGTGTTTGGCTCTCTAGCCAAGAAAAAAAACGGGTTAGGGCGACACCATCACGCAGGTGTGCTTTGCGGGCACCATCAAGTTCGGTATTGTTCTTAATTGCTCGTGGTAGGGCGGCAGGATCAGTAAGTGTCACGAAAGAGTTGCCTTGTTTTTTTACAACGGTCCGTAACTTTTCGCATGTTAGTCGTGGGTCTAAAGCAAAAACTGTTCCTTTTTGAGCATAGTCTTTGATTTTTGAGAGAAGTTGTTCAGAGGGATATAATTTTGCATAACGTTCCAGATATTGTTTCTGTTCTACGCCAAGTTTTTTGTTGTCAATGAATAAGGTTGGCGTTTCCTTGGTGGGAATAACAGCAAAACAAAGAGAAAAAGGCGTGTTGGAAACATCATTTCCACGTATGTTGAATGTCCATGCAATAGAGGAGGGGTCTGTAAAAATAAAAGCACTTGCATTGGTTTTTTCGATATTTTTGCGAAGCAATGCGAGTTTTTCATCGGTGTCGCATCCTGCATATTTGAGAGGATGAATCGATAAGGAAGATTGTGGCAATGGTGGTTGATCATGCCAGATAAGATCAATAGGATTTTGTTGTACTTCTATAAGTTTTCCGCCTGCTTTCATCTCTAATGCTTTTTTTAATGAATCGGTAGCAGCAATAGTATGCAGCCACGGGTCAAAGCCAATAGAAAGTTTTTGCCCATTCTTTTCAAGCCATTGTGAAGGAGGGGATGTTATGAGATCTTCATATTCAAAAATAAGATGATCGGTTTGTTGGCGAACCTGGAGTCTATAACGCCCGTCTGTGAATATAATGGCTTTGTTTTTTAAAATGAGTGCCATACCAGATGACCCCGTAAAGCCTGTAAGCCAGCTAAGGCGTTGGGCGTGCGGAGGAACATACTCTCCTTGATGCTCATCTGCACGTGGAACAAGAAAGCCATCTAACCCGAGGTGATCGAGCTCTTTACGAAGAGCGGAAATGCGCTCTGCAGCATGAGTAGGGTTTGTTGTTGCCTCAAAAGATTGATACATCACAACCTCCTTTCTTTTTATTTAAGATGTATTATAACCCACCCTTGACGATAATAGGTTTCAATATGCTTTAGACCTTGTTTTCTATAGGTTTTTAAAACAGCATCATGTTGTTTTTCAAGGATTCCAGAGAGGATGAGTGATCCTCCTTTTTGGAGGGCTTGTACGATCTCTTGTGCAAATTCAATCAGTGGATTGGCAAGGATATTGGCAACAATGAGATCAAAGGGTGTACGTGAGGCAATCTCATCATGATGAAGGCCTGTTGCGGTAACAGCTGTGACATATTCTTTTACGCCATTGAGAGCAATATTATGTTGTGCAACTTGGATAGCAATAGGGTCAATATCGGAGGCAAGTACAGCAATAGGTTTGAGCATTGCTATACCAATAGCTAAGACTCCACTTCCTGTCCCAAGATCAAGGGCGTTTTGCGAATTTTCCTGTTGCACCACTTTGGCAATCATTTCCAAACAGCCGGCTGTTGTTCCATGATGTCCTGTTCCAAAAGCTTGATTAGCTTCAATTTCAATAGGTAAAACGTTGGGTGGAATATCATCTCTATGATGGCTTCCATGGAGAAAAAAAGGACCAGAACGCACAGGTGTTAGCCCTTCAAGACTTTGTTTCACCCAATCAATATCTGGTAAAATTTCACGGTTAATTTTATCAGGATCTACAAAAAGAATTTGCGCAAAGCGTTTTGCAACATTTTCTTGGTTTTCTTGGTCTACATACAGTGAAAGTTCACAAACGGCATTTTTTTCATCACTCTCTGCAAGCGCAAGAGGATACCCTTCCTCTTCAAAAGCTGTTTCTAAAAGAGCATAAAACCGCTCCGCTTCATTTTTAGAAGCTGTATAATACAGACGAATTTGCTGCGACATTTTATTCTTTCTTTATAGCCGGCTTTTAATCAGAGACAAGTTTCTTAAGCCGTTCCATAGCAGATTCATCTCTTATATTATTATTTTCCGGTTCATAAGGAATAACGCCAGCTAATTTTCCGCCTTTTTTGAGTAAAAAAATTGCTGCTGTGTGGTTATAAGTGTAGTTTCCATCCGTTCCAAGGACTTTCTCAGCAACGATATTAAAAGAATTGACCATTTTATGAACTTTTTCAGGATCTCCACTGATACCAATAATTTTATTGTTAAAATTACTAAGATAATTGTGGAGAACTTCAGGGGTATCACGTTCAGGGTCAACAGTGATAAACCATACTCCTAATTTCTCAACTTTCGGACCAAGGGCCGTCAACCATCGGTCAAGATTGATCAATGTGGTCGGACAACTTTCAGGACACATGGTGAAGCCAAAGAAAATAATGGAAGGCTTGCTTCGAATATCAGCTTGGGTAATAGTCTTTCCATTGGAATCGGTAAGGGTAAAATTATCACCTAAAGGCTTATTTCTCAACGCATCATAGCTGAAAATACCGATAAGAAATATAACCGTTAGCCCGAGAATGTATATGATATTTTTCATGGTTCGTCTTTCTTAACACACCGAAAAATTGTAGCATTGGTGGTTTGGTTTTGCAATCTTTGTTTCATAGTTGATTTTATCATTCAGTTGTTATGTCTCCTATGTTCTCTATAAAAAATTGGTGAAAAATGCATGGATACTGAGAAGAATCTTCGATTTCATAAAAGTGATCCCCATATCAATATAACGGCACGGTTGCATGGTTGTAAATTGGGGCGTTAGGTGGAAATCAATGAGCGGGTGGTTTTGCGTGATGTAACGGTTGGAGATTTTTCTTATTTTGAGCGGAACAGTGAAGCAATTTATAGTGATATTGGACGTTTTTGTTCTATTGCATCTCATGTCCGTATTAATGCGCTAGAGCACCCTGTAGAGCGGCTTTCAACGCATAAAATAACCTATCATCCTAATGAATATTTTCGCTATATGCCGTTAGATCGTTCTTTTCGTGAAAGGCGTCGCACAAAACGTGTGATTGTTGGGTATGATGTATGGATTGGGCGTGGTGTCGTGATTATGCTGGGGGTCACTATTGGAAATGGCGCTATCATTGGTGCTAATGCTGTTATAACAAAAGATGTCGCATCCTATATGATTGTTGCTGGTGTGCCTGCAAAGCCGTTGCGGAGGCGTTTTGCTGATCATGTGATTCAAGTGCTTTTAGAAATGGCGTGGTGGAATTGGCCGCTTGATAAAATATATGATGCAGTGCCTGATATGCAAAGCTTATCCATTGAAGCTTTTATTCGCAAATGGAAGTAAAAATGAAATGCAGAAATAACCTTATTATATTTATGTTTTATAAGACTTTGTTGTTTGTGTTTTATGGGACTTTGTTGACAAAATTATCGAGTACACGTTTTTCTCCTGCTTTCTCAAACATAATCGTTAATTTATGTCCGTCTATCGCTGAAATATGTCCGTAACCAAATTTTATGTGAAAAATTCGATCATTGATTGAAAAATGGGATGATCTCTCAGACATTGACTGCGCGATGATTTCGCCTTCAATGTTTTTTTGTGCACGCTTCCACCTTGGTGTTGCGTAATCATTATAAAAGGGATTTTTTTGTTTAAATTGCGCTTTTCCATAGCCACCATAAGAGTTTTCCATTTCTACGACTTCTATATGTTCTGCTGGTAACTCATCCAGAAAACGCGATGGAAGCGTCGATTGCCAAAGCCCATGGACTCTTCGATGAGATACAAACCATATATGCAAATGTTTTTTTGCTCTTGTGAGCCCTACATAAGCGAGTCTGCGTTCTTCTTCTAATCCTAAACGTCCCCCGTCATCCAGTGAGCGTTGGTGAGGAAAGAGACCTTCTTCCCAACCGGGAAGAAAAACTGTTTCAAACTCAAGCCCTTTGGCGGAATGAAGTGTCATGATGTTGATTGCATCGGTATTTTCATTGTTTTCAGCATCCATTACCAGTGCAACATGTTCTAAAAAGCTTTGAAGACTTTCAAATTGTTCCATAGAACGTATCATTTCTTTAAGATTTTCTAGCCGTGTTGGTGCTTCTGGTGAGCGATCTTCTTGCCACATAGCTGTGTAGCCTGAATCATCAAGAATTGTTTCAACAAGTTCTCTATGGGGGGTATTTTGCAGCATGCTTTGCCAGCGGCGAAAGTCTTCAACAATACCGCGCAATGCATTGCGAGCCTTGGGTTTTAATTCATCTGTTTCAATAATTTCTGCTGCGGTGGTAAAAAGAGGAACGCTACGGGCACGTGCACTCTCATGAAGGGTGCCTAGGTTTGCATCTCCTAAGCCACGTTTAGGAGTATTAATAATACGTTCAAAGGCTAAATCATCTGCCGGTTGGACAACAACACGCAAATAGGCCATAGCATCACGTATTTCTAGGCGTTCATAAAAACGTGGTCCACCAATGACACGGTAATTCAGACCAAGTGTTACAAAGCGATCTTCAAATTCACGCATCTGAAATGAGGCACGCACCAATATGGCCATATGATTTAATAAATGACCAGCTCGTTGTGCTTGTTCAACTTCTTCTCCGATAGCGCGTGCCTCTTCTTGCGAATCCCACGCAGCATGGATTTTTATTTTTTCTTCTTGAATATTGGTCTGAGCGGAAAAAAGCGTTTTTCCAAGTCTTCCTTGATTATGAGAAATGAGATGAGAAGCGGTTTTGAGAATGTGCGATGTTGAACGATAGTTGCGTTCTAACCGAACAATTTGGGCGGGGGGAAAATCTTTCTCAAAGCGTAAGATGTTGTCAATTTTAGCACCGCGCCATCCATAAATAGATTGGTCATCATCGCCAACACAACAAAGATTGACAGGTTGTTCTTTGGACCGTTTTGCTAGAAGGCGAAGCCAAAGATATTGCGCTGTATTTGTATCTTGATATTCATCAACAAGAATATAGCGAAATTTGGAATGATATTTTTGGAGAATATCTGGATTATGTTGGAAGAGAGAGATTGAATGAAGCAGAAGGTCACCAAAATCACAGGCATTAAGAGTTTTTAACCTTTCCTGATAGCTGTGGTAAAGGATACGTCCCATGCCGTTACCAAAGGAATGAGCATCACTCTCTGAAATGTGTTCTGGTGAAAGTCCTTGATTTTTCCAAGAATCAATCATCATTGCAAAGCTACGTGCAGGCCAACGTTTATCGTCTAATCCTTCAGCTTGGATCAGTTGCTTTAAAAGACGAAGGATATCATCGCTGTCGAGAATTGTAAAATTGCTTTTTAAATGAATAAGTTCCGCGTGCCGGCGCAAAATTTTTGCACCGATGGAATGAAAGGTTCCAAGCCAGGGCATGCCTTCAACAGTTTCACCAATGAGTTCACTAATACGCATTTTCATCTCGCGTGCTGCTTTGTTGGTGAAAGTTACAGCGAGTATCTGTTGAGGAGAAGCAAGACCAGAGCGCAAAATGTGAGAAAGGCGGGTGGTTAAAACACGTGTTTTTCCAGTACCAGCACCCGCAAGAACTAAGAGAGGTCCCTCTGTATTCAAGACAGCTTGTCGTTGTTCTGGGTTAAGTTTTTCTAAATAGTCTGCGTCACATTGTGCTTGTTCTTTTGTTACAATGTGGGAAACGTGTTCAGAATTCTTTTCATGCTGCTGGGGAGAGGATTCATCCTCTCCCCAAAATGGTATGTGATCGAAAAAATTATTCATTATAGCTTTCGTGTAATATTTTTTTCATCTGAGTGCTAGATCCAAAAAAAAACTTCTCTCAAGAAAAGACACAATAGCTTTGGTTAAATAAGAATCAAGAGATGGTTAAAATAAATATTAAAAATTCTGAGTCAGAATGCTTTGAAGTGCATAAATGCGTAATGATGCTGAAAGATTTATTTCCTGAGGTCTTTTTCTATCAATATCCGTGATAATAAAGGTTAAAGATTGGCCTTTTTTGCGCGCTATGGCTTTAAGAATATCGAGAAAGAGCTGCTCTAAAGATACACTTGTTGCATGTCCATTAATTCGAACGGATATTTTTCGCGAAATTGCTTTCGACCAATCAATAGAATGATCCCAATCAATAGAATGATCTTTGTGCATTTTTTCTATTCTTGTTCGTTGTGCAGTAAATGATTTTGCTCAAGAAATTTCTGTGTTTTTAGTGCTTCTTTTTGTTCGAAAAGTTTTTCAGCTTTTGTTCGTCCAAAACGATAACGATTCTCTTCCGCGTGAACATCTTGTGCTGCACGTTTTTTTTGTTTTCGAAACTGGCGAAGGTTAATGATTTCAGTCATGAGAAAATTGATTTACTTTTTTCGAAAAGAGTCGAGAGAAACAACATCAGCACCTTGCTTGGCGTCATTATTTGAGGGGTGTTCCTTACTTGTCGCAAGATTTTGTTTTTTTTCCGATAGGGAGAGAGGTATTTTAGGAGTGTTTTCTAAATTTTCGCTTTCTTCAGAGGCAGGGGTTGAGGGGAGGTCGAATGCTGCTTCAAATGAGGCTACAGGATCATAAAACACTTGGATAGAATGAAAAGGAATGACGAGTTTTTCCGTAATTTCTTTAAAAGAAAGCGTTACCTCAAAAGCATTTTCCGAAACGTTTAAATCTCTAAACTGATGTTGTAATACGATTGTCATTTGTTCCGGATAACGACTTTTAAGTCGAGAAGAGATTTTTATTCCTGGAGCATTTGTCAAAAAAGTAATAAAAAAATGATGGTTTCCTGGAAGACCTGCTTTGGAAACTTCTGATAAAACTTTACGAATAACCCCACGAAGCGCATCCTGAACGAGAACATCGTAACGGATTTGATCTTGAACCATCGAAGTTTATTCCTTTTATTTCACGTAGAAGAGATTTACACATTAATATTGTGCAACGGAATATATTTTAAAGCTAGTCATATTTTTCTTTTGTGCACTTAAATTCATTGAAAAAGAACATAAAATCTTATGATGAATAATGTTCAAGGGATTCATCAATAACATTTAAGAAGGTGAAAGCTTCTGTTGCCAGGTGCCTTCGAACCCCGCTTAAACCTGCGATGGTTTAAGACTTAATTTGAAACATTCGCACCACATTTAAGCGGCGAGACGTGCTTCCGCATAGTTGTCATTTGCAACTACTCATTTAGTCCGATAACGGTGGTACTATGCCGAGTAAAAGAGCAATCTTTACGCTCTTGTCGATCCTATTTCGCCCCCACCAAAATATAATCTTATCTTTTATATTTTGGTGGAGGCGCCGGGTACCGCCCCCGGGTCCAATGAGTTTATTTCATTGTCCATTTATTACCATAGCTGGCAAGCCAGCACTGATAATATAGACGAAGAATGGTCTTTGGAAAAGGGGGGTTGTTAATATTTTAAATCCTCTAATTATTTAGGGAGCTATATAATGTGGTTGTAAAGTACAGCCGCTTATTCTAAAAAGGAGGTGGAGCAGAATGATCAATGATCTAGAAAATATTAAGTTATATGATCAAAATCCCGATGAAGCCGCAATAGAACGATTGAGCAGTCGCTTGGCTTTGGTCATGCAAAAGCAGGATGCATCACTTGTTGCTGTAACGGATCCAAAAGAGTTAGAACGCGTTGAAAAGTGGGGGCAAGATGTCTTAGGTGTTGATGAGCAGAGTGCTAAAATGGCTGTTGAAAAAGTTGCAGAGATGATGTCTGGAGATCGTCGAAAAAGGCGTATGACTTTTTATTATTTGCTGGCCAAACAATTAAATAAGCTTGATAGAATTTAAACAATATTAAAATTGCATTTTTATGCAATTGTAAAAAAAAGCCCAAATTATTGGGCTTTTTCATTATATGGTGGCGATGTTTTTAAGATAGCCTGCGTAACGCATACTCGGTACAAAGAGAAGTGCAATGAATGCAATAATCATCACACCGGTGATGTAAAAATAAAAGAACGATTTATGTCCTATATTTTTTAACAAGTGCTACATATTCAGCAGAGCCACCAAAGAGTGCGTTCCCCCATGGCGTGGGAGAGACTAACCCCGAGTGTCTTTACGGAAGCAGGAAATATTGCTGATTTTACGACACCAGAGATAGAAGTATACATGCTCATAACAAAAAGTAGTCCAACGATGTTCCATAGAGCAACCCATGTGTTTTGCATGTTTCCGACTATGTAAAGGCTGGGAAAGGCGGTGAGTATAGAGAGTATACTCCAAATGATGAGTAAAGTTTTTGTTCCAATTTTATCGGCGAGCATACCTGCTATGGGTTGGAAGAGTATAAAAATAGAGCGGCAGTCATTATCGTTGTTGCGTGTGTTTATCAAACCCTGTGGTTGTGATCAGATATTTTTGCATATAGGTTGTACAGGTATAAAAAGTGAGAGAACCTCCTGAGGCAAATAAAGCAATCGAAAAAAGGCTTTTTTGTGATTTTTGAAAAGCTCCTTAAGGCTACCTGTATGTTTTTGGGAGCGACTTTCTTGTGTTGTTATTTCATGAAGTGAACAACGCAGATAAATCGCAACAATTGCTCTCAAGCTGCCAATCACAAAAGGAATACGCTAACCCCATGCTTTTAACTGATCTTCAGTGAGGTAAAGTGCTAAAATAAAGAGAAGAAAGCTGGCGAGAAGTTGACCTGTAAGAAGCGTACCAGACTGGAAAGAAGCGAAGAAACCGCGATGATTTTTAGGAGCAACTTCGCTCATGTAAGTGGCAGCCGTACCATATTCCTTACCGGTTGAAAGCCCTTGCATCATGCGGATTAAAAGCAGAAGAATTGCCGCTGTTATGCCCAAAGTCTCATAGGTGGGAAGTATGGCGATGAGGAAAGATCCCCCATACATCATAAAAATAGATATGAGCATGGAGCGTTTGTATCCATAGCGATCCGCAATATGTTCAAATATCCATGCTCCAATAGGACGCATGAGAAAACCGATGAAAAAGATTCCTGCAGTTTTTAACAGTTGCGAAACAATACTCTCATCGGCAAGAAAAAATTGTGATGCAAAATAAATCGACGCAAATGAGTAAACATAAAAATCATACTCTTCTACGAGATTTCCTGAGGCACTCGATATGATAGCCAAAATACGTTTTCTTGTATCATGCTCTGCTAAAGCTGTTTCATTTTTCATAAAGTTTTCCCCTGTTCGTGTGTTTTATTTTTTTAGTTATTTGCAACTTGTATCATAAAAACTCCATTATATGGCGATGTTTTCTTTATAAAAGAAGATGAAAGTGGCTCATTTTCATCATGTTTGCAGTTTTTATTTTTGTGGCAGAGCAAAAATGTTTTATATTTATAGAAGAAAAGTATGTTTTGATTTTTATTGCATTTTTAATGGTGGCATTGGATCATTCAAACCGAAAGGGGCATTGCGATAGGAGTGGTCAGAGATGAAGTTTTATTTCTCTTCTTGAGACAAATAAGGAAACATTTTTTCTTTTTGATAAAGAAAAATGGACTTTTATGAAAGCAGATCAGATATTTTAAAAGCGAAGTCTCTTAGTAAGGATACGAGATTGCGTGGTATTATAAAAAGGTGTGCTCATTGAGCGCCACCGTCTTTGCGCTTATGAAGGTACAAGCCGGCACTATCATACATTTTACCAGCGCATGGGTGTTGCGACAGCCCTTGCATTAAGACGATTCATGAGAGGCATTTTTCCTCCTCCTCTATAATTTTTACTCATCTGCCAACCCTACTTATGACATAAAGCTAAGTGAATAAAATTGGTTCAACATAAGTGGTTTGAGATGAGAGAATCTTACAATATTCGGGGATATGATTGAAGGTGAGAAACGATAAAAACATTATAAATCAATGTATTGACCATGACATGAAGCCCATCTATTCATCATGGTTATATCTAAGAGGAGAATATCGTCTCCTTTATGATACAAGAGAGATTTATGCTATAAAGACACGCTCATAGGAAGTTGTAAACGGATTCTACTATCTGATCATAGTAAAAAAAGCCCGAAAATCAGGCTTCTTAAATTTAGAAAGGTTTAAGAAATATCATCCCCTTGAAGGTAGCCTTCTTTTCGGGCATCAGGCATCAAGAGAATTGCAATGAATGCAATAATCATTATGCCGGTTACATAAAAATAGAAAACAGTTTCATATCCCAGATTTTTTAATCCAAGTGCTACGTATTCAGCAGAACCGCCAAACAGTGCGTTGGCGATAGCATAAGAGAGTCCAACACCTATTGCCCGTATTGAAGCGGGGAACATTTCTGATTTTACAATACCGGAGATAGATGTATAAAAGCTCATAATGCAGAGCATTCCAATAATCACTGAGAGAGCAACCCATGTATTATCAGTGTTCCCAATTACATGAAGTCCAGGAATCGTAAAGAGAATAGATAAAACGCTCCAAATAAGGAGTGAAGTTCTTGTTCCAATTTTATCAGCTATTAAACCAAATATAGGTTGAATGAACATGAAAACAAAGAGTGCAACAGTCATCACAGTTGTGGCTGTATGTTTATCAAAACCGGTGGTTACCGTTAGATATTTGAGCATGTAAGTTGTATAGGTGTAAAATGAGAGTGATCCTCCAGCTGTAAAGCCGATAACGAGAAAAAAAGCTTTTCTGTGGCCTTGCAGAAGTCCCCTAATACTACCAGCTTGTGCACTGGAGCGACTTTCTTTGGTGGTTGTCTCCTGGAGTGCACGACGTAGATAAATTGCAACAATTGCTCCTAGTCCACCAATAGCAAATGGAATACGCCAGCCCCATGTTTTTAGCTGATCTTCGGTGAGATAAAGCGCTAGAATAAATATAACAAGACTGGCTAGAAGCTGCCCACCAATTAGTGTCGTGTATTGAAAAGAGCTAAAAAATCCACGGCGATTTTTGAGGGCAATTTCACTCATATAAGTTGCTGTCGTACCGTATTCACCACCAACAGAAAGTCCCTGAAGCATTCTTAGTAAAAGTAAAAGAAATCCTGCTGTTACGCCAATGGATTCATAGGTAGGAAGGAGGGCGATTAAGAACGAGCCAGCGCACATCATAAAAACAGAAATAAGCATTGAGCGCTTGCGTCCATAACGATCGGCAATAAAACCAAAAAGCCATCCACCGATTGGGCGCATAAGAAAACCAATGGCAAAGACACCTGCAGCTTTTAAAAGTTGTGCAACAACATTGCCATCTGAAGGAAAAAATTGTGATGCAAAGTAAATGGACGTAAAGGAATAAACATAAAAGTCATACCATTCTACGAGATTACCTGATGCACTGGACACGATAGCCCAGACACGTTTTTTTGTATCATACGGCGCTAAAGCTGTTTCATTCTCCATAAATTTGTCCCTTTTATGATCATATCTAAATTGTTTATTTCAAAATTTATTTACGATTCGATTTATTAAAATGCAATCATATAATGAGAATTTCTCTAAAAGCTGTTAGGTTTATGGTCTATTTGAAGTGTATTTTTTTATAAATTTTGAAGTTTCTGTTTCCTGTAATGTTAAGAATCAAGCATAATATTTATATGAAAACCTATCTTGATCTTTTATCTCATGTTTTAAATCAGGGCATTGATCGTGCAGATCGAACTGGTGTGGGAACACGGTCGGTTTTTGGGTATCAGATGCGGTTTGATTTACAGGTTGGATTTCCATTGTTAACGACGAAGAAATTGCATTTACGTTCAATTATTTACGAACTTTTATGGTTTCTTAAAGGCGATACAAATATTGCATGGTTGAAGGAGAATGATGTATCGATTTGGGATGAGTGGGCTGGTGAAAAAGGAGACCTTGGTCCTGTTTATGGTTATCAATGGCGTTCTTGGCCGACTCCTGATGGGCGCCATATCGATCAAATCAGCAATCTTTTGACGATGATTCAGAAAACACCTCATTCTCGCCGTTTAATTGTCTCTGCATGGAATCCCGCACTGATAGAGGAAATGGCTCTTCCACCTTGTCATTGTCTTTTTCAATTTTACATTGCTGATGGTAAATTATCCTGCCAACTTTACCAACGTTCAGCAGATATTTTTTTAGGTGTTCCATTCAACATTGCTTCTTATGCGTTGTTAACAATGATGATTGCACAAGTCTGTGGACTTAAAGTGGGTGATTTTATTCATACTCTTGGTGATGCTCACCTTTATTCTAACCATTTTGAACAGGCAAAATGTCAATTGTCTCGTACACCCAATAGTTTGCCGTTGATGTCTATAAATCCAACGGTAACAGATCTTTTTTCTTTTAAGTTTGAGGATTTTAAATTGCTTAATTATGAAGCCCAGCCCCATATTAAGGCACCGGTGGCAGTATGACTTTTCCAGTTTATTTAATTGCCGCTGTTGCAGAAAATGGCGTTATTGGTCGTGTGGGTGCGATGCCTTGGCGCTTGTCGACAGATTTGCAACGCTTTAAGACTTTGACTTTTGGGAAACCCGTTATTATGGGGCGAAAAACTTGGGATTCTCTTGGGCGTCCTTTAGCAGGGCGCACGAATATCGTTATTACCCGTAATCCGGTCTTTACAGCTGAAGGGGCTGTGATTGCTCATTCTTTATCTCAAGCTTGTTCTATTGCAGAAAAGGTGGCTTCTCAGGATGGTGCAGATGCTGTTTTTGTTATTGGTGGTGGGGAAATTTTTGAACAAGCATTGCCTATGGCTGATAAAATATTTCTGACAGAAGTCTTAGCGTCTATCAAAGGTGATAGTTTTTTTCCACTTTTTGATAAAGAAAAGTGGACTATTGTGCAAACACAATATATTCCAGAAGGAGATAAAGACACTCACCCGACACGTTTTATAGTTTATGAGCAGAAATAATGTTTGTCATTTAAACGAACAGGACTTGTTAGTTAATGTTGTTATTTGACAAGAGATATTCTATCAGATCAAGTAAGTGGTTGGTCGTTGATAATATAGTCAATTAAAGAGGTGATGATGCCCTGGACAAATCAAAATGGTGATGGCCCGTGGAGTGGCAATAAGAATAAACTCGGTGGTGATAAAAAAGCACCGTCCAAGAATCTTTTCGGTTCTTCGGGCAGTAATGGTGGTGATAATGGTTCCAACCTTGACGACATTTTGCGTAAAGGGCAGTATCAGTTTAAACAAGTTGGGGGCAGTGCGCTTTTTGTTTTACTGATTCTTCTTGCTGTGTTGTTTTGGCTCTATCAGTCTTTTTATATCGTACAGCAAAATGAACAAGCAGTGGAGTTGCGTTTTGGTGTGCCTAAGGCGGGCATTATCGGTGATGGGTTGCATTTTCATTTTTGGCCAATTGAGACCTATATGAAGGTGCCTTTAACAGAAAAAACAATCGCGATTGGTGGGCAGACTGGACAGAAGCAACAAAGCGAAGGTTTAATGCTTTCGAGTGATCAGAATATTGTTAATGTTAACTTTTCCGTTTACTATCGAATTGCACGTCCAGGTGAATTCTTATTCAATGTGAATGATCAAGAAGGAACTGTTCGTCAGGTTGCTGAGAGTGCAATGCGTGAGGTTATTGGTTCAAGGCCCGTTGATGATGTTTTACGTGACAAAAAAGAAGAAGTTGCAAATGATGTTAGAAAAATTATCCAATTGACTGTCGATAAATATCAACTTGGTGTTGAAATCAGTCGTGTGTCGGTGAGTGAAGCTGCTCCTCCTACGAAGGTTGCTGCTGCATTTAATTCTGTTCAGCAGGCAGAGCAAGAACGTGGACGAATGATTGAAGAAGGAAATCGTGTGCGTTTTACCAAGATTGGTCTGGCAAATGGTGAGGCGTCACGCACGCGGGAAATTGCAAAGGGGGAAAAAGCACAAATGGTTGAGGAGGCAAGAGGGCGTGCTGAGCGTTTTCAGGCTATAGCGCGTGAAGCTGCAATTTCACCAGAGGCTACACGTTATCGTCTTTATATGGAGACGATGGGGCGTATTCTTTCTTCATCCAATAAATTGCTTCTTGATCAAATAAATTCTCCAGCGGTGCCCTATTTGCCTCTGAATGAATTGCTGCGTAGCAATACATCAGAAAATGCTAAAAATACGTCGGCACGTTCTGCATCGCTTTTGGATTCTCGTATTTCTGGAGGACGATAATTATGCAGCAGTCTCGTTTCTTATTTGTTTTTATTGCTGTCGTGATACTTTTGATGGCTTTATGGATGTCTCTTTTCATTGTCTATCCGCGTCAACAAGTGGCAATTAAGCGTTTTGGACAAATTGTTAAGGTAGAGTCTCATCCGGGAATTTATGTCAAAGTGCCTTTTGTGGATAAGATGATTGTTGTTGATAATCGGTTGCTGCGTTACGATGTTCCTACACAATCTGTTCAAGTTCGTGGAGGTGCTTATTATGAAGTGGATGCCTTCTTTATTTATCGTATTACAGATCCTAAATTGTTTTTACAGCGCATTGCCTCAGGGCGTCCGCAGATTGCTGCGCGTGAAAACCTTGTCCCACGTTTTATTGATGCTTTGCGCGCTGTTTACGGTAAGCGGGAATTTAGGGCGGCTTTATCCGATGAGAGGGGGGCTATGATGGCTGAAGTGCAACGGCAGTTTTCTGTCGATGCAGGTTCATTGGGGATCACCATTGTTGATGTACGTATTCGCAAAACCGATTTAACCGATGCCGTTTCAGAAGATGTGTATCGGCAAATGGCCGCTGAACGTGAGGCCGCGGCAGAAAATATTCGCGCGCGTGGTCAACAGGAAAGAGATCGTATCGTGGCGGAAGCTAATCGTGAATATGAAGAAATCGTAGCAGCTGCAAAGCGTGATGCTGAAATTACGCGTGGTGAAGGTCAGGCTGAAAGCATTCGCCTTTTATTGAGTGCGAGGGAGGCAAATCCGTCCTTTTACGATTTTTGGTTAGCAATGGAACAATATAAGAATTTAGAGCAGATTCCGATGGTGATCTCACCAAACGAGGATTTCTTCTTCTATTTTCGCAATCCATTACAGGAAAAGAAAAAATTTTCATCAGCAATAAGCACATCAACAACAAGCAATGGCCTGAGCGGAACTGATCCAAAAATTGGGCGAGAGTAGAGGCAAAAATGAACTGGTAACACACTATTTTGGCATGATAGCTGTGAGGTTGCTTTCTTTTATGATGAAGGTGGAAAGTGTTGAGCCATACTGAATATTGATTAAATATGATGCGGCATTTCGTAGCGTTTTGTTAAAGGCATGTCATGGGTAGAAATGTTATAGGTAAAAATACGTTTTTGAAGCTCTTTGTTCCAAGAGTCGTTGTTTGTGTATTTTTATTTTTATCGGGGGCAATCAGTGTGTCTTGGGGAGAGGAGAAAAACACGCTTTTTCCCATTCCTGATTTGGCGGCTGAACTTTTGGAAACGGTTGTCAATATTTCCACAGAACAAACCGTTGAAGGTACAGAACAGGATGAGCATACTTCTGTGCCTGTCATTCCAGACGATTCATTGTTGCAAGAATATTTTAATGATTTTTTTTCACCGAAAGATGGTAAAAAAGACGGTCAGTTTCGAAAGGTACGTTCTTTAGGATCTGGTTTTGTGATTGATGCGCAAAAAGGACTGATTGTTACGAATTATCACGTTATTGTTGATGCTGATGAGATTGAAGTTAATTTTACCGATGGTACAAAACTTAAAGCAAAATTGCTTGGAAGGGATAGTAAGACTGATTTGGCTCTGCTTCAAGTTGATCCAAGACGTAAAAAATTGAAAGCTGTACGCTTTGGGGATTCAGAAAAAGCACGTATCGGTGATTGGGTGATGGCTATCGGTAACCCCTATGGTTTTGGTGGAAGTGTAACGGTTGGTATTATTTCTGCACGCAATCGTGATCTTAATGCTGGTCCTTACGATAATTTTATTCAGACAGATGCTGCGATTAACCGAGGAAATTCTGGGGGGCCACTCTTTGATAGAAATGGTGAAGTGATAGGGATTAATACAGCGATTATTTCGCCTTCTGGGGGGTCTATTGGGATTGGTTTTGCTATACCATCGGATATGGCCCTTTCTGTTATTAATCAGTTGCGTGATTTTGGAGAGATAAGGCGTGGTTGGTTGGCTATTCGTATTCAACCGGTGACAGAGGATATTGCAAAAAGTTTGAAACTAGATAGCGCTGTGGGGGCGTTGGTTGCTGGTAAAATGGAACAGGAAGATGTCGATAATAGCCAATTACAGGATGGGGATGTTATTCTTTTCTTTGGGGATACAGAAATTAAGCATGCGCGTGATTTGCCGCGTTTAGTAGCGGAAAGTACGGAAGGAAAAGTGGTAGATGTTACTGTTTTGCGGGATGGACAGAAAAAAACAGTACAAGTTAAGCTTGGACGTTTGATTGAGACAGATGCAAATGAAAATACACAAGAAGAATCGGATGATGATAAAAGTGATACTTCATCGAAAAGCGTGACAATGCAATTTATGGGAATGACATTATCTGAACTGACAGCGGATTTGCGTCAACATTATTCTATTACAGATAAACTTCAAGGGCTTGTGGTGACATCTGTTGCACAAAATAGTGCGGCGGATAAAAAGCATATTCGTATTGGTGAAGTGATTGTGGATATTAATCAAAGTTCTGTAACAACAATCGAGGAGGCTAAAAAACGTATTCATAAATTACGTGAAGCTGGACGTAAAAATGCTCTCTTTATTGTTGCACGCGCAGATGGAGAGTTACGGTTTGTGACGATCCCAATAGATTGATGTTTGGGAAATCAACGTTTGAGAAATTAAATTTTAAAAATATATCTTGAGCCCTTTCTGTTGTAATTCATTGATTTATAATGATGATTTATCGTTGTCTGCTTTGAGTCATAATCCTGAATATTGTAAGATTCTCTCATTTTAAATTTCTTTATGTTGATTAATTTTGTTCACTTGGCTTTATGGGGGTGGCATGAAGGTAAAACTATAGGAGAAAGAAAAAATGCCTCTCATGAACCGCTTTCATGCAAGGGCTGTTGCAACGCTATGATTTGGTGGATATATCATGAGCTGGTAAAGGGAAGATGATACTGGTGTATGGACGTGTGATAGGGCGGGAGTCTTTCTTTTCAATTCGTGAAAGAGAAATGATATAAAAAGCTTGATATGAAAGCTTACAATTTATGGATATGGTTGTGTTTTTCTTCCTAACAATGGATCTGTCGTGGGATATTTACTGTGTGCTGGAGAGAAAAACAATGGAGGGTGCTCATGGAGTGGGGCCTATCAAAAATCAGGCTATTGTCTTTTGTGTAAAAAGGAGGAACTGTTATATAAAAAGGGTAAACTGTTTTTTATGTGTGTTAAGTACTCTTCTTAAAAACTTATATATGATTGTAAAAAGTGTATTTGATCATCATGCTTGAAAGTTTTTTTCACTGTATTTTGTTATGGAAGAATGAGAGTAGAAAAAACACTTTAAGTGTTTTGTTGTTCTTAATATCTTGTCAAAAGGATGAAAAATTATTATCGGTATTTTTCTGCGTTAGATTCAAAAGTTCTGCTTGTCTTTTGAGTGAAGTGCTTACTCTGTGAGCATGCCGATGAACGTGAGAGGCTTGATGGCTTTTTATGACTGTTGCGATAAAATTCATTCAAGACAGAAGTTTATAATGTCTTGAATGTTTTAACAGCAACATGTTGATTTATAAGTATTATCTGTTGTTATCTAGCTTGAATCATAACCCCGCATATATTATAGATGCTTTCATTTCAAATCTTTTTATGTTGAATCAATTTTGTTTCACTTGGCTTTACATCATAAACAGGGTTTGTATAGGGATAAGGATTATAGGGGGAAGGAAGAAAAATGCTTCTCATGAACGGTCTTCATGCAAGAGGTGTGGCAACACCATGGGTTTGTAAATATATGGGGAGATGGTAAAAGAATGATGGTGCTGGTTTTTCACCTTCATAAGTGTCAATGTGGTGGTGCTCAATGGCTTTATTGTTCTATAATTCACGGACAACACTGCGAAATGGGGTTAGGAGCTCTAAGAGATGTCTTTTTTAACCGTATGGGCGGAATTTTTTGATTGATACGGATAAAGGAATTTCCATTCGTGACACAGAAAACGATTACTTTGATAGCGGGGCCAACGGCAAGTGGAAAGTCAGCTTTTGCTTTAAAAATGGCTCAAGAAAGAGATGCTTTCATCATTAATACGGATTCAATGCAGATTTATGATGTTTTAAATATTTTAACAGCACGGCCGACGAGAGCTGAGATCGCCATTGTTTCCCATTACCTTTATGGTTATGTGAGTCCTTCTTTGAATTATTCCGTGGGGTTGTGGTTGCGTGATGTTGAGAAGTTGTTAACAACATTGACAGAGAAATCGCTTGTTTTTGTTGGTGGAACAGGGCTTTATTTTCGTGCTCTTTTAGAAGGAATTATAGAAATTCCTTCCATTCCAGATGCTGTGCGGCAAAAATGGCGCTTTCGTCTTGAGCAAGAGGGATCTGAAAGTCTTTATCGTGAATTGTTGCAAGTTGATGCTGTTCTCGCAGAGAGAATTTCTGTGCAAGATGGTCAACGTATTATACGTGCTTTAGAAGTTTATGATGTAACAGGTAAAAAGCTTAGTTGGTGGCAAAAGCAAAAAACGGCCCCCTTGATTTCTTCAAATTGTGTAGAGAAAATTCTTCTTATGCCCCCACGTCAATTGCTTTATGAGCGTATTCATAAACGATTGGAGGCTATGATTGAAAGAGGTGCTTTAGAAGAGGTCATTGCCATGAAGAAGCTGAAGCTTTCACCTTTATTACCAGCGATGAAGGCAATTGGTATCCCTGAATTTATAGCTTATTTAGATGGATATAGAAGTTTTGAGAATGCTTTCGAAACAGTAAAGATACAAACGAGGCGCTATGCTAAGAGGCAAATGACATGGTTTCGTCATCAGTTTGATCAAGAATGGAGGCTCACTTCTTAACAGGAAAGCTGGTTAATAAAAGAGCAAGAGGAGATGTAAAAGCAGTTTACGGAAGGCGAACATATTGTAAATGAAAAGTTTTGAGCGAGATACTTTTTGATTGACGAATGGCATTGATATAATTAAAGCTCATTGTAAAGAGATGTTCTTCTTATAGATGTTTGGTGTTGGCATGAGGGGGGTATACAATATATGCTTTTTGCGTGTAGTGGGCTCCTTCGGGGGCTTTTTTTATGAGCTCCTTTATGGAGCTTTTTTTATTTTGTTATCAAATAGGTGAGTTAAGAAAATGACACATTATCCAAGAATACAAGAGAGTATGGACGGAAAAATGATGTCGGGGGCTGAGATGGTGGTTCAAGCTCTTATTGATCAAGGAGTTAAGCATCTCTTCGGTTATCCTGGTGGCGCTGCCCTTCCTATTTTTGATATGATTTATCAACAAGATGCAATTCAGCATATTTTGGTGCGTCATGAACAAGCGGCAGGTCATGCTGCTGAGGGGTATGCTCGGAGCACAGGAAAGGTCGGTGTTATGCTTGTGACTTCTGGTCCAGGTGCAACAAATGCTGTAACACCTCTGCAAGATGCACTCATGGATTCTATCCCTCTTGTTTGTTTTTCTGGTCAGGTGCCAACAACTATCATTGGAACAAATGGTTTTCAAGAAGCGGATACTGTTGGTATTACAAAAGCCTGTACGAAATATAATTGTTTGGTTAAAGATGTAAATGATCTTGCGGAAATCATTCATTATGCGTTTTTTATTGCACAATCAGGACGTCCAGGACCAGTTTTGATTGATATTCCTAAAGATATTCAATTTGCTTCGGGTCTTTATAAAGCACCTAAAACATCGGCCTTTCTGCTTTCTTATACGCAGTCAAAAACAAAAGAAAATATGAAGGATATCGAATCTGCTGTTTCTCTTTTAGCACAAGCAAAACGTCCTGTTATTTATTCTGGTGGCGGTGTCATTTCATCGGGTCCTAAAGCTGTACAGCTTTTGCGCGATCTTGTTCAATTAGGAGATTTTCCGATTACCTCAACACTCATGGGGCTTGGTGCTTATCCAGCTTCTCGCAAAAATTGGCTGGGAATGCTTGGAATGCATGGAACCTATGAGGCTAATATGACCATGCATGATTGTGATGTTATGTTAGCTGTTGGTGCACGGTTTGATGATCGTATCACCGGGCGGCTTGATGCATTTGCGCCTCATGCGCGTATTATTCATATTGATATTGATCCTTCTTCTATCAACAAAATTGTAAAAGTAGAGGTTCCACTTATTGGTGATGTGGCTGATATTTTAGAAGATCTGAATCGGCTTTTGCATACGCAGAAATCAATCTTTAAGCGTGAAAGTCGTGAGGCATGGTGGGCGCAAATTAATCGCTGGAAAGCACGTAACTCTCTGGCATATACAGAGAAAAAAGATGTTATTATGCCACAATATGCCCTTGATCGGCTTTATGCACTTACTAAAAATGTGCATGCTTATGTCACGACAGATGTTGGGCAACATCAAATGTGGGCTGCACAATATTATCGCTTTGATGAACCAAAACATTGGATGACTTCTGGCGGACTTGGAACTATGGGATATGGCCTTCCTGCTGCTATTGGGGCTCAAATAGCACATCCTGAGGCACAGGTTGTTTGTATTTCTGGTGATGCTTCAATTCAAATGAATATTCAAGAACTTTCGACAGCAGTTCAGTATAATACGCCGGTGAAAATTTTTATTTTAAATAATCAGTATATGGGTATGGTTCGCCAGTGGCAGCAATTGCTGCATGGCAATCGTCTTTCTCATTCTTATACGGAATCGATGCCTGACTTTGTGAAATTAGCACAAGCTTACGGAGCAATTGGTATTTGTTGTTCAAAACCGGATGAATTGGATGATAAAATTCAGCAAATGATTAACTGTGATAAGCTAGTTCTCTTTGATTGTCGTGTTGACAATTTGGAAAATTGTTTTCCTATGATACCATCTGGGTGTGCACATAATGATATGCTTTTGCCTGATGAGGCGAATGATGAAACTGTTGCAAATGCTATTTCTGCAGAAGGGCAGGTTTTAGTCTAAAATATGCCCATTCAGTAATAGAGAATAAAGAGATTTGGTAGGTTATTGACTTTTAGAAGTGTCTTTTCCTCCGGCTCTTCTTCTTTAAGGTTTTTTAGCATCCTTAGAGTCTCTTTTTATAATTTGCACTCTTTGTTTAAAAAGGGAAGATGTCTTATCGTCTATTTACCCGAAAAGTGTTTTGCATGTTTGTTGCCTTTAGATTGCTTTTTATTCATCATCTGATTTTTATGATTGTTTCGTTGTTTACGGGCTTGTTTTAACGAAAAATCTCTTAGAGCTCCTAAGCCCATTTCACGTTGGCGTGGGTGAATTGTATAACGATAAATCCATTGAGCACCAACATCTTCATGCTTATAAAGGTAGCAGTCGGCACCATCATTCTATTTATAAGCTCATGGTGTTGTAACAGTCCTTGCATGCAGGTGGTTCATGAGAAGCATTTTTCTTGCTTTTGCTCTCATTTTACCTCCCTATGCCAACTCCGCGCTTATGGCGTACAAATAAGTGCGTAAAGTTGACTCAACATAAAGAGGTTTAAAATAAAAAGACCTTACAGTATTCGGGGTTGTGATTTAAGCTCGATAAAGACAAATAATCTTTATGAATCAATGTGTTTTATGATATGCTTTAAAAGTGTGGTGCCAAAATTGACTTTAGGGAGTGTTTTTTCATTTTCAATAGGGATAACTTTAGGGGAGATTCTTCTTCAGGTCATATTGAGATGATTGAAGTATTTTGTATGAAATAGTTGGTACAATCGTTGTCAATTGTGCTGTGAAAGTGGTGAGATGCTCATGATGAGAAATTTTGAGACAATTTTTTGACAATGGTTTTGTTTCCAAAACGCTTGCTCTTTTTATGCGAATCTTATTTTGATAAATCATGCAGTTTTCACAAGAACAAGATAATGCATTGAAGGCTGTTTCTGCGTGGTTGAAAGAGGGGCGTCTTCCACTTTTTCGCCTCTTTGGTTATGCAGGAACAGGGAAGACGACGCTTGCACGTTATTTTGCTGAAACCGTTGATGGTCCTGTCCAATTTGCTGCATTCACGGGGAAGGCAGCTCAGGTTCTGCGTTCTAAAGGTGCGACGAATGCTTGCACTATTCATTCGTTGATTTATTGTCCGCGTGGAGAAGAAGAAGTTGCTGATGAAGTAACAGGAAAAAAATCTGTTACACCGACATTTGCACTTAATCGGAAAAGTACTGCTGCGCAAGCTAAGCTTATTATTGTTGATGAATGTTCGATGGTAGATGAACAGTTGGCGCGTGATTTAATGAGCTTTCGGACGCCGATTCTTGTTCTTGGGGATCCGGCTCAATTGCCTCCTATATCAGGAGGTGGTTTTTTTTCTCATGGTGAGCCCGATTTTCTTCTTTCAGAAATTCATCGGCAGGCGCGTGATAATCCGATTGTTCGTTTGGCTATGGATGTACGTGAAGGACGTGATATTGCTTATGGTGATTATGGGGCAGCCCGCATTATTGCACGCAAAGAGGTGGATCAACAACTGGTGTTGGAGGCTGATCAGGTATTGGTGGGGATTAACCGAACGCGTCACCTTTATAATAGACGTTTGCGTGCTCTGAAAGGGTTTACGGCAGATTATCCTCAAGCGGGGGATAAGCTTGTGTGTTTGCGCAATGATCCCACGAAAGGTTTGTTGAATGGTTCTTTATGGAAAGTCATTTCTTCACAGAAAGAAACGGTTAAACCAGGCATGAATCTTCTTGTTAAACCTGAAGAAAGTGAGCGTGGGATAGCAAAGATTAAGCTTTTAAAAGCAGTATTTGAAAATCCTGATCATGAGGTTTCATGGGCATTAAAAAAGAGATATGATGATTTTGATTATGGATATGCGTTAACTGTTCATAAAGCGCAAGGATCTCAATGGGACAATGTGGTTTTATTTGATGAAAGTTTTGCGTTTCGTGATATGTATGCGCGTTGGCTTTATACGGGAATTACGCGTGCAGCGGAGCGTTTAACAATTGTTCGATAGAGAAATTTCTGCGCTCAGATTCTATTGGTAAATGTTTCTTTATTTCTCTCTTTCATAATTATACCCGAAAATGGGGGTGTGTATGGCAATAAAACTTTCAGTTAATCTTAATGCTGTTGCTGTTTTACGCAATAGGCGTAACCTGCCGTGGCCGAATATCAAACATATAGGGCATATAGCACTGACAGCTGGGGCTGCAGGCTTGACAGTTCATCCACGACCGGATGAACGACATATTCGTTTTGCAGATTTGCCAGATATACATTGTTTAATGAAGAGCACATTTTCTACTGCTGAATTTAATATTGAAGGTTATCCCAGCGATACATTTTTGGATCTAGCAGAAAAATATGCTGATCAGATTACTCTCGTTCCTGATGATCCTGATCAGTCAACTTCAGATCATGGTTGGAATTTTTTTGAGAGTGCAGAATTTTTAGCACCCATTATTCAGCGTTTGAAAGAAAGAAAAATTCGTGTTTCACTCTTTTCTGATCCTGTTGTTGAGGGGCTTAATATTGCTAAGGAAATTGGCGCTGATCGTGTAGAGTTCTATACTGGACCTTATGGTGGGACATTGCAGAATAAGGAAAAACAAAATCAAGAGCTCAATAAACTGGTGTTAGCAGCAAAAAAAGCGAAAGAATTACAGTTAGGTGTTAATGCAGGCCATGATCTGACAGTTGCTAATCTGCCGACTCTTGTTCATCACATTCCTTGGATTGATGAAGTTTCTATTGGTCACGGGCTTATTGCTGATGCATTAGAATATGGAATACATGAAACTGTTCAGCGTTTTACGCGGTTATTGGTGTGATCCTTTTTCTTTAGTAGGACTGGAAGAAGATGCTTTCATGAAAAGCTTATCACAACAGTTTATTTCAAAGCAATGGTTTGCAGAGGATTAAGAGCAACAATGTTGCTTGCATAATGCATGATGCGCATAACAGACATGTTATTCCTACAGTGTTTTATGTGTCTCTTTTTCTTTCTGTCATTAGGTTTGCTTTTTTATATAATGCATTGGTTTATAATGATAATTTTTTAAATTAAAGACAAAACTTGAAGTCCGTATAATATTTATTCATTACAGATTCTTTATAATGAATCAGTCAAGATCGTTTTCTCATACTGAAGATGAATTATGATAAAAATGCCAACTTTATGGTTTTCGAGAAGTTATTATCGGGACGTTTTTTTACCACAAATAATGGTTTTAAAAGTGTTCTCTCTGCATCTTTATGAGTGTTTTGCATTGATTTTTTCATTGCAGATTTATACCGAGTCTTATGTGCGGGCTTGTCGTAGATAGCTTGTATAATAAAACTGATGCAATTAAAGCGTGTATGAAGAGTGTTTTTTCTTATGAGAGAGATAAAGTGGTTTTTTGCACTTCAGTAAAGGTGATTATTCCTCTTTTATAATTTTTCTTGCTATCCATTTTGATTTGGTTCATTCTCGGAAAACCTATCATATATTTTAAAAGGATATAAAAGTTCATTTGTGCAAAAGAAAAGTATTATAGTCTTTATGGGTGTATTTCTTTTCAGAAAAATTGTTTTTAGAGAATAGTTGCGGGAGTTTGTTTGGAAATTTAAATATTTTTTTGGCAATTTTATAGTCTCTTAATTTTCTTCCGCAAGATAGAGGCTTTAGAAAACTATTCAATGACTGTCTTATGAAGAGAAAGTCTTTTTATAGTGTGTCTAAGCACTTAAGGTCGTTTTTACTGTTTATTTAATAAAATAGTCTGAAATTCAGTTATAAAATTTAGAGAGAAGGAAAATATTTTTATGCGCGTTTATTATGATCGTGATGCGAAGGTTAATTTGATTAAAGAGAAAAAAGTAGCTATCGTTGGTTATGGTTCACAAGGGCGTGCGCATGCTTTAAATTTAAAAGATTCTGGTGTGAAGAATGTGCAAATTGCTTTACGTTCAGGATCAGCAACAGCTAAAAAAGTGACAACAGATGGTTTTGAAGTTGTGAGTGTTGCTGAAGCGGCAAAGTGGGCAGACCTGATTATGATGGCAACGCCAGATGAATTGCAAGCTGATATTTATAAAGAGCATATTCATGAGCATTTACAAAATGGGGTGGCGATTGCTTTTGCTCATGGTTTGAGTATTCATTTTGGCTTAATTGAGCCTAAAAAAACAGTTGATGTTGTGATGATTGCTCCTAAAGGTCCAGGGCATACAGTTCGCAATGAATATCAAAATGGTGGTGGTGTTCCTTGCTTAATTGCAATTGCACAAGATGCTTCAGGACATGCCCATGATATAGCATTATCTTACGCATGTGGTCTTGGTGGTGGACGTGCTGGGGTGATTGAAACAACATTTAAAGAAGAGTGTGAGACTGATCTTTTTGGTGAACAAGCAGTTTTATGTGGCGGTCTTGTCGAGCTTATTCGAGCAGGTTATGAAACACTCATACAAGCAGGTTATGCACCAGAGATGGCTTATTTTGAGTGTTTACATGAGGTTAAATTTATTGTTGATCTCATGTATGAAGGCGGTATTGCGAATATGAATTATTCAATTTCTAATACAGCTGAATGGGGTGAATATATATCTGGTCCACGTGTCATTACTGATGAGACAAGGGCAGAAATGAAACGTATTTTGAAGGATATTCAGACGGGTAAGTTTACATCAAATTGGATTCAGGAATATAAAGCCGGTGCGGCACATTTTAAAGGTATGCGGCGTTTAAATGATAGCCATCCTATTGAAGAAGTTGGAAAAAAGCTTCGTTCTATGATGCCTTGGATAAATTCTAACGCTTTGGTTGATAGAGAGCGTAATTAAAGTTCATATAAACGATATGGTGTAAAAACATTTGTATGCTTTATGTGTAAAAAGGGTAACAGAAGTTACCCTTTTTAATGTTGTTTTTTATGTATCCGCTTTATTTTTCAGTTTTTTGTATCTGAAAATTCTTTCTGCCAAAAAGAAAATATACAATTGCTAAGAATACAAACCACATTGGAGTATATTTTAAGGCTATTACGGTATCGGCTTCTAATGACAATAAATAGATAATAAAAGCGAAGAAGGCCAGAAGAAACCAGCATAAGATGACACCCCCTGGCATTTTGTAGATGGATTGAGCATGTTGTTGAGGACGATTGCGACGATAGATAATGTAGCTGACCAAAATCACAGACCATACAAAGATAAACAAAATTGCCGCAATAGTGGTAACAATTGTAAAAGCCCCTATGATGGTTGGGGATAACGATAAAATGACATAACCTAATAAAACACATAAACACGAAAAAAGTAATGCATTGGCTGGAATATGGTTGCTAGAAAGTTTTCCTAAGAGTTTAGGAGCACCTTTTTGTGTTGTGAGCCCATATACCATGCGGCTGGTAGAAAAAATTCCACTATTTGCAGAAGAGGCTGCTGCTGTGAGAACAACAAAATTCACTAAACCAGCAGCTATTGGAATTCCAGTAAGCCAGAACATTGCAACAAAGGGGCTTTTATCTGGAATAATCTGATCCCAAGGTGTCACTGACATAATTACGACGAGAGAAAAGATATAAAAGAATACAATGCGAATAGGGATTGAGCTAATTGCTTTTGGCAGAACTTTTTTAGGTTCTTTCACTTCAGCTGCAGCTGTTCCAGCGAGTTCGATACCGACAAAAGCAAAAATGGCAATTTGAAATCCCGCAAAAAAACCTGCAACTCCTCGAGGAAAGATGTTTCCACTATTCCATACATGACTGAGAGAGGCAATAGTACCATTTGGAGAGGTAAAGCCAGTAACAATCATATAAATTCCAACAACAATTAATGCTAGAATTGCTATGATTTTGATGAGACCGAACCAAAATTCAAGTTCACCAAACAGTTTTACGGCAAGGAGATTAAAGGTTAAAAAGAAAATCATACAAGCAGAAACAATAATCCATGGATTAAGTGTGGGCCACCAAAAATGTGCATAACTAATGATAGCAATAAGATCTGCGGTTCCGGTTACAATCCAACACAACCAATAAGTCCAACCGATAAAGAAACCGGCACTTGGGCCTATTAGATCAGTTGAGAAATCAATAAAGGATCGGTACTGCATATTGGAAAGCAGTAATTCTCCCATAGCGCGCATCACAAAATAGAGAACAAAGCCAATAATGGCGTAAACCAATATAATTGAAGGACCAGCAACGCTAATTGTTTTTCCTGATCCCATAAAAAGCCCTGTTCCAATAGCACCGCTAATAGCGATAAGTTGCACGTGACGAGCGCTTAGTCCACGATGCAATTTTTCAATGTGATAATCATCTAAGTTTTTTTTGTTATTCATTTTTATGAGGTTCCCTTTAATTATTTAAAATTTAAGTTACGCTAAAAAGGTAAATCGTTTTATCGAAGCATGATATACCTAAAGAGTAAAGAAGAATTTATGCTTTTATGGAGTAAATAAAAAACTTATAGAATTGGTGTGTCTATCTATTTTATCTCCAAATAACCTACAGACACTTGAATATAGAAATTATTAAGTAATTTTTTCATGGGGTTCTATCACGATAGTGAAAGGATAGAAGTAAAAAAGAAAACTCAAAAGAGAACTGTCAGTTTTAAGAGACAAATATTTTAACTGGCACTGAAAATTTACCTATAATTATTTATTTTACTTTACCTAGGAGGGAATGAATGTTTTTAATAGGTAATACATAATCGTGAACTCAATAACTTATCGCAATAATAAAATATTATAGAACTCTTGATTCTATTATACTTTTCTTACTATTCTTTATTTTGTCGAAGCTTTTTTATCGTTTCAAGAGTCCGATTTTTATCAATCTGTACTCCTTGTGTAAAAGAGATCATAGCATCATCATTCTAGCCAAAAAGTTTTTTCAATTGTGATACTGTTGCTTAAGAATGAGAATCTCGTGTTGCTGCTCAATTTTTTCAGTCATGTGTCGATTTTATAATATCTTCTTGCTTATAGAGTTGATGAAAAATTCAAATTTTCTTTAGGTCTTTTTTCCACGTTCATCATAAATAAATGTTTTATTTCTCATCAGTCCAGTTTCAAATGTTTCTGTTTATTCCAGGAAAGTAGGAAGAAAAACATTTGTTTGGAATTTATTTTTTTTGTTTTGTAAGGGGTGATGTTATCTTTTACACTTTTACAGCCAATACGAACGGTGTCTCGTGTACTGCAAGCATGGATAAAGAACGTCAATTCCGATGCATTTATAGTTTTTTAAAGACCATTGTTGATAATGCTTTTTAATATTTTCTTCCATCCTAAATGGGAAAGTCTTCTTTGTTTGTGAGAGCTGTTTTTTTACTCTAAATTTGGGTTATTTTCTAAAAGTTCTTATTTTAATTGCATATTTAAAAAGCCCATTGAGCGCTTGAAAGAGATTATAGCTATTGCTGGTATTTCTTTATGCCATTCTAGCTATAATATGCTTTTTTCTGATTGCTTTGTATGAAATATTCTCAATAGAATCGCACACCTTTATAAGGATAAATTCTTTCTGGCTTTTTGTCGTTTTAGGAAGGCTATACGAATTGATACTGTTCAAACACTGTTTGATTTGCTACGCGAATATGCTTTCAAGAAGTTTTCTTGGTTTTCGTCAAGAAAGATGAGCTCTTGTTATTGGCCTAGGGAATCTTTGTCGTTATCAACAAGCTCTTGCGTTTCATAGGTTTCCAATATATTTCTGTGTTCCCCCATGTTTAATATGCATAGATTATCAATTTTATGGTGTGTGTGATTGTCTTTGATAAAATGAGAAGGGGGTGGTTCTGATATGATGAATTCTACAATATGAGAAGTCATACTTTTTTCATAAGTTTTCAAAATTATCAGGATGTGCAGCTGGATTTGATATTGGTATGTCTGTTTAGGGGAGATGAGAACTTTATCCGTAGTTTGATTGAATTCACACCTTTGTTTTTTACTTTTCTTAAAGCGCTTGTACAATAGCTGATTGTGTTATGGTGAGGAGGCAGTGTTCATCATTTTTTTTACTTTTAAAGAGAATTTAAATAAAATAAATACATATAACATATTAAATTTATTGCATTTTATATATATTTTCCCCTTTAAATGCTATATTTTTATGTATGTTTCAATCGATTATATAGGGTGAAAAGATTCCCATAGATAAAAAGGTTATAAAAGCAAATTATGATATAGACATTGTGATGTCTGTGAGCAATTCGATGAGAAGTGTAGCTTATCTTATAATACAAATCATATTTTGAAAAATAAGTCATTTGAAATGATTAATAATACCAAACCATAGATATTTAAATGATTAAGCTTATGAAATGACAAATTTAAAGGAGGGGTGTAATTCTCTTTTCAAAATGAGTGTTTGTAAAGTTTAGCGCTGTTATTGCAATATCTTATCATAATATATGTAAGATATTGTTCGACAAAGAAGAGGTACTTGCAAAGATTTTTTCAGTATACAAAATAAAATCGACAAGATAATGGGTGGTATTATTTTCAAGAGACATCTCTTAGAGATTCTAAGTCTATTTAGAGACGGTGTGGGTGAATTGTATAACGATAAATTCGTTGAGCAGCACCATCTTCACGCCCATAAAAGTACAAGCCGGCATTGTCATTTTTTACTAGCGCATGCTATATTTATCAGCTCTTGGTGTTGCCGACAGGTCCTGTATGAAAGCAGTTCATGAGAGGCATTTTTCCTTCTTTCTTCTCTTGTTTCACTTCATATGTCAATTCCGCTGAGTGTGTAAAGCCAAGTGCACAAAATTGCTTCAGCATAAAGAGGTTTGAAATGAGAGAATTTCACAATATTCGGGGATATGATTCAAGGTAATAATGAAAAATTATTCTTAATGTATTGTAGTATATCAAATTCAGGGAGATATTTTTGCAACTCTTCATTTTTGCGAAAGGACATATGTTACTTTAACAAAAGTAGAAACATTGTTTTTAGATACAATAAAATACAAGAAAAGAGGGTATTGTTTGCGTTTTAGATAAAGTTGAATATTTTCTTTAGAAGAAACGTCATTGACATTTACAAAAAATTTTTATGAAAAGCGAACATTCTGATATGCCAGAAAGGAACCTTGTGCTCCCCTTTTGGCATATGTTTTTGTACGGATTTTATGTATTATTTTGCGTCGACTTTTTTCTTACAAAGAAAAAATATGTTATGCCTAAGAAAATAAACCATACTATACCACATTTAAAGGCTATTAACGTATCAGGCTCTAATGTTAGCAAATAGAGAATGAAAGCAAAGAAGGTTAAAACAATCCAACACATAATAACGCCTCCGGGCATCTTATAGATAGATTCAGCGTGAAGTGCAGGGCTTTTGCGTCGATAAACCATGTAGCTAATCAAAATAACAGACCATACGAATAAGAGTGCAATGACTGAAATACTGGACACAATCGTAAAAGCGCTCATGATGGTTTCGGATCGTGATGCAACTGTGTACCCTAATAAAATACATATGCAAGAAAAAAGGAGAGCATTGGCTGGAACGCGGTGTTTCGAAAGTTTTCCTAAACGTTTAGGAGCACCTTTTTGCGTAGCAAGCCCATATATCATGCGGCTGGTGGAAAAAATTCCACTATTTGCAGAAGAGGCTGCTGAAGTGAGAACAACAAAATTCACTAAACCGGCAGCTATCGGAATACCAGCAAGCCAAAACATTGTGACGAATGGACTTTTATCTGGAATAATTTGATTCCAAGGTGTCACTGACATTATTACAACGAGAGAAAAGATATAAAAGAGTACAATGCGAATAGGGATTGAGTTAATAGCTTTGGGTAGAACTTTTTTAGGTTCTTTTACTTCAGCGGCGGCTGTTCCGGCAATTTCTATTCCGATAAAAGAAAAAATAGCAATTTGAAACCCTGCAAAAAAACCTGCAATTCCCTGAGGAAAGATATCGCCACCATTCCATACGTGACCAAAAGAAGCAACGGTACCATTTGGAGAAGTAAAACCAGTAGCAATCATATAAACTCCAACAACAATTAATGCCAGAATTGCTATGATTTTAATAAGACCGAACCAAAATTCAAGTTCACCAAACAGTTTCACAGTAAGGAGATTAAAAGTTAAAAAGAAAATAACGCAAGCAAAAACGATAGCCCATGAATTAAGCTCTGGCCACCAAAAATGCATGTAACCGATGATTGCAATAATGTCTGCAGCTCCGGTTACAACCCAACTGAGCCAATAGTTCCAGCCAATAAAAAAGGCAATTCCTGGTCCTAGAAAGTCGGTTGAAAAATCAACAAGAGAGCGGTATTGCGTATTAGAAAGCAGTAACTCTCCCATAGCACGCATGACAAGATATAGAGCACAACCTATAATCGTGTAAACGAGCAGAATTGAAGGGCCTGCTACGCTAATTGTTTTCCCTGCTCCCATGAAAAGTCCTGTTCCAATAGCTCCTCCGATGGTTATGAGTTGGATGTGACGGTTATCTAGTCCACGTTGTAGCTTTTTCTGAGAGCTATTTTCGGAATTTTGTCTATCACTCATCTTTGAGCTTCCCTTTAATGATCTAAAATCTTAATAAAACTAAAAAAGTCATCATTTACATTGAAGCATAATATAAATGAAGAGTAACGTAGAAAAACATTTTTTACGATTTCATGTGGATAAAGAGAAAGAATATAAAGTTTAACAGAGGGACATGATGTCATGCCAGACAATGCAAGAGATATTTAAAACTTTCAATTGTCGTTCAAAAGATTGATAAACAGTTAATCAGAAGATTTTCGTGACAGCTATATTCTTAGGTTGTTTTGAAGAGTTGTTAAGAAACTTCCTATTGTTTATGGAAAGTTTTGCCAATAAATGAAATATTGTATGATGTTACAGTGGAAATAAGCGGGGTTTGGGTAATAAAACTATACTGTTTTTTGAAACTCTTCATCAAAAGATTTTTGCTACAGTTTTGCATATGATCAA
>NZ_CALW02000008.1 GCF_000312565.1 Bartonella rattaustraliani AUST/NH4
ATTTTATTTAGACCCGCCTTATTTTATAAAGAACAAGTATTATAGTGCAGGTGATTTTGTTGAAGAGGATTTTGTCCATATGGCAAAAAAAGCCCCTCGAAAAGAACTCTTGATTCACAATTGCAATATATAGATGATTCTACCTGATAGTGTTATGTATTCTATATATTAGGTGGTTTAAAAGGTGATTTTATTATTCGATACTTTTATTAACTTATTGAAAATATTGTTAAATTATTACAAGGTGGTGCCCAAAAGAGGACTCGAACCTCCACGCCTTGCGGCACAGGTACCTGAAACCTGCGCGTCTACCAATTCCGCCATCTGGGCTCTAAAATTCATCTAAGCATGTGAAGTCGTTCTGTCAAATAAAATGATAGAATTTTATTTTTTAGTTTTAAATGATTAAGCTAAATTCCTTAGTATCCACTGTGATTTTAAAAGTTTAAGGTGTGACGATTGTCTTTGACAAAATTGTTGAATCGGGATTGAATGTATAAATCATAGGAATACCAGTTGCTATTTCTTGAGAGATGATTTCTTCACTGTTAAGACCTTCAAGTGCCATAATGAGAGCACGAAGGGAGTTCCCATGTGCTGCGATCAAAACCGTTTGAGAGCGCAAAACATGGGGTTGAATATGATAAAGATAATAGAGACAAACGCGTGCGCAGGTATCACGAAGGCTTTCTCCATTAGGGGGGGCAACAGTGTAAGAGCGACGCCATATTTGCACTTGTTCTTGTCCCCATTGTTTACGCACTTCATCTTTATTCAGACCAGAAAGATCACCATAGTCACGCTCCTTCAATGCTGGTTTTTTTACCAATTGCAAGTCGGATTGTCCCATTTGTTCTAAAATATGCTGTGCTGTTTTTTGTGCACGCTGTAAGGTAGATGTATAAGCAATATCAAACTTTAAACCAACTTCTTTAAGTTTTTTTCCTGCTACGATTGCTTCCGCATGACCTTTTTCTGTCAAATCAGGATCTTTCCAACCGGTAAAAAGATTTTGGAGATTCCATTCACTTTGTCCATGACGGATGAGTACAAGTGTGCGTGCCATAGTGAGTTTCCTGCGTTACATTGACCATTTAAGGTTCATTTTTTAATCCCAAAACATCGAGCATTGAATAAAGACCATTTTTCTGATTCCTTGCCCATAAAGCTGCTTTTAATGCACCATTGGCAAAAATAGAGCGTTCTTGCGCTGCATGTGAAAGAACAATACGCTCATTTGAGCCGGCAAAGGTGATGCTATGCTCACCAACAACTGTGCCACCTCGTGAACTGGCAAAGCCGATAGTGCCTTTTTTGCGTTTGCCGGTATGACAGCTATAGCTATCGACACGCACATTTTTAAGCAGAGCATTACGGCCTTCAGCTGCGGCATTTCCAAGAAGAAGAGCTGTTCCCGAAGGGGCATCAACTTTGCTGGAGTGATGCATTTCAAAAATCTCAATATCAAAATCATCTGCGTCTAATGCTTTTGCAGCTTTTTTTACAAGATTTGCTAAGAGATTTACTCCAAGACTCATATTTCCTGATTTGACAATCGTTGTATCTTTCGCAAAATTTGCAATCTGTGTTTCTTGCTCTTTGCTAAATCCTGTTGTTCCGATAATATGGGTAAGGCCTTTTTGGGCGGCATAGTGAGCGTAGAGAACGCTGGCTTGTGGCTGTGAAAAATCTAAGATAGCTTCAGTGTGAGAAAAGGCTTTTTCGGGATCATCGGTGATGCGAATGCCAAGAGAGTTTGAATGAATCAATATGCTGGCATCTTTATCGACAAAAGGTGATCCCTCTCGGACAAGCACAGCACAAAGCTCTACATCTTCTCTCAGCTGAATAGCTGTAATAAGTTCGCGTCCCATTCTTCCATTCGCACCAACAACTGTAAGGCGCATATTTTTCTCCTTATGATACTTTACCTATTCTAGTATAGGCAAATTCTCTTCTGCTTTCCAACGGTTCTTTTTTTCTACAGGGGAAAAATTTCGCTTTTGGGGTGTTGTAAAGCAGGAACTTGTTATAGAAATGCGCGATGAAAAACTGTTTTATTTTCATGATAGAATCAACAATATGAATTTTATATAACAGTTCTTTTACATGTCTTTGGCTGGGAAGGGGATGATAAAAAGTTAAAACCATCATATTTTGCAGAAAAATCTCAATATTGTTATTGCCTTTGGATTTCTATGCTTGTTATTCATCGGCTCATCGGCTCATCGGCTCATCGGCTCATCGGCTCATCGGCTCATCGGCTCATCGGCTCATCGGCTCATCGGCTCATCGGCTCATCGGCTCATCGGCTCATCGGCTCATCGGCTCATCGGCTCATCGGCTCATCGGCTCATCGGCTCATCGGCTCATAAACGTGTAAGAAATGGTTTTGTCATTTATTGTAAAGGGCTGATTAGAGCGCAAAAAAATGAAAGAATATTTTTTGCTTTTAATAAGTTTTAAAAGGATAAAATATCTTTACAAAATCATGCTTTATTGCATGGCATATAGAAAGTATAGGGAATAAACTGGCACCATCATTATATTTCTCCATATATTTACCAACTCATGGTGTTGCCGATAACCTTGCATGAAGGTGGTTCATGAGAGGCATTTTTCCTCCCTTCTTCTCTCGTTTTACCCCATATGCTAATCTCGCTTATGGCATATAAACCAAATGAACAAAATTGATTCAATATAAAGAGGTTTGAAATGGGAGAAACTTACAATATTCAGGGTGATGATTTAAGGAGAAGAACGACAAATAATCTTTATAAATCAATATGCTAATCTAAAGATGCAGTGATATGTCTACGGTAACATTGAATATTGTTCTTATTTATTGGGTGCGGTGTTAGAAATCAAGATCGGCATAATGCGGACTTGCTACAATGCCCCGGACACGATCTGTTAAAAGAGCACGAAAAGAAGGTCGCGATTTCATTCGCATATACCATTCTCTTGCAGCAGGGGATTGTTCCCAGTCTATTTCTCCTAGAAAGTCAAGGACAGAAACAGAAGCTGCGGCTGCGAAATCCGCATAGGATAATTCAGCACCGACTAACCAATCGCGAGAAGCGCAAAGCCAATTGAGATAATTCATATGCGGTGGAATATTGGCACGTGCATTGCGCAAAATTTGAGAATTAGGGGCGCCTCCACCAATGGCTAGTGGCATTTCACGTTTATAAATGCGTTCTCGCACAATATGACGTGTCGCTTCGGTTTCAAATTTGTTTAAAAACCAGTCATTGAGACGGCGCACTTCAGCGCGGCCCAAGGGGCTTGCTGGAAAAAACTTCTTTTCTTGTTGTAAACTTCCGTGCGCTTCATCTAAATATTCATAGATAACAAGAGCGCCTGATAATGGAATTTCGTTTTCAATGAGAAGAACTGGGATATTTCCAGCTGGATTGAGTACAAGAAATTCGTGTCGTCTCGCCCATTCATGTTCTTCAATCAGTTGAGTTGTTATACCATACTCCCCAAGAATAAGACGTATGAAGCGGGAGGCAGAAGAGAGAGGAGAATGAAAAAGTGTCAACATGATATGCGCTATCAAATAGAGTTAGTGAGAATTTATTCAAGTAACAGAGATTTTATAAAGATGCATGATGAAAAGCACAAGATTATAAGCAGCAGCTCGCAATTATATTTAACAAACATTTAACCATCTATACTGCGATCGTTTGTAAAATGGCAGTACGCAACTCTTCCAAACCCAATGCTTTTTCCGATGATGTCACGAGAAGTTCAGGATAAGCGGCTGGGCGTTTGAGGAGCTGTGCTTTTGTGGTTTTTATTAATTTTTCAAGGGCATTTGATTTGATTTTATCACTTTTGGTAAAAACAACTTGATAAGAGACAGCTGCTTTATCAAGAAGATCTAAGACATCTGTATCATTTTTTTTGATTCCATGGCGTGAATCAATCAAGACATACACACGTTTTAATGTTGTGCGCCCGCGTAAATAGTTAAAAATTAAATCTGTCCATGTCTCAACCAGATTTTTAGGAGCTTTAGCAAAACCGTAACCTGGCATATCTACCAACGCTACAGGAGGAAGAGCTCCTAGGTTTCCACTATAACCATCGGGGACAAAATAATTAAGCTCTTGTGTGCGTCCTGGTGTATTTGATGTGCGTGCTAGTTTTTTTTGTTGGATGAGCGCATTAATTAAGGATGATTTCCCAACATTAGAACGTCCCGCAAATGCAATTTCTGGTGGTCCTTCTGGGGGAAGAAAGCGTATTGCTGGGACACCACGAATAAAAATCCAATTGCGAAAAAAAATTCCAGAAAGAGAAGAATTTTTTGTCATTCATGTGCTTCTTTTTTTGGGGCTTTTTGCCACATGGCTTTAAGATTATCAAAAAGCTCAATTTTAACTCCTTGACGTTTCATTATGATACCTTGCTGCAAGATTGACAATATATTGTTCCATGCCCAATAAATGACAAGACCAACAGGAAAGGAGGCAAGCATAAAAGTAAAAACGAGTGGCATCCATGTGAAGATCATTGCTTGTGTTTGATCTTGAGGTGCTAAATTCATACGCATTTGCAAAAACATCGTTATTCCCATTATTATGGGCCATGCGCCAATCATCAAAAATGTTGGAGTTGTATATGGCAGAAAACCAAAGAGGTTAAAAATAGAGGTTGGATCAGGTGCTGCTAAATCTTTAATCCAGCCAAAGAAAGGCGCATGCCGCATTTCGATGGTAATATACAAAACTTTATAAAGAGCAAAGAAAATTGGAAATTGGACCAACATTGGCCAACAGCCTGCAAGAGGATTAATTTTCTGAGTTTTATAAAGCTCGATGATTGCTTGTTGTTGTTTGTTTTTGTCATCTGGATATTTGTTTTTTATTTCCAACAACAGTGGCTGTATAATCTTCATGCGTGCCATAGATTTGTAAGATTTATTTGCCAGCGGAAAGAGAAGTATTTTCAAGAGAACTGTGACAAGAAGAATAGCAATACCAAAATTTCCTGTCTGTTTGTAGAGAATGTCAATAAGGGAAAACATTGGTTTTGTGATGAAATCAAACCAACCCCAATCAATTAAAAGAGCAAACTTTTTAATTTTCAGGTTATCTTGATAGTGATTAATGATTTCAACTTGTTTTGCACCGGCAAAAAGGTGGTTTGTAACGGTTTTTGTTTCATTGGGAGCAATTGCTAAAAGCGACCCGGACAAGTCAGATTGATAATGCGTTTGCAAGCGATCAAAATAAATAAAGCGGCTTGTATATTCTTTATCTTGTGGAGGAATAACAGCAACAGCCCAATATTTGTCAGTTATACCAACCCAACCTCCTGTTACTTTGGAAAAGATCATACTTTTTTGCCCATTATCAGGATTTGGGTCAAGTTCTGCTAGAGTGGTATATTTTTCAGTTTTGAGTGCATCACCGGCAATGGCTATCATACCCTCATGAAGCAAATAGGTTGCATTTGTATGTTCTGGTGGAGAAGCACGTGCAACACGTGCATAGGGCGAAAGATAGATCGGTTTATCCCCTTCATTGCTGATAGAATCTTCAATGGTAAACATGTAGTGATCATCAACAGAAAGGGTACGGCGGAAGATTTGTCCTTGTCCATTATTGTAAACTAAAGTGACCGGTGTTGAAGGCGTTAGTGTTGTATTATCTCCCTCTATTTGCCATTGTGTATCAGATTGTGGTAAAGATTTTTTGGGCAAAGACGAACTTGTAAAACCAAATTCAGCAAGGTAGGTTGCTGTGAAACCTTTGGGATTTAACAAAGCAATTTCCGGTGATCCCTTATCGACTGTTAGGCGGTATTTTTTGAGAAGAAGATCATCAAACTGTGCGCCAACAAGGTTAATAGAACCTTCAAGCTCATTGGTTTTGAGAGCAATACGGTTTGTTTGAGCCAACACAGTATTGCGGATTTCAGGAGTCATTTTGTTATCAGTTATGGGGATTGATTTATGCGTTGGTGTAACATCAGAAAAATTCGCAATAGAAGGAACCGGTTGTTGTTGTGATGATTGTTGTGCGATGACCTGTTCTTGTTGTAACGCAGCTTGTTTAGGAGCAACGTGGAAAAATTGCCAGGCTATAAGCACTGCAAAAGATAATCCAATGGCGATAAAGAAACTGCGGTTATATTCCATTCGTACACCCCTGTTGCCGTTTCTGATATTTTGTTTTTGGTTTTATTCGTCGATTTAGCTCACTGATCAAAGATGTAAAAGGAGCATGGAGCACATCCCGATGTGCTATAATAACATAATCTGTTCCTGCTTCCATGTTGTTTGTTACACCAACTCTCACTGCTTCGCGAAGGCGTCTTTTTATACGATTGCGTTTGACAGCATTGCCATTTTTACGTGTCACAGTAAATCCTACACGTGCAACAAGAGGAGATTTCATTTTTGCTGTTTGTTCATGGGATTTAACTTCGAGCAAAAACAATGGACCGCGTCGTCTCTCTCCTGTGCGTGCAGCCAAAAAATCCGCTCTCTTGCGAATGCGGCAGGGATGTTTTTTCTTCATAAAAAGCGCTTCGCAATTTCACTACATGCCCGCAAAGGCAGACATCAGAGGTTCATAACAAAAGCTCCACAACAAAAAACGAATAACGTTCCATTGTTGTGAAAATTTCAATAGTTAAGTTAAACGCTCACTTAAGCGGATAACCGCTTACGTCCACGAGCACGTCTTGCAGCGATAACTTTACGTCCACTCGCTGTTGCCATACGTGCACGAAACCCATGGCGGCGTTTACGAACAAGTTTAGAGGGTTGGTAAGTGCGTTTCATTTATTTAAATACCGCGGAGTGCGGCCCTTCTTAATTCTATAAGCAATGATGTGCTCGATGAACAGTCTTATCTTATCACACGACCTTTAGCTCATAAGGAAAAATATAAAAAAAGTCAATCTTAGATTATTTTTTCTCCCCTTTTAAAGAAGATAAGAAATACTACACTTCATCTATGTATTTTGTACATAACATTTTAAAACTTAAAGAAAAATAATAGTTGGCGGCAATGAGTTTAGTTTACAGTCATTCCTTTTGTAAGAACAAGTAGGTATTCAAGCGATTAAAGATGTAAGGTAAGAATCGTAGCTTGTTCTTGTCTCATGATGATAAATTGTACTTAAATCTTTCATTTTCTCTCTTAATAGGAAGTTTGCTTCGTTTTGCTTTAAAAGTCTCTATAAGTATCTTTAATCCTTCATAAAGGCGCTCAAGAGTTATATGGCAAATGGTATTAAGAGAGTTTTATACTTAGTTTTAGGGTAGCATTTTTATTTGAGGCTTGTTTAGTGTTTTAAAAGAACTATGGTATAAGATATGTGCATGTTACACTTTTCATAAAGTGGGAAGTTTGAGAGGGTTAAGTTGCTGTATTTTTTGCCCTTATTATTATGTTTTCTGGAATTTTTATAGAGAGGAAAGAGAGTGAGTCCTATTACAAGCGAGGCTATCCGCAACGCGTTACATAAAATCAAAGGACCGGGTCTTGAAAGTGATATTGTATCATTGGGGCTTCTTTCAGAAATATTGATTGCTCATGGAAAAGTGTTCTTTTCCATTACTGTTCCGGATGGACGTGTGCAAGAATGGGAAACTTTGCGTCATGTTGCTGAAGAAGTGGTGTGTGCTTTGGATGGCGTTGAGTCTGTTGTTGTGACACTGACGGCAGAAAAAAAAACGATGCTTTCTTCTCAAGTGCGTAGAAATACGATTTTTTCTGCACAAAGAGCTCGAGGCAATAGGTTGCCTGTTAAAATGCCAATAGAAGGTGTGCGGCATGTTCTTGCCGTTGCTTCTGGAAAAGGAGGCGTTGGTAAGTCTACAATGGCAATAAATGTCGCTTTAGCTCTCCAAGATTCCGGGTTCAAAACGGGTTTGATGGATGCAGATATTTATGGTCCATCTTTGCCACGTTTGAGCGGGCTTGTAAACAAAAAGCCACAGCTCATGGGTGGAAAAAAGCTTCAACCTCTCGAAAAATTCGGGCTTAAAATGATGTCGATGGGGTTTTTGGTTGAAGAGGAAAAGCCGGTCGTATGGCGTGGACCTATGGTCATGGCGGCGGTAACACAATTGTTAAGGGATGTTGTATGGGGACCTCTCGATGTTTTGGTGGTTGATATGCCGCCGGGTACAGGTGATGCACAATTGACACTTTCTCAACAAGTGCAGTTGACAGGTGCATTGATTGTTTCTACTCCACAGGATCTTGCTTTGGTTGATGCGTGTAAAGCAATGGAAATGTTCATAAAAGTTCATGTTCCCGTTTTAGGGCTCATTGAGAATATGAGTTATTTTACTGCTCCTGATACGCAAAAACGCTACGATATTTTTGGTTATGGTGGTGCGCGCGCAGAAGCAGAACGCCGGAATCTCCCCTTCTTAGCAGAAGTACCGCTTGATGCAGTTTTACGGTCTTCTTCAGATGAGGGGGTGCCTATTTTTGTTGCCAAGCCTGATGGGGCGCATGCTAAGATTTATCGTACGATTGTTGATCAAATAAAAGAAGCACTTCTTTAAAAAATGTTTCAATAAATTAAAGGATGGTTTTTATGGGAGCTGCGGGATGTGAATTTCCTTTGTTTTATGAGAGCTTCTAAAGATTTCACAAACAATTGGTTGTGCATTGGAGGTTTCAAGAGCTCTTTCCAGAAACTTTAAAGACAGACCAGTAAAGGGGAAAAATCGATATTGGCCTTCATATGATACGAAGAGAAAATATTGCAAAAATGAGAACAGTTTTGGCAACATTAAAGAGAGTTTTACAACAGCCAATAAAAGAAAGTGTCAATATATTCCTATAATGAACATTTCTTAATAAAGGCACAAGATAATGTGTTTCAAAATGGGGTTGCAGGTTATTCACTTTTTTTCACGGACAAGAGTGTGGGAAATACTTTAAAAGACTGCTCATCAATTTTCAACAATTATACTAGCTTTTGTAGATGATGCTAAAGGATATTCTTTAATATTTGCTTTGGGGGAAAATTTTGACGACAGGGTTGGTTGGAAAAAACTTAGAAACAGAGTGTCTGAAAGATTTAAATTTTAAAGGGCTAAAGCATAAGAATGTGTAAGGGGAAAATTGTGATTTTAGCTCTTGAAATGAAGGCTTTACGGAAGAGCTCATATTTCCTTTTTGAGGGGCTTTTCATGATGAAGATGGTGGTGGCATTGATTGAGGCTTAGAGATTTATTTTCTAGAAGCACCAATGATGATCAAAAATGTGGTTTAAGATAAAGATTTTAATACAAAAATAAAGCGTGGGTTTGGGAGAAGCCATCTTTTTGTGGTATGAGCGGTTATTTGAGTGGTTGATTTTGCGGGTGGTGGAAAAATTGGCAGTAAGGTTTATGGATCGAGGCTGTTGGATGCAATTTTATGGAGAGGGGTGGTTTTGTTAATGAGAGAAAGGCATGTATGAAAAAGCATATTTTATAGGAGCTCATGCTTACTCTGCACCTGTTGTAGAACCAGGGCTTTATCTCGTGGCAACGCCTATTGGAAACCTTGCAGATATCACTCTTCGTGCTTTGCAGGTGCTTGCAGGTGTGGATATTTTGGCATGTGAGGATACACGTGTGACGCGTGTTTTGTTGGAACGCTATGGTATTGAGAAAAAACCTTTTCTTTATCATGAATATAATGCACAAAAGGCGGGTCCCAAATTATTAGCAGCTTTGGCAGAAAATAAAAGTGTGGCACTTGTCTCAGATGCTGGGACACCGCTTATTTCTGATCCTGGATTTCGTTTGGTAGAAGAAGCACGCAAAGCAGCTTACAAAATTATTCCGATTCCGGGTGCCTCGGCTCTTTTAGCTGCTCTTGTTGCAACGGGCTTGCCTACCGATAGCTTTTTTTTTGCGGGTTTTTTAAATGCACGCAAAGCGCAACGTCAAAAGAGATTGGAACAATTAAAAACGATCCCTGCGACGTTGGTTTTTTATGAATCGCCCCATCGTCTTGTTGAAACTTTACACGATATGGTCTCACTTTTTTCGGCTGATCGTCCTGCAGCCATTTGTCGTGAATTAACAAAAAAGTTTGAAACAGTGGATGTTTCCAATTTAGGGAGTTTGTTTGAAAATTATAGGAAACAGGCACGTATTCGTGGAGAAATTGTTATCCTTGTTGGGGAGACTGTTTCTTCTTTGTCTGTGGTGAGCGATCAAGAAATTGATAAAATGTTATTAGAATTGGCACGTACGCATTCTGCTTCTAAGGCGGCGATTTTATTGGCAAAGAAAACAGGTTTAAAAAAGCAAGTGCTTTTTCAGCGGTTGAATTGTTTGAAGGATATGTTGTAAAGTTTTAAGAGGAGGATTGATGCAAAAAGCGCGGAGACAAAAGGCTTTTTATTTAGGTATTCGTGCAGAAAAATGGGCTGCTTGGTGGTTGCGGTTCAAGGGATTTCACATTGCTGAAACTCGTTTTAAAACAAAGTGTGGTGAAATTGATCTTATTGCGCGGCGTGGAAATCTTGTTTTAATCGTTGAGGTAAAAGCACGTTCAACATTGGAGGAAGCAATGGCTGCTGTTTCTTGGGCAAATGAGAAGCGCATTGAGGCGGCGGCTGATATTTGGTTGGCACGGCAAAGAGATTATTCTCTTTTATGTGTACGCTTTGATTTGATAGCGATTTTACCCTGGCGTTTACCGCAGCATATTCCCGCTTTTTTTACATCACATAAATGAAAATTTCTATAGGGTTTTTGCTATGCTAAAAAATATCTCGTTATGATGAGCATAGGGGGATGAAAACTGTGTGCTATTTTAAACGCTATGAGATGCAAAATATGGACGATTATGAAAAATTTGCAACGGGCTTATTGATTGTTTTGGGAGCGTTGATTATTGGTGGCATTAATGGCAATGCGTATTGTGCTCGTAAATAAGCCAGATTTTTTTATTTGCATTATTGGTTACTGTTTGCATTATTGGTTACTGTTGTTGAGTGGTTTTCTGCTTTTGCGGTTTTTTTGATAAACGTTTCTTTGGGATTGATGATTCTTGCGAGGTTGTGTGTTTCTGTTTTAAGGAGTGTGTGAGTTAAAAGGCGTGAAATGCGGATTGGATTTTTTAAGTGATGAGAGCAAGGAGTAAAAATGAAAATTGGTTTTTTGGGAACAGGTACAATTAGTGCTTCAATGGTTGAGGGGTTAATAAAGAATGCTTTTGATGTTCCATCAATGATTATTTCACCACGTAATGCGCAAATTGCAGAACGTCTTTCGCAGAAATATGATAAGGTTATCGTTGCTGAGAACAATCAAAAATTGCTTGATCATAGTGATTGTGTTTTTCTTTGCTTACCAAATCAAACGGCAGAAGAGGTTTTGCGTCCTCTTCATTTTCGTTCAGAACAGCTTGTTGTTTCTGTGTTGGCAATGGCAAAAGCAGCAGAAGTTGAAGAGTGGATCAACCATAAGGTTTATCGCGCTGTTCCACTTCCCTTTGTGGCAGAGGGTAAAAATTTGACCCCCATTTATCCAGATCATCCATTTTTACGCAGTGTATTTGATGCTTTGGGGGGAACATTGGTGTTGGAGGCGGAAGATCAGTTTAATCTTTTCATGACAGCTGGTTCGCTTATGGGGGTTTATTTTAATTTTATAGAAACAGCGCATCAATGGTTTGTAACACAGGGGCTAAAAAAACAGCAATCGGCAGATTTTCTTGCCATGATGTTTGGAAATCTTACGGATGAAATGCGCAAAATTGCAGCAGTAAATTGTTCCGAAACGCTTGATTTTGCACGGCTTGAGAAAGAGTTTTCAACAAAGGGGGGGACAAATGAACTTTTATCATATTGTTTTTCTCATCAAGGAGGACAAAAGGCTTTAATCATGGCTCTTGATATGACTTTGCAAAAAGTGAATGCGTCATCTCAAAAATAAGTCACAAAACTGATTTTGTAAGGATAATTTATCATTTTGTATATTGAATGAGGCTTTAAATATATTATACGCTATCCTTGATATCTATCCTACTTCTCGTGCAATTTTAAAGCCATTCTCACAAGTGAGGGGTGATGCGTATAAATTCGTTTGAGGAAGGCACTATGCCTTTTAACCGATGGTTTCATTGCAACAACTGCTGTGATATTTTGGGTTGGTAAAGAAAATGATAACGCTTGCTTGAATCTTACAGAGGGAAATAGAGTGTGTGCGGTGAGGTTTACAGTATGGCTTTTACGGTTGCATTGTAAAATGGACGTTTATGAGTCATAGGAGATATTTCTTTAAAGGTGTGCGTGGATGAGCGATGGAATGTTATTTTGTGTTTTGTAATGTGTACAATATATTGATTTATAATGATTGATTTGTTGTTATCGCGTTTGAAACATAATCCTGAATATTGTAAAATTCTCTCATTTCAAACTTCTCTATATTGAATCAATTTTATTCACTCAGCTTTACACTATTAGCGGGATGGGTATGAGGTAAAAATGACAGAGGAAAGGAGGAAAAATGCCTCTTATGAATCGTCTTAATGCAAGAGCTGTCGCAACATTGGGTGCTAGTAAATATAATGATGGTGCCGGCTTGTACACTTTATAAGTGGGTGCGTTTTCGTTATGAAAAGAGCTCTGCAGATTGATGATGTAAGATAGGATTTTGATCTCAATGAGGTACTTTATCATTGATTATATTGGTTTCAATTTTAATGGAATACAATAAGGCGGTATATCAAGATAAATTGGTCCTTTATTATTTTGCGGGTAGGCACCATTGATATTTGGATTGAGATCTTTAATATCGCAGGTTTTACAATGTATGCAGTTTGAAGCATTGATAACATAAATTTCGTAATTGTTATTTTCTAGCCATTCATAGACAGCTACAGGACAATAGCGTGCAGAAGGTTCTCCATAAATAGCATATTCAGAGCTTTTTTGTTTGTCCAATGAGGTTATTTTTAAATGGCATGGTTGATTTTCTTCATGGTGCGTATTGGAAAGTGCGACACTGGAGAGATGATCAAAGGTTACAATACCATCTGGTTTTGAGTAAGAAATGGGTTCAAAATTTTCTGCTGGCGCAAGATATTCATAATCTGCTTTTCCATGGGGGAGTGTTTTAAATAAGGAAGATCTGAAAAGCTATGGCTACCGTAGATCAAAGCCGGAAAATCTCACTCCATATTTTGCTCAGAGTGGTTTGGTATTGCGTATTTTAAGCTTTATGGCATGGTTGGATTTTTTTCACGGTACATAAGAGAAGGTGGGATACTGTGGTGTTTTTAGTGGAATAATGATTACATGTTAAGATAAAGTGGTCCGTCACTTCCTTGCGGGCAGGTCCAATTGATATTTTGGTTAGGATCTTTAATGTCGCAGGTTTTACAATGTATGCAGTTTGAAGCATTGATAACATAAGTTTCGTGATTATTATTTTCTAGCCACTCATAGACAGCGGCAGGACAATAGCGTGCAGAAGGTCCTCCATAAATAGCATATTCAGAGTCTTTTTGTTTTTCCAATGAGGTTATTTTTAAATGGCATGGTTGATTTTCTTCATGGTGCGTATTGGAAAGTGCGACACTGGAGAGACGATCAAAGGTTATAACACCATCTGGTTTTGGGTAAGAAATGGGTTCAAAATTTTCTGCTGGTGCAAGACATTCATAATCTGCTTTTCCATGGGGGAGTGTTTTAAATAATGAAAATCCGAAAAGCTGTTGCCACCATAGATCAAAGCCGGCAAGCGTTACACCGTATTTTGTTCCATATTTTGCCCAGAGTGGTTTGGCATTGCGTACTTTATAAAGATCTTTGCCAATAGGCCCTTTTCTCCACTGTTTTTCTATTTCGTTGACTTCATCATGGGCACGACCCTCTGCAAGAGCCGCAGCGATTTTATCGGCTGCTAATATACCAGATAAAATGGCATTGTGTGATCCTTTAATCCGTGGAACATTCACAAAACCGGCAGAACAGCCGATGAGTGCACCGCCGGGAAAGGTGAGTTTTGGCACAGATTGCCAACCGCCTTCGTTGAGAGCACGCGCACCATAGGAAAGACGCTTTGCTCCTTGGAAGATTTCATGGAGTTTGGGATGTGTTTTAAAACGTTGAAATTCTTCAAAGGGAGAGAGATAAGGATTTTTATAATCTAAATGCACAACAAAACCGACAGAAATTAAATTGTTTTCCTGATGATAAAGAAAACCTCCACCGCCGGTATCATTGTCTAAGGGCCAACCGGTGAAATGTTGTACTAATCCCTGTTTATGTTTTTGAGGATCAATTTCCCAGAGCTCTTTGAAGCCAAGTCCAAATTTTTGTGGTTCACGATTTTTGCTCAGATCAAACCTTTGTATGAGCTGTTTTGCAATGGATCCACGCGCGCCTTCCGCAATGAGCGTGTATTTTGCCAATAACGCCATACCAGGCATATAATTTTTCCCCAGAGTTCCATCTTTGTTTAGTCCCATATCACCTGTGAGAACGCCAATAATGGCTCCGTTATTGTTCTCGATAGTTTCCGATATAGCAAAGCCAGAATAAATTTCAACGCCGAGTTCTTCGGCTTTTTTGCTCAACCAACGGCAAACACTTCCAAGTGAAACAATGTAGCATCCATCATTTGATAAGGTTTTTGGGTGAAAAATATGCGGGAATAAGGTGGCGCGTTTTGGCTTTAGAAAAAAAAACTGATTTCTAGTGACAGGTGTTGTGAAGGGATGATCTTGTTCATTTTTCCATTCTGGCAAGAGAGCATCAATGCCGATGGGATCAACAATCGCACCAGAGAGAATATGGGCACCAATTTCAGCACTTTTTTCAACGATTGTGATAGAAAGTTTAGGGTTAATCTGTTTAAGACGAATTGCAGCAGAAAGTCCTGCCGGTCCTGCTCCGACAATGACTATGTCAAATTCCATTGTTTCACGTTGGTGATGCAAAGGTGCATTCATGGCTTATAAAGCTTTCTCCAGCTCTGGAATAATTTGATGAAGATCACCGACAAGAGCATAATCAGCAATTTGCATAATGGGGGCGTCTTCATCTTTATTAATGGCGACAATAATTTGTGCATCCATGATACCGGCTAAATGCTGAATTGCACCGGAAATGCCGACAGCAATATAGAGTTCAGGGGCAACGATTTTGCCTGTTTGACCTATTTGCCAATCATTTGGGGCATAGCCGGCGTCAACGGCGGCACGGCTGGCACCTAAAGCTGCTTCTAGTTTGTTTGCAAGAGGAAGAAGCAATGCCATAAACTGTTCTTGTGAACCAAGACCACGTCCACCTGATATGATAACACGTGCAGAGGTCAGGTCAGGACGATCGCTTTTATGGGCGTCTGCTTTTATAAAAGAAGAAAGATTTGGGTTGGGTGCTGGTGTTATTGTTTTAATGGGAGCCGTGGTATTTTGGAAGGGCGTTGATATAAAAGAAGCAGTACGAACTGTTATAACTTTTTGATAATCATTGGTGCGTACAGTTTCAAGGGCATTTCCTGCATAAATTGGTCGCTTAAAGGTATCGGGTGCAAGGACGGCGATAATGTCTGAAACTTGCATCAGATCAAGAAGAGCAGCGACACGTGGCATTATATTTTTACCAGTGTTGGTAGAGGCAGCCATGATCACATCATAATCATTTGCTAATTGGATAATTGTGTTTGCTGTCGGCTCAGCGAGTTGATGTTCTAAGTAGTCAGCCTCAGCAACAAGGATTTGTCGCACACCGGTGAGTTTGGCACATTTTTCGGCAAGTTCTTGAACTTTTGTTCCACAAACTAAAATATCAATATTATCATTGATTTCACGGGCTGCGGTGAGCGCTTTTGCAGTTTCTTCAGTATTGTGTTCGGCTAATAAAAGAATTGCCATCCGTTTTTATCCTTTTATGCATTATTTCTTTATGGTCTATATTTTTTTACGATTCATGGGCTATCAAACTAAATGCGATTTATTTGTTTTAGTGCATTGATAAGTTCTGTGACATTTTCTACTCTCACACCGGATGGACGCGGTTTGGGCTCTTCAACACTAAGAACGGTTAAACGCGGTTTTGTTTCCACACCAAGATCAGCAAGAGCTTTTTGTTCAATGGTTTTCTTTCTTGCTTTCATAATATTGGGCAAAGAAGTATAGCGCGGTTCATTTAACCGCAGATCAGCCGTCATAACGATGGGGAGTGGTAGAGAAAGGGTTTGTGTACCATCATCACTTTCGCGGGTAACAGTTGCGTGTCCATTTTCTATGTGCAGGTGGGAGGTAAAAGTTGCTTGCCCCCAACCAAGAAGGCCTGCGAGCATTTGTCCGGTTTGGTTGCACTCATCATCAATGGCTTGTTTTCCTAAAAAGACCATATCCGGTTTTTCTTCATGAACAATGACTTTGAGAATTTTAGCTACTGTTAAGGGTTCAAGCGTTTGCTCTGTGGTTACAAGGATGGCACGATCTGCACCCATTGCAAGCCCTGTTCGTAGAGTTTCTTGTGCAGATTCTGGCCCAATGGAAACAAGAACGATCTCTAAAATTTTTCCGGATTCTTTCTGGCGGATTGCTTCTTCTATGGCAATTTCGTCAAAAGGATTCATAGACATCTTTACATGGGATAGATCAACGCCTGTGCTATCGGGTTTGACGCGTATCTTGATATTATAATCAACAACACGTTTGACAGCGACAATTATTTTCATAATGATCCTCTTTAGGTTATACGACCGCAAGTTTATAGCAATAAGTATAAGAAACCAAATTGTTTAGAACGGAATCTCACTCATCTCATTGGTTTTTTCATTATACGAACTTTCTTAAATTTGCTGGTATTTTTTTATCATTGTTGTTTATCTCTCTTTTGTTTTGTATTCGCTTTGCATCATTGCTACCTTCATTTGAAGAAAAAGTAAAAAAGAATGACTATTCATTGCAAATGAATGTTTTTGTTATCGTTTGTAAAACAGTTTTAAAAGAACTTAAAAGAAAAGGGGTAGAGAATGGTAAAGTCTCCCAACAAAGCACAATGAATATATTCTTTTTTTGTTCCACATATGCTGTTTATAATAGGTCTATAGCTGTGTCATGATGAAGTTAATGGTTTTTTAATGAAAAATATCTTTGTAATGGTCAAGTTTTTCGCTTTGTTATGACAGATGAGAAAAATGGGAAGATGATTTTTCAATTTAAATTTTGATACTAAACAAATATCACTCTTTAAAACATTTTTTGTACAAAGTTTGGGTAATTCTTAAAGCTCTATTTACTAAAAGAGAGCATAATTTTTGCTTAATTGATGCGATTCTTGACAAAAAATGCAGCATAGTTTTGGTGAATATCATGAGGGGTAACCGTTTGTGAGTATGAAGAGTCATCCTACAAAGCAGATGAGGCATGATAAATCTCCTTTTTTGGTTGTTGAAAAAAAGGAAAGTATAAATACTTCTGCTGAAGTGACAATGTCGGATATTGCTAAAAAATTACGCTCTGTTTACACACACATGCAGATGAAGAAACCGTCTTCTCATTTGACGTCGCAGCGTTTTGTACAAGAGAATTTAAAAGCTTATTTGGATGATATTAGTCGGGCAATTTTGGCGGAGCATTATCAACGTCGCCAAAAAGAAAAAAAACTTTTTGAACATTTAGAGCAGATTAAAGCGCTTATTCAAAAATTGCAAAGCGAAAAAAAAGGTCTGGAGAAAGCAAAAGTAACACAGAATGTTGCGCGTTCAAAATCGCTTGATTCTGTGGTGCAGAGGCTTGCTCACATGACGGGTGAGGAAGAACAGAAACACTTCTCGCTTCAAAAGGAGAAAAATTTTTCGAAACAAAACAGTGTGAATACTCTTCTGCACAATGTTAAAAATATGTCACAAAAAAAGGATGAAAGCTCTTTACCAACAGATGCTATAAAGCTTTCTTCAGAAGAAGTTTTGAAGTCTTTAGAGTCTAGTGTTACGAATGTGGAAAATTCTGTTATAGAAAAAAGGCATTCTGATATTCCAGCATGTGACCGTTCTTCTTCCTTAAATGCCAAGTTCTTAAACGCAAAGCCCCAGAGGAAGGGGACTTTATTACGTTATTTTGTTAAGAAATTCTTTACTTGTTTTTTAATCATTGCATTTATGGCAGCTATAGCGTTATGCTTTTACGGCTTTTTGAGAGGAGTTCGTTTCTTTAACTTCTGAGTGTGGCGGAATGAATGTGAAGTGTGCTGCGCATTCGTCATTTTACAAAGACAAATATGGTATTGAAGATAGATATGACATTTAAAATTGTCTTTTAAAACACACAGCAAGGATTATTGGAGAAGAAATTTCAAATTGTCTAAAAAACTCAAATTATTTTGAAAGTTCTGTTAAGTGAGTATTTATTTACCAATTGCTGAAATGTCACTCAACATGCTGATTTTGATTGGCATGGGGGTTGTTGCTGGTTTTTTTTCAGGCCTTTTTGGGATTGGTGGTGGTTTTCTCATTACACCTTTATTGATTTTTTATAATATTCCTCCTGCTATTGCGGTTGGCACAGGAGCAAACCAGATGATTGCCTCATCTGTGACAGGGGCAATTACACACTTTAGAAGACGTACTCTGGATATCAAACTTGGTATTTTGTTAGCGATTGGAGGAGGAATAGGCTCTTTAATCGGGATTCAGATTTTTTCTGTTTTGAAAAAACTGGGGCAATTGGATTTAATGATTTCGTTTCTTTATGTGGTTCTTCTTGGGAGTGTGGGAAGTTTGATGATTATTGAAAGTTGGCGCGATATGGTGCGTAAACGTAAGGCGCAAAAAGTCAATATTCGTTTTGCTGGTCGGCATAATTGGATTCATCGATTGCCCTTAAAAATGCGTTTTCGAACATCCATGATCTATGTGAGCATCATTCCCGTTTTAGGAATTGGTCTCATTGTTGGATTGTTGTCTTCTATTATGGGAATTGGTGGGGGATTTTTTATGATACCAGCATTGATTTATCTTCTGCGTGTTCCAACGAGTGTGGTGATTGGAACTTCCCTTTTTCAGATTACATTTGTTTCTTCTTTTACGACAGTTTTGCAAAGCGTAACGCATCAATCTGTCGATATTGTTTTGGCTTTTTTGCTGATGATTGGGGGAAGTATTGGTGCGCAATATGGAACACGGGCTGGACGAAAGTTAAAGGCTGAACAGTTGCGTATGGCGCTTGCATTCTTGGTGTTGGCTGTATGTATGCGTCTTGCTTTCCAATTATTTGTACGCCCTGATAATCTTTTCTCTTTGGATATTCTTACGAGATAAAAATGGGCAGATTATTTTCCTTATGTATCATCACAAGCTGCTTTTGTATTGTTTCTTTTTTTTCGTGGGCCCATGTTGGCACGAAGATGTCATTCATTGATCAAGTGAATCATGAAACTATCCAGATTATTGTAACAACGAATACAATTACAGTTGATGCACATTTCGATGGTCGTGATCTTTATATTGCTGGTGTTTTGGAAAATATTGATCCACTCTATTCTCGACAAAACCGTTATGATGTTATTGTGTGCTTGGAAGGACAATCCCGCCCCATGGTAATGCGGGAAAAGAAACGGAATGCTGGGGTTTGGATTAATACAGATTCCCTTGTTTTTAAGAATGTTCCTCTTTTTTATTCTATGGTCACAACGCGTGAGCTGGAGGATATTGCAAGTGTTGAAGATTATAAGCGTTTAGGGTTAGGACTCTCTTATTTGTCGCTGCAGACAGATGAACAAGATCAGGCAAAAATACGAACTTTCCGTGATGAACTGATAAAATCGCAAAAAGCAAAGAAACTTTATAATGAGGAAGTTGGAGGTGTTCGTTTTGGTTCGGGCATACTTTTTACAGCGCATTTCCAACTGCCGGCAAATACACCTGTTGGACATTATAAAGTCCGTGCTTATCTTTTTCGTGATGGACAGTTTATTGATAGTGCAACTACAAATCTTGAAATTGTTAAAGCACATATTGCGTATACAATTTTCCATGCAGCACATCAGCACAGTTTTTTATACGGCCTCATTGCGGTAATTGTCGCTATTAGTACAGGATTTTTATGCCGTCTGATTTTTCGAAAAGACTAGCAAAGTGCTTGAGGCATTTATTTTTTGTGCAAAAGGCGTAAAAAAAGAAAAATAGGGATGACAATGATAGCACCCATCATGGTCATATAAAAGAGGTTTGTAAGCGTTATAAACCCTGTTTCCCACAGAGATTTTAAAAATTCTATGACTGTTCGTATAAAACTTCGAGGGGTCCATCCCAGAAAATTCATCACAATGCCCATAAGAAGTGAGAGAATAAACAATTTTATAGCAACACGTCCTAACGTATCTCCAAGAAATGCGCGAAAAGAATTGGACATGTTTTTCCTTTTGTTCATTTTGATATATTCTTGAATATATTGCGTTTGAATTGCATAATACAATAGTCTTCTTCTTTATAAAGAAGAAACAAGGTTTTTATTATTGTTTTTCTTATTTTTCTTTTGCGTTTACCATTTTTTGATGCTGATATAATATCTGCACTGTAATACTGGTGTAGTATCTGCACTTGTGTCTGCAATGCGTTTGTGCTTTGTTGGCATTTTTCGGGACATCTTCATAGTTTTTCTTTAAACTGCTTGACCTTCTTTTGTTTTTGGGAGTTTGCAAGGAAACAACTAATTTTGATGTTTTGCAGACGGTAAAAAGTTTTTCAGTATGTCAAAGTCTTTTGACAAGTTATGAATATGTTGTGTATAGAGTGAGATTTCAAGATATTTGATTGGGGAGAGGACTGTTCATCCTTTCCATCACCTTTTAATTTAGCTTTACGGCTTTCAAAAGTCTCTAAAGCACTGTCTTTAAGATAATGAAGATTACGCATTGTCTCACGCTTTTGTTTATTGCGTTCTTTAATGGGATCACGACCTTCACGTAAAACAGAACGCCACCGTGTTGCAGTTTCACGGGCTTGTTTTAAAGAAACATCTCTCAAGGCACCCAAGCCCATTTCACGACAGCGCCCGTGAATAGTATAGCGATAAAGCCATTGAGCTCCACCATCTTGACGCTTATGAAGGTACAAGCCGGCACCATCATTCACTTTACCAGCACCCAATGTTGCGACAGCCCTTGGCACTTAAGGCGATTCATAAGAGGCATTTTTCCTCCTTTCCTCTGTAATTTTTACCCATCTGCCAACCCCGCTTATGGCATAAAGCTAAATGAATAAAATTGATTCAATATGAAGTGATTTGAGATGAGAGAATCTTACAATATTCGGGGCTATGATTCAAGGTGAGAAACGATAAAAACCATTATAAATCAATGTATTATTCATCTTTGTAAAAACATAGTTTAAATATTAAGGTTGGATATTTCAGTCTACTTGAATGGACGAAATGGTAAATTGTTCGTTGCAAAAGAGAGGCAACGGATGAGAGAGATTTCGGGACTTCTGAGAGAGCGGGGGCCTTAGGATGCATTAGGAAAATTATGCGCGGGTATGTGGGAAAATATCAGATGACACTCTGCTTGTGCTGTAGGTTTTACGGCTTTTATCTTAAAGAGAAGGCAAGTTATGCATGGGGGATGTTTTTGGTATGGTTTTTCATGAAAATATTTACTTTCCCTTTTAAGGGAAGAGATAGTGGTCATCTTCGGTAAGTTTACAACTTATTTGAGCTTATCAAAATATCAAATTGTTATTGAGGTTTTTTATCAGTTGGAATGGCGTTGTGATGGCACTTGTTAGAAAGCTCCAAGAAGACAATTTGAAAAATATGATTTGTTTGGTGAGGCGAAGAAGAAGTCTTTGCCTTATGTATTCTCCATTATAGATGCTGTGCATGATCAACGAGGTCTGCCCTTTATCAATATATGAGACTGTTGTTTTTGCATATTGTCGTTTTGCTTATACGCCTTTAGGAGGTCATGGGCGGTAGGTGAGAGGTGCTGGTTCTGAGGGGTTTAGTGCTCTCTTATTTGCTTCTAATGAAGTGTGTTTTCTCGATCTGATTTTATGATTTTGCACGTGTTGTTGCATGAGGAATTTATCAAATAATCTTTAAAAGGATAAAGTTTATGAATTTGAAAAGAAAAATATTAAAAGGCAGCAGTCCTTTTATTTCTGCTTTTATTGCTGGGGGAATTTTTTGCAGCAAGCTGCAGCGAAAACACCTGCTGAGACTCTTGTGATGGCTTGGAATCTTGATGCAATCAGTACATTTGATCCTGCACAACTCAATGATCGTTATGGAACCGAAATCGTTGTTAATGTTTGTGATAATTTAGTTGAATCAGCTAAAGATGATGCCACGAAAATGGTTCCGTCTTTGGCAAAAAGTTGGGATATTTTGAGTGACGACCAGTGCACGGTGATTATTTTTCATTTGTGCGATGGTTTGAAGTTCAATGATGGTCGTTTTGCTGATGCCAATGATCTTGTTTGGAGTATGAGGCGAGTTGTTAAACTGAAGATATCTAATGCGGTGACATTTAATGAATATGGGATCACAGAACAAAATGTTGATGAGGTTTTTCAAGCATTAGATGAAAAAACGGTGGTGATGAACTTTGATAAGTCTTATCCTGCAGAACTGTTTCTTAGCCATTTATTTACGATCGTACTGTTGTTTTGCTCGACCGTGAGACGCTCATGAAACACGAATAAGAGGTGATATGGGAAACCAGTATTTGGCAAGCCATTCTGCTTGTGTTGGTCCTTATAAAATCAGGAGTTGGCGTCCTAGAGAGGCTCTTTTGTTGCAGGCAAGCGCTCATTATTGGAGGGAGGCGCCTAAATTAAAGAAGATTTTAATTCGCCATGTTGTAGAACTAGGAATGCAGCGTTTATTGTTGCAAAACATGATATCGATGTTGCACGTAATTTGTTGCCAGAGGATTTAGCAGATCTGCAAGCAACAACGGATATTAAAGTTGAAAAAGTGTTAGCGCCCTCCGTGATTATATGGGGTTTTAATGCGACAAGCCCTATTTTTCTAATGAATAAAGTGCGTTTGGCTATGCGCTATTTTATTGATTATGATGAACTCGGTAAGACTCTTCTTAAAGATGTTGATATTTCCCGTGCAAGTTTTATTCCTCTTGGTAATCTTGGCGCTTTAAATGAAAAAGAAGGACAACCCTTTAAACTTGATTTTAAAAAAGCAAAACAGCTTTTAACGGAGGCAGGTTATCCAGAGGTTTTGAAGCTAAGATTTATGCAGGGACTTCTCCTTATCCTTTTGCTTTGCCTATTGCTCAGTCACTCCAAGATAATGCAGCAAAGGTTGGGGTGGATTTTAAGATTGAACGTTTTGTGGGGACGCAATTGTTTTCAAAGTTTGAGGCACGCGCTTTTGATACGATTTTTTGGGATGGAATAATGGGTCTTCCGATCCCCACACAATGGCTGCACGTCTGATTTACAATCCTGATAATCGGTTTGAAGCAAAAAGTACAGCTTATGCGAGTTGGTGGTATGGTTATTTTGATGAAACTATGAATCAAAAGGTGAGAGAGGCATTGTTTGAAAAAAACTCACAAAAACGGGCGCAAATGTATGCTGATTTGCAGCGTGAAGTTATGCAGAAAGGACCCTATGCCTTTATTTATCAGATATATGTTTCTGTCGCGATGACGCCTAATGTGAAAAAATGGATTTGGAATAGTGCTCCCCATATTTTTTATAGTGCAATTGAAAAATAAGTGGATTTCAATGTTGTAAAATACAACAAAAGTGGAATCATGATATTCTCGGCGTTTTGTATATAACTGTTTAAGGGGTTTGCAAAACATCGGATTTTCTTGGTAATATAGTGATTTATTGTGTATAAAATGTCATTTTAGGATCTTCTTTTTAAGAGAGATATTTTCTCATGAAAGGTATTTTTGTCTAGATATGAAGAGTGAATATTTCAACTGTCATTGATACAATTTTACAATATAGAATCGATAACTCTATGTATTTTTATACGAGAGCTTTGGTATTCATTTACAGTTTTCAGTATCGATTTGAGACTCAGAATAGAGGTATTTGATTTGGTGCTTATGGACTTTTAGATGAAAATATAAATCAAAAGGCTAAAAATACAGTGTTTCAAAAAGGTTTATAGAAACTGGGTGTCAAAAATTGAAAAATGGTCAGTTTGTTTGGTGAAAAAACAGGTGCAACAAATGTTGTAGAATTTAGCGTTTCTGAGATAGCAGGGGCTTTGAAGCGCGTTGTTGAAGAGAAGTTTGGTTATGTGCGGGTGCGCGGGGAGATATCAGGTTATCGTGGCGCTCATGCTTCAGGGCATGCTTACTTTGCCTTAAAAGACGATAAGGCGCGGTTAGAGGCTGTTATTTGGCGCGGCATTATGGAAAAGCTTAAATTCCCTCCTGAAGAAGGAATGGAAGTTATTGCTGTTGGTAAACTAACAACTTATCCTGGATCATCAAAATATCAAATCATTATTGAAGCACTTGAGCCAACGGGGATTGGTGCTTTGATGACTCTTCTAGAAAATCGTAAGAAAAAACTTGCTGGTGAGGGGTTATTCGACGAATCCCATAAAAAATCCTTGCCTTATATGCCCCAAATTATAGGCGTTGTGACATCACCAACAGGGGCTGTTATTCGTGATATTATTCACCGTATATCGGACCGTTTCCCGTTGCATATTTTGGTTTGGCCTGTCCGTGTGCAAGGAGAAACAAGTGGACAAGAAGTAGCAGCGGCTGTGGAGGGTTTTAATGCACTTCCTTTAAAAGGGATCGTTCCAAGACCTGATCTGATTATTGTTGCACGGGGAGGAGGAAGTTTAGAAGATTTATGGGGGTTTAATGATGAAGCTGTTGTTCGTGCTGTTTATGCTTCTTCCCTTCCGGTGATTTCTGCTGTTGGGCATGAAACTGATTGGACTTTGATTGATTATGTTGCTGATTGGCGTGCTCCAACACCCACAGGGGCTGCAGAAAAGGCTGTTCCCGTTAAGCTTGACCTTGAAGTTTATGTGGCGTCTCTTGGTGCTCGTTTGCGTAAGGGGTTGGCGCGTTATTTCGATTTTCATCAACAAAAATTGCGTGCTGTTATCCGAGGACTTCCAACTGTCGATCAACTTTTTGCTCTTCCGCGCCGGGGTTTTGATGAAATTTCAAGTCGGTTACAACGTGCTCTTTCTATTCATTTTGATAAAAAACGTTTTTATTTTCAGGCGGTTGGTGTTCGTCTTTCGCTGCGTTTGCTAAATACGGAAAAAGCACAATGCAATACAAAGGAATATACTGCACGTCTTTACCGTGCCTTTGTGCGCAATGTGGAAAAACAACGCGCTCAAGTAGAAGTTGCGTATAGGCTTTTAAAAAGCACTTCGTATCAGAATATTTTAGAGCGTGGATTTGTTTTGGCTTTGGGAGAAGAGGATAAGCCTATTAAGAGATTGGCGCAGTTTCCTGAGATAGGGCAAGTCAGTTTGCGCTTTTTTGATGGTGAAATTTGTGTTTCAACACATGATCATGCTCTTAATAGGTCTTCAAAATCTAAACGATTAAAGTCGAAGCACGATGACCAAGGAACGCTCTTTTAATACGGGAAAGACGATGATTGATGAAGGACTTCTTATGGGGGCTGATGGAAAAGTTCGTTGCGCATGGGCAGGAACGGATCCACTTTATTGTGCTTATCATGATCATGAATGGGGGAAACCGGTTTTTGAAGATCGCCATTTGTTTGAAAAAATTTGTCTTGAAGGTTTTCAGGCAGGGCTTTCTTGGCTCACAATTTTAAAAAAGCGCTCTGCTTTTCGAGATGCGTTTGAGCATTTTGATTTTGAAAAAATGATCCATTATGATGAAAAAGAGATACAAATATTGATGCAAAATAAAGATATTGTTCGTCATCAAGGGAAAATTCGGTCAGTGCTCAATAATGCATTGAGAGCACAAGAAATTATCACAGAGTGGGGAAGTTTATCTCGTTATTTTTGGTCTTTTCAACCACCACAATCAGAGCGTTCTAGAAAAATAGATTTTCAAACATTTTTGGCAACCCCTATAACACCTGCTTCTCGTCGTCTTTCTGAAGATTTGAAAAAACGTGGTTGGACATTTGTTGGTCCTACAATTTGTTATGCTTTTATGCAATCTGTGGGGATTGTTAATGATCATCTTGAAGGGTGTTTTTGTCGGTAAATTTGTAAAAATCCTTTTCTCAAAGGGTCTCTTTAAAGGATATGGAATGGTTTTTCGGGCTTTTCATTGTTTATTACGTTTAGGGTGCCACACATGTTTTAAGCACTCAATGCTATTGGGATTGTTTGTTCCTATGTGCTTTATTCTTCATGCACGTGTGTTGAAAAAGAGGTTCTCATTGGTTTTAAAGCCTCTTTCACCGTAGGAGAGCGGTATAACAAAAATTCATGATGCATTGATTATCTCTGATTATATCAAGGTATCAGTGGGCACTCTCATTTTTTCAGTCTTTAAGAGTTGTGGCAATCTTTGCAGGAAGATCTTTTTATAAAAGACATTTATACGCCTTTTGGAAAGTGATTTTGTTTCCCTACAGTTTCTATTTATGCCATGTAAGGGGTTGGTGTTGATAGATTTATCATAAAAAAAAGTCTTTAAACGAAAGAACGTTACGATATTTAAATCTCTTTAATATGCGAAGTGAGGTGTTATCGTTGGGAAACAACATGTTGATGATAACAGATCTGTGGTGGGTGCTGTTGTCATCAACATTAGATCATAAAGGCAAAGTGTTTTCAGGTTGGTCAGTGTGAATTTCTTATAGAGTTATTCCATTTTTTTTAATTATCATGAAATAAACTTTTATGGAATTTACGGTAGTTTGTACATTATATATTGGGGCTGATTATCCAAATACTTGTATTATATTTTGTTATCTGATAGCTTTTCCTTTAAGACGTATTTTCTCTGTGTTTGAGCTCCAGTTTTTGGGAGGGGAAGCTTAAGATCAACAGGTTTGTCTTTACTATGGTGCTTTGTTAGATCTCTAGAATTTTCCGTTAGAAACAAGAGTGGGTACAGTGTACTATTGAGTGTTAGGTTCTGGTAGTCGCAAAGCAATGGTGAATGGGAAAGTTTGGAAAAGTTTATAGTCTATCAATTTTTTAGGGGAGGGGATGATAGGTTTCGTTTTCACAATGAAAACAATGTATTTTGTTTTGTAGCTTCTAGCCGATTATAATATTTTTGAAAGGATAGGCTTTAGAAACATTGGTGTTTCTTATCGCACGTTTATCTCTATCGGTTCATTTGGTATCATGAGAAAAGAAAGATTTCCTTTGAGTCTTGATCTTTAAAAGATTGAAGAGTTTTTTAGGATAGCAGGTTTTTTGTGAGGGTGTTTTTTCTGCTGTATTCTTGTTCAAATTATTTAGCTCTGTGGTAAGGGCCGTATATATTTTGAGTGTATATTTAAACTGAGTGTGTGAGAGGGATAATGATTTTTAGAGTTTGCATATTAAAGATAACGTATAAGGAATAGAATAGTGAATCTATAAATCTCTGGATGATGACTTTTCTCATTGATTTAAGAATAAGGTGTTGCTTATTGAGATGAATAAAAACTGCTTTGATGCGGATATAATATTGGCAAGAAATATGCGGAAAATATGTTGTGTTTTTACTATGATTTCATTGAGACTTAGCAATGAAGTTTAAGTGAGTAACTTTATTGTGAGAGTAAAAATGTGTTTATTCAATCTCTGTTGTCTTTGTTATTATAAATTTGTTGTGTCATTTCAGGATAATTAATTTAGTATAATAAACTTTGAAAAGGAAAACTCTATGAAATTGAAAAGAAAAATATGGAAAAGCAGCGGCTCTTTGATTTCTGTTTTTATGACACTGGGGATGTTTGTGCAACAAGCTTCCGCAAAGACACCTGCCGATACTCTCGTGATGGCTTGGAATATTGATGCGATTAATAGTTTTGATCCTGCACAACTTAATGACGTTTATGCAAGTGAAATTCTTGCTAATGTTTGTGATAATATGGTTGAGACTGCTACAGATGATCCCGCTAAAATGGTGCCTTCTATGGCAAAGAGTTGGGACGTTTCAGGTGATGATAAGAGTACAGAGATTACTTTTCATTTGCACGATGGTTTGAAGTTTAATGATGGTCGTTCTGCTAATGCTCATGATCTTCTTTGGAGTATGAAGCGGATTGTTAAATTGAAGTTGGCCAATGCAGCAATCTTTAATGAATATGGAATCACAGAGAAAAATGTTGATACGGCTCTTCAAGCACCAGATGCAAAGACGATAGTCATGAAGTTTGATAAGCCTTATCCAGCAGAGCTTATTCTTAATAATATCGTTGCCAACCGTGCTACAGCTTTGCTCGATCGTAAGACAATTATGAAGCACGAAAAAGATGGTGATATGGGAAACCGGTATTTAGCGAGTCACGCTGCCTGTGTCGGTCCTTATCAGTTGGTCAGTTGGCGTCCTGGAGAAGCTCTTTTGTTGCGTGCGAGCTCTCATTATTGGGGGACGGCGCCTAAGTTGAAGAAGATTTTAATTTGCCATGTCGCGGAACCTGGAACGCAGCGTTTATTGTTACAAAAGCATGATATTGATGTTGCGCGTAATTTGACGCCTGAGGATTTAAAAGATCTCCAAGCAACAACCGATATTAGAGTTGAAAAAGTTTTGGCACCATCCATGATGTATTGGGGCTTCAATACAACCAATCCTATTTTTTCCAGTGAAAAAGTGCGCTTGGCCATGCGTTATTTGATTGATTATCAAGGTCTTGGAAAAACTCTTCTCAAAGGGATTGGTGTTTCTCGTGCGAGCTTTATTCCTCTTGGTAATTTTGGTGCTTTGGGTGAAAAAGAGGGCCAGCCCTTTAAATTTGATCCTCAAAAAGCGAAGAAGCTTTTAACAGAAGCAGGTTATCCAAACGGTTTTGAAGCCAATTTTTTAATAGGAAACACTCCTTATGCCTTGGCAGTTGCTCAATCTATTCAAGATAGTGCTGCAAAAGTGAGTGTGCGGCTTAATATTGAACGTTTGGCAGGTACGCAATTGTTTTCAAAAGTTTATGCGCGTAATTTTGATACGGCTTTTATAGGCTGGAACAATGATTCTGCTGATCCTCATACAATGGCTTCACGTCTTGTTTTTAATCCTGATAATAGCTTTGAGGCTAAAAACACAGCTTATCCGAGTTGGTACCATGGATATTTTGATGCAAAAATGAATCAAAAAGTTGAAGATGCGTTGTTTGAAAAAGATCCACAAAAACGTGCGCAAATATACGCTGCTTTGCAAAGAGAACTCATGCAAAAAGGGCCTTATGCGTTTATCTTCCAGAAATATAGTACTGTCGCTATGACACCTGCTGTGAAAAAGTGGGTTTGGAATAGTGTTCCCCATATTTTTTATAGTGCAATTGAAAAATAATGAGCTCGTTAAGTCTTGTAAAATGCAAAAAAGCATTATCATGACATAATGTGATAAGAAATATCCTCCCACACAGAATACTTTGAAAGAATTTAGAGTATAAATTGTATGGGAGGATTTTTGCAGAACACGATTAAGAATGTCGGTTTATAAGAAATGTGATACTTGGATAAGTGTGGAAAAAGAGTTTTAGAGATATCGTTTTATTGATGGAGAAAATGCTACACGTTTTCGTTGGCGTTTTATGCTTGAGAGATTTGTTTTAGGAAGCCTTTTCTTACTTATGCCGTACTGTTTAAACTGAAACAGAGAAACCAAAAATACTGTAATTTTAAAAGATACAATGAACTGCACTAGGGATAGAATGAAAGAGGAGAAAACTGAATGTTAAGAAAAACTTTTATTTTGTTATACATAATTGTTTTTTTTAATAGCTCTATATTAGAAGCATTGGGTGCCACATCTAAAGATACTTTGGTGATAGCGTGGAATATTGATTCAATTAGCAGTTTTGATCCTGCGCAGTCAGTTGAGGTTGTCACAAGTGAGTTATTGACAAATATTTGCAGTGCATTGGTGCAATATGATAAGCGTGATCCCACAAAAATTCGTCCTGCTATGGCACAATCTTGGGATGTTTTAGATGACGGCAGGAGAATCGTTTTTCATCTTCGTGATGATTTGAAGTTTGATGATGGAAGGAAGGCGACAGCGCAAGATCTTGCATGGTCAATGAAGCGAATTGTTAAATTAGGATTTGCTTATGCTCAGTCTTTGATAAGCTACGGATTTACTAAAGATAATATTGAGACAAATATTCAGGCTCTTGATGATAAGACTTTACAATTGAAATTAGATAAACCTTATCCACTTCATCTTATACTGACTGTTATTGGGCAGTCTTATGCTTCTGCTTTACTTGATCGGAAAACGATTGAAGCAGAAAGTATTGGCGATGATATGGGCAATAAATATTTGGTGACGCATTCAGCTTGTGTTGGGCCTTATAAATTGGTAAGCTGGCTTTCCGGAGAAAAAGTTGTATTACAGGCGACCCAACATTATTGGGGGGATGTGCCTAAGATTAAGCATATTGTTGTACAGCATGTTGCCGATTCAGCAAGTCAGAGACTTCTTTTGGAAAAAGGCGATGTCGATATAGCCCGTGATCTCTCTTCAGGGGATATTTTAGATATTGAGAAACAGGGAGAGAAAAAACAAAGATGGAAAAAACAAGGAGGGACAATCAGGATTGTCCGTGTTTTGCGACCGCAAACGGTTTATTTATCCGTGAATAATAGAAATACAATTTTTGCTAACGAAAAAGTAAGATTGGCGTTTCGTTATTTAATTGATTATGAGGGGCTTGGAAAAACTGTTCTAAAGGGGATAGCAATTCCACGTGCAACCTATATGCCGTTGGGAATTCCTGGAGCTTTGGATGAAAAAGAAGGATTGCCGTTTAAGCTAGATTTAGAAAAGGCAAAGCAGTTGATCCGTGAAGCGGGTTATCCTGATGGTTTTAAAGCAAATATTTTAGTTGGGAGCCTTAATTATATGGCGTCTGTTGCGCAGTCTATTCAAGAGACTGCACGCAAAATAGGGATTGAACTCACAATCGAAAGAATGGCACAGAACCAATTGTTAAGTCGCGTGCGTGGTGGAAATTATGATACTGCCATTATGGGATGGGGGAGTGCTGATCCTGATGGACATCCTGCTTCATTAAATCATGTTTTTAATCCTGATCCAACATTTACTAAAAAGCATGGTATGTATTTGGCTTGGCGTGCTGGTTATTATGATGAAAATATCAATAAAATGGTGACCGATGCTTTATTTGAACGTGATCAAAACAAGCGTATTGCGCTGTATCGCACTTTACAGCATTATGTGCTTGAACATGGCCCTATGGTTTATTTGTTTCAAACATATTATACTCTTGGTATAGGACCTGCAGTAAAAAAATGGGTTTGGAATAGTTTTAGGCTTTACTACAATGATGCAGAAAAATAAAAACAAGCATGTTATAAATAAAAATTGTATAACGTGCTTGATTAGGTTTTCCTTTATTGTATAAGGAGGTTTTAGCTTTATGTTTTGTCGCTATGGAGGGGGATATACGAATGGTTTCACCATCTTTAGTTGCTGAAGGAGCAGTATCACAAAAGCAGAAAAGATTGGTTGTCTGGGACTTTTTTTTCAAGGGATTGAAGCTGCTGATTTCAGTTTTTATCACGTTGCTTGGTTTGGTGACCATTACTTTTTTTATCGGTCATCTTCTTCCTTTGGATCCGGTTCTTGCTATTCTTGGTGATAATATCAGCCAGGAAGCTTATGATGCAATGTTTTATAAGTTGGGGCTTGATAGGCCGTTGATTGTTCAGTATTGGAGTTATCTTCAAAATGTCTTTTTGTTTAATTTTGGAGATGCTTTAACTTCTGGGCGTCCTGTTTTAGAAGATATTATGCGCGTGTTTCCTGCAACATTGGAACTTGCCACGGTTGCTATTGTCATTGGTACGTGTCTTGGTATTCCGTTTGGTGTTTTTGCAGCAATGTATCGCGATTCCTTTATTGACTATTTTGTCCGTACTTTTACACTTTTGAGTTATTCTACTCCAACTTTTTGGCTTGGTTTAATGGCGTTGTTGATATTTTACGCTAAGCTTGGCTGGGTTGGTGGCCCAGGGCGTATTGATTTTCTTTATGAATATTCTTTTGAACCTAGAACAGGTTTTTTTCTGTGGGATACCTTTCGTCAAGGTGCATGGGATGCTTTTGCGAATGTCTTTAGTCATATTATTATGCCTGCTTTAATCCTGGCTTTTGGTGCTATGGCTTATATTAGCCGTATGACGCGTGGATTTATGATTGAACAGCTTAATCAGGAATATATCACGACAGCGCGTGTGAAGGGATTGTCATTGGCACGAACGGTTTGGGGGCATGCTTTCCGTAATGCAGCTGTTCAGGTGATTACTGTTGTTGCGCTTTCTTATGCTTCTCTCTTGGAAGGCGCTGTATTAACAGAGACTGTTTTTTCTTGGCCTGGCTTTGGGCATTATTTAACCAATGCTCTTTTGGCTGGAGATATGAATGCAGTTGTTGGGTGTACTTTGTTCGTAGGGTTTTTCTTTGTCGCTATTAATTTGTTTTCCGACTTGCTTTATCGCATCTTTGATCCAAGGACATGTTGAATATGACAACAGTAAATCATCATAATAAATCGCAATCGTCATTTTCTTTGGGGAGTTGGCTCAGTGAATCCGTTCCACGGTCAATGCTTCAAGCAAATGTACAAAGAATTTATCATGCATCAATGAAATTTTCTCGTAATCTTTCCGCTGTATTTGGTTTGGTGATTATTTTAATTATTATCTTCTGTGCGATTTTTGCTCCTTGGATTGCTACACATAATTTTGTTAGTAATGACCTTGCGCATCGCTTACACCCACCATCTATGTTGCATTATTTTGGGACAGATGAATTAGGGCGTGATATTTTTAGTCGTCTTGTTTTTGGGGCGCGTATTACTCTTTATGTTGTTTTTCTTACAACAATTATTGTGGGGCCAATCGGGCTAATCATTGGGACTGTCTCTGGCTATATAGGGGGATGGGTTGATACTGTTCTCATGCGCATTGTTGATGTTTTTCTTGCTTTTCCAGCTCTGATTTTAGCGCTTGCTTTTTCAGCCGCGTTGGGACCAGGCATTGAAAATGCATCTATTGCAATTTCTATTGCTGCATGGCCTCCAATCGCGCGTTTAGCACGTGCTGAAACTTTGACTTTAAGATCATCTGACTATGTTTCTGCAGTTCGTTTGCAAGGGGCCTTGGCTTGGCGCATTATTTTGTTTCATGTTGCACCAATGTGTATTCCTTCAGTGGTGGTCCGGTTGACGTTAAATATGTCTGGAATTATTTTGACTGCTGCGGGTCTTGGTTTTTTAGGGTTAGGGGCTCAACTCCCGAGTCCTGAATGGGGGGCAATGCTTTCGACAGGTCGTGAATTTATGATGACAAATTGGTGGTTGGCGGTGATACCAGGGTGTGCAATATTGTTTGCAAGCCTTGCCTTCAACCTTGTCGGTGATGGACTTCGTGATATATTGGATCCACGTAATGGGTAAAAAATTATTAGAGATAGAAGATTTACGTGTTTCTTTTCCTACAATGCGCGGCATTTCAGAAGTTGTGCGCGGTGTGAGCTTTTCTGTGGAAAAAGGAAAGATTGGGATTGTTGGTGAATCGGGATCAGGAAAGTCAATGACTGGGCGCGCCATACTCAAATTGAGTCCAAGAGCAGCAATTGTGAAAGCTCAAAAAATGTGTTTTGATGGTGTTGATTTATTGACTGCAAGTGAATCTCAAATGCGGACTATTCGGGGGAAGCGTATTTCCATGATTCTGCAGGACCCAAAATATTCTCTTAATCCGTTAATGCGGATTGGGACGCAGATTATGGAAGCTTACCGGATTCATTATCGTGTTTCAAAAGTTGAAGCGCATGAAAAAACAATTTCTATGTTAGAATCTGTTCATATTCGCGATCCTGAACATGTAATGCGATTATTTCCTCATGAAATATCAGGTGGTATGGGGCAACGCGTGATGATCGCTATGATGCTTATTCCTAAACCTGATCTCATTATTGCTGATGAGCCAACATCTGCGCTTGATATTACAGTAAGGCGTCAGGTTTTATCGGTGTTGGATGAGCTGGTGACAAAGTCTGGAACAGGGCTTATTTTTATTAGTCATGATTTAAATATGATTGCTGATTTTTGTGATCGTGTTTTGGTTATGTATGCAGGCCGTGTGTTAGAAGAATTGCCTGCCTGTGATTTATCTCGCGCATGTCATCCTTATACGAAAGCTTTGATCGCTAGTTTGCCACGGCTTAATAACCCAGTTGATGTTTTGTCCGTTCCTGAGCGCGATCCTGATTGGTTATATAATCCTACGATTGTTAATGGTGTTGAAGGGGGTGCTCCATGAGTAATTGTGAGAATATAATTGATGTTTCTGATTTATCTGTAACCTTTGGGCATCGTCACAAGGCTGTGACGGTTGTTAAAAGTGTCAATTTTCATATTAAGCGTGGTGAAGCTTATGGTCTGATTGGTGAATCAGGATGTGGAAAATCAACTGTTCTGAATACGTTAGTTGGACTTGTTTCAGATTGTAGTGGGTGCTTTGTTTTTGATGGGGAAGAAATTACAAAAAAAAGAGATAAGAATTTTCTCTCTCGGATTCAACTGGTTTTTCAAGATCCTTATGCTTCACTTCATCCAAGAAAAATGGTTCATACTGTTTTGATGGAACCTCTGAAAATCCATAAAATGGATAATCAAAAGGAACGGGTTCATGAGGCTCTCAATTCTGTTGGTTTAGATTCTTCATTTCTTTATCGTTATCCGCATGAGTTATCTGGAGGGCAACGTCAGCGTATTGCTCTTGCACGTGCTTTGATTATAGAGCCAGAAGTTTTGTTGCTTGATGAGCCTACATCTGCATTGGATGTATCAGTACAGGCGGAAATTCTAAATTTATTACAATCGTTACGAGAAGAAAAAAAGCTCACTTATTTGATGGTATCCCACGATCTTGCTGTTGTTGCGCACATTTGTGAACGTGTAGGAATTATGCATAAAGGGGTTATTCTTGAAGAGTTAAGCAATGATGATTTGCGCAGTTTACATGCGGAAAATGATTATACAAAAATGTTTTTTGAAGCAAGTATTGAACCTATTGTGTATAGAGAAGAAAGAGTACGATAAACTTTAATAATAGAAGAAAGAGTCAATTTTCTGAGAGAAGCTTTCGCTGTCATACTTTTATCTTATTCGGTATATTACGTACTGAGATACGTAAAGGCTTTAGGTGTGCGTGCTTTTTTGTTTTAAGAGCGGAAAAGATGTCGGAGAGCGTTCTTTTCATCATTGCATCCTTCGGTTAGTGAATCGAACTGTTAAAGCTTTTTTCTATTACAGTGTAAATATCTGCAGTTATGACGGAATAAGTGTCTAAGTAGTGAGCAACATATTGATTCATAATGATTATTTGTCATTACTCACTTTGAAGCATAACCCCGAATATCCGTAAGCTTCTTTCATTTCAAACCATTTTATGTTGCGTCAATTTTTTTCATTTGTTTATACGCCATAAGCGGGATTGGCATGAGGGGAAAATTATAGAGGAAAAGAGAAAAATATCTCTCATGAACCGCCTTAGTGCAAGGGCTCTCACAATATTATGTGTTCGTCAATATAATGATGGTGCTGGCGTGTGAGTTTGTATTTTCGTTTTTGAGTACAGTTAAATGCTTTCCGATCATTTTTGTTTTTTGCATGAATGACTTTATCTCTTTTTTTAGATACTTCTCTTTTTCTCCAGAAAATACAAGGTTATTATTTGTTATCTAAAATGGATGTTAAGAGTGAGAATTGTTTTGCTTTTGTGAAGAAAAACTATAAATAAATATTTTTTAAATGAGATATTATTATTTATTAAAAATAAATTATTATCCAATAAATACATTTTTATAAATAAATATAGATTTACATATAATGTAATTATAAATTTTTCAAAAAATATACTGCATTTAAGTTAACTATTATTGTAATATATTAAAATATATAATTTAGTATAATTATTATTACGAATAGTTTTGCTTATAAAAGATAAGAATTATTTTTAAATCAGCTTTATTTTTTATGATAGAAGATAAAAAATGAAGGAGATACTGAAAAAATAAAAACCAAGTCATAGAGAGTAATGTTTTTGTATGAGATTATCTATATGCAAGAGAGAAAAGTGTGTTCTGTCGTTTTAGAAACAGCAAGGCATGAAACTTATTTTAAGGATATTTATGAAAAAGTTTCAAAGAGCTTTTAAAAGAGTTGTGAAAATTTTTTGAGAGTTTCTTAAAAACTCTGCGAAAAAATAAATTGGTATAAGTGTCAAATGACATAAAACTCATTGTCAAGATCCTGCGAATCATAAGTTGCGCTATACACATATTATTTGACAGTAAGCTTTGCACTTCGTGGGAAAAAACAGAATTTGCTGGGAATGGGAGTCATTTGTTGCTTTTATGTATGTTTTTGACCATTTAAGGCATTGTTTTGCAAAGAGCGCTTTGACATTTAAAGTCACAAAAAATGAGAAAAGTGCATTTCAGTGAACAAAAGAGAAAAGTTGCTTAAGAATTTTTTATAAACAAAAAACAGTGTCCAATAAGGCACACAAAATCACAAAACTTCTTAAGAAACGCCGTGAAAATAAAACGGTAGCGAAGGAGGGATTTGAACCCCCGACACAAGGATTATGATTCCTCTGCTCTAACCTACTGAGCTACTTCGCCAAAACAAAATCAAAGATCATTTTTGCGATCCATCACATCTCCTGCGGATATAAGAGGTAGAATAGTGAGATGTCAAGTATCGTTTTTAAGCTTTTCTCTTGTCATTCTATTTCATCCTCGATATGAAGTGAATTGAAAGTATATTTTTTTGTATAAATAAGCAGGATAAAGCATAAAAATGGTGCCACGTGTAGCGGTTTTAGGGTGTGGTTATTGGGGTAAGAATCATATTCGAACCCTCCAAGAACTTGGGGCTTTAGCAGCAGTTTCTGATAAAAATGTTGAACGTGCTTCAGATTTTGCTGGTACGTATGGTGTTGAGGCTATCGCACCTGAAGATCTTTTTACACGTAAAGATATTGATGCGCTGGTTTTGGCGTTGCCTCCGCAGTTGCATACGGAAAATGCGCTGTGCGCTCTTGAAAATGGTAAAGATGTTTTGGTTGAAAAGCCCATTGCTTTGAATGTAGCAGATGCTGAGCACCAAGTTCAAGTCGCTGGTAAATATCGGCGAATTTTTATGGTGGGGCATGTTTTACGATTTCATCCTGTTTTTGAAAAAATATGTGAATTGGTGAAAAAGAATACATTGGGGGATATTCGTTATATTTATTCTCATCGATTAGGTTTTGGAAAGTTTCATACGCAAAGCGATGCGTTATGGGATTTTGCGCCGCATGATCTTTCAATGATTTTGGCTTTGACAGAATGTGAACCTTCTGAAGTTCGTGGTGAAGGGGCAGCTGTCATTGATCAGTGTTCTGATTTTGCTCATATTCATATGACTTTTCCGAATGGTATACGGAGTCATCTTTTTGCTTCACGTCTTAGTCCTTATCGTGAAAGGCGTTTAACGATTATTGGTACAAAGGCTATGCTTGTTTTTGATGATATGGAACCATGGGATCGTAAATTGGCATTGCATCCTTTTGCTGTTTGGAAGAAAAATCAAGAGTGGGCTTTTAGTACTGATGCTTTGCATTACATTGATGTTTGTGAAAGTTGGCCGCTTACTTGTGAATTACAACATTTCCTTCATTGTATTGAAACGCGTCAATCACCTCGTACAAATGGTGATGAGGCTATCGCCGTTTTACGAATTTTAACTGCTGCTAGTGTCAATTATCATCGATAAAAGAAATCAGTAGCGCTTTTACATTATTGTGATTCATGGAGTTTATATGCAGTTCATCGATCTTGGGGCACAGCGTGCGCGTATTGAAGATAAAATTAATGCTGCAATTGCACATGTCATCGCCAGTGGTAGTTATATTTTGGGAACAAAAGTAATAGAGTTTGAAGAGCGGTTGGCAGATTATCTTGGTGTTAAACATGTAGTTACATGTGCTAATGGAACGGATGCGTTGAAGATGCCTCTTATGGCTCAAAATATTGGTCCCAGTGATGCTGTTTTTTGTCCGAGCTTCACGTTTTCGGCAACGGCTGAAGTTGTCGCTCTGGTTGGAGCTGAACCTGTTTTTGTTGATGTTCTGCCTGATACATTCAATATGGATGTTGAGAAACTTTGTGAAGCGATTGAGATGGTTAAAAAAGACGGTCGTCTCAAACCAAAAGCAATTATTGCTGTTGATTTGTTTGGTCTTCCTGCTGATTATGAGAAAATTACGCAAGTGGCGGTAAAAGAAAATCTTTTTGTTATTGAAGATGCTGCTCAATCGATAGGAGGAAAAAGCGGTTATACTATGTGCGGCGCTTTTGGTGATGTGGCATCGACAAGTTTTTATCCTGCAAAACCATTGGGGTGTTATGGCGATGGAGGTGCTATGATGACTAATGATGATTATTTAGCAGAAATTTTACGTTCTATTCGGTTCCACGGTAAAGGTGAAACGCAATACGACAATGTGCGTATTGGTATGAATTCGCGTCTAGATACCATTCAGGCTGCTATTTTGCTAGAAAAATTTGTTATCTTTGAAGATGAGATGGAAAAGCGTGTGGCATTTGCGCAATATTATTCCAACGGTTTAAGAGATATTGTTACGGTTCCGGAAGTGGGAGAGAATGTTCGTTGTGCCTATGCACAATATACGATTAAGGTGGAAGAGCGTGATAGATTGAAGAGTTATTTACAGGAAAATTCTATTCCGACTATGGTTTATTACAAGACCCCCTTGCATCAACAGCCAGCTTATAAAGACTTTCCTTATGTCAAAGATTCTCTTTCTGTTTCTGAGGCTCTGGGCAGCTGTGTTTTAAGCTTACCAATGCATCCTTATTTAACGCAAAATGATCAAGATCGAATTATCCAGAAAATAAGAGATTTTTATCGTTCTTGAGAGAGAATTCTTGTCTTTAAAGCTTTTCTCAAGAAAAGGCTTTATGTGAATTGGTTTTTGAAAAGCATTTTTGATTGATCATTAAAAAGTCCTTTGTTCTGTTAAGGGAACAGTTTATTTTGCGAAAGCCTATTTTATTTTTATCAAGACGACGAAAAGTTTGCTCGTTTTATAAAACGATACAGTAGATATTTGCCGATTTAAATATATCCCCTAGGTTTTTTAAAAAGAGTATTTATGTAAGTGATGTTTTTTTGCTGAAGGTTATTTTTTCACGGATGCGTGAGGCGAGATCATTTTTGTTGTTAGAATTTTGGACCAATGTGTTGATGGGTGAGGATTTTCCTTCTTGAAGAGCTATTTGAGCTGCTAATGTCGCTGCTAATTCTTTTGTTTCTTCACGCATTTCAGCTAAAAGTTGCTGATGAGCAGCAACATCAGACGAGTGGGTTTGAATCTCTTGTAAACGTTGTTGATAGTGGGAAATTTTTTCATGCATAGTCTTGATTTCCGTTATGCAAGTGTTTGTGATGAGGGCGTTTTGGTTGCTTTCTATCCTAGAAGCTTCTTTTTTATCAGCAGCATATTGTGCGGAAAGAGATAATTCATAAAGCTGTTTTTTTATTTTGCTAAATTGTATTTTCTGTTGGGCATATTTTTTTTGCAAAGAGTCATATTTTTGTTCGTTGCGTGCCAATTCTACAGCATGTTTGGCACAAATAAAATCATAATTTGCTTGTATTTCAGTGAGTGATAAGGGAACTTGCGCAGAAGCAAATTTGTGCGCAAAGTAAAGGGCTTTACGCCAAATAAGTGGAGAAAAAAGTATGAGTAACCATGAAATGCAAGCAACTCCAAGAATAAAGAACAGAAACGATTGGATCAACATAAGTTCCCCCTTTCTATAAGAATCCGTTTAAAATGGATTCCATGTCGGTTTAGGTGTTAATTTTAAATATCCTATATTAACGCCAAGACGTGCACCAATTCCTGCGCGTATTGGAACCAATAAGATATTGTGTCGTTTCAGAACATGAAAACCAACACCAGCAATTAGATAGGCTGAACCTGAAATGCCGCTATAGCGTCCCCATAAATTATTTATATTGTGAAGGTCATAAATTAAGATCATTAAGCGAGAACCTTGGCCACCAAAATCCCATCCCACAGAGGGACCTTGCCAAAAAACTTTATGTTGTCCATAGTTTTTTGTGAAAATTTTTCCTTCACCATAGGTGAGTCCAGCAAAAAAAGATCCAGAAGCTTCTTCCCCTAAAATATAGCCATTAGGATAACCATATTGTGAAAAGATATTTTGAATTGCTACTGCTATACCGCTTGTTGTTTTTCCAAAAAAAACATGACCGGAGTCAATAATTTCTTGGAGCGAATAACTTGGTTCATCTTGCTCTATGGGTTGGAGATGCGCATTCGCAGCGTTTATGGTCACAAATAAAAGGAAGCTAAAGAATACAATATTTTTGTACCAGCGTGTTAAAAGAAAGACAGCCATAGAATTTTTCCTTTTTGTTTGTTTAAAGAACAAATAATATTAAGATTTTCATTCTATTCAAATAAAAAATAAGACTTAAGGTTCTTTAAATTCTTGAATTTATTTCTGAAAAAAATTTAACGTAGTTATCAAAATTTCCTATATGCATGCATAGGATGTTAAGAATTTTTCTTTAAAATGAAGTTTATTTTTAAATCTGGGAGTTTTCAATCATTATGACATTGTCTGTTTCTTTGAAGTCTACCGATCTTGCTGCTTTGCTTTGTAGTCGTATTTGTCATGATTTGATTTCACCTGTTGGTGCTATCCAAAATGCAATGGAGCTCTATGATGAAGGAGGTGCGGATGATGAGGCTTTGCAATTGGTTCGTTGGTCTGTTGCAAGTGCTTCTGCACGTTTACAGTTTGCGCGATTAGCTTTTGGTTTTTCAGGAGCAGGTGGGGGGAAAATAGATACACGCTCTGCTGAACAAGTTGCGCAGCAATATATGAAGGAAGAAAAGGCAACTTTAAAATGGGAATCTTCTTCTCTGCTTTTACCTAAAAATGAAGTTAAACTTTTGCTTAATTTGTTATTAATTGCAAACGGAGCGGTTTCTCGTGGTGGGGAAATTGTTGTTAGGATTTTGCAGGAAGAAAATAAGCGTTCTTTTCGATTTGAAGTTTGTGGTAAAATTTTACGCCTTCCTTCCCATTTTATGGCATTATATCGTGGGGACTTTCAAGAAGAGCTTATCGATGCTCACACAATCCAATTCTATTATACAATATTACTTGCTGAAATGACAGACATGAAAATCACTATTGATAAAACAGATAATCGTATTATCTTGGAAAGTGTGAAGAGTTTTTGAAAAGCAAATTGATATGAGAGAAAGGCTACAATTATATGCGTATATGCGCGAGCGATAAAATGATATTTATATGAATGAGGGTATGGGTTTTAGACTTTGAGCATCTTGTTCTATGCAAGAGATTTTTTGTGGGGTGAGCGTTTATAGCATGACAGAAAAAAAATCAAAAAAAATCTCGGCCCGCTACACTCCGAGATTTTGCAATATGCCTTATCATTGCTTAAGCGGTTTTACGTACATTCTCTTCAACTGGATCACGTAATACATAACCACGTCCCCAAACAGTATCAATGTAGTTTACATGAGAAGATACAGCTTCCAATTTTTTCCGCAACTTACAGATAAAGACATCTATAATTTTAAGTTCTGGCTCATCCATTCCACCATAGAGGTGATTGAGAAACATTTCTTTGGTGAGTGTTGTGCCCTTACGCAGAGAAAGAAGCTCTAGCATCTGATATTCTTTGCCAGTCAAATGAACAGGGTGTCCAGATACTTCGACTGTTTTTGCATCAAGATTCACAGTGAGATCACCAGTCACAATAACAGATTGTGCGTGCCCTTTAGAGCGACGAACAACCGCATGAATACGTGCAATCAATTCATCTTTATGGAAGGGCTTTGTCATATAATCATCTGCACCAAAGCCAAAACCACGAACTTTGTCTTCAATGGCACTCATGCCGGAAAGAATGAGAACAGGGGTTTTAATTTTTGCCAATCTCAAGGTCCGCAAGACATCGTAGCCCGACATATCAGGGAGGTTCAGATCAAGCAAGATGATATCGTAATCATAAAGTTTTCCTAAATCGATACCTTCTTCACCAAGATCGGTAATATAAACGTTAAAGTTTGCTGATTTTAGCATTAACTCAATACTTTGAGTGGTTGCTTTATCATCTTCAATTAATAACACGCGCATTTCAAATCCCTCATTTTAGCTCCTTGCGAATCAGAAGAAGCGGCTTTGTTTTATAACAGTTTATAAACCGACTGTTTATAAAAATAACCCATTAAATCAAACAGTTACAATAAAAATGTTTCATGAACATTTCAGCAGTACGCGCAACAATCACTACTGAGTTTCCCACTATCCCTGATAGTGGTTAACAAAATATTTTTATTTTTGGAAGAGACAGATAAAATTATTTTAGAAAAATCGCATGTTTTTTACATAATGAAAAAAATGACGTGCTTTTTCTATTAACCGTAAATTTAAAAAAAATGTGTAACAGATTCTTTTTAAACCACTTTTTTACAATTTTGCTATTTGTTTACAGAGCTTTAAACGTTCTTCATTCTTGTGGAAAGTGAAAGAAATATTATTTTTCTAAAAGAGTGGGTTGGATTTTTTGATACTTGGAAAACAGGCAGAAGATAGGGTTTTAAGTTTTATTGTCTGTTTTTATTACAACAGAGTGTTATTTAAATATGTGTAAGAATATGAAGTTGAAGTTGGCGCGATCAAGGAGTAGTGAGATGAAGCCACGAGATAGTATGGTGCGATTGAAAATGTTTCAAGTACGTGGGAGGCGTCGTGAAATCGCACAGCTTGAGATGATGATCGCAGAATTTGAGCGTATGGTGTTAGAGCTGGAAGCACAAATTGTTTATGAAGAAAGTAAATCTGGAAACAATGATGTTCACCATTTTGCCTACTCTGCTTTAGCCCGTGCAGCACGACAAAGGCGTGATAATTTGACAAATTCGATTCGCGAGTTGCAGCTTCAAAAAACAAATGCTGAAATTGCTCTCCATGAAGCCGATACAGAGTTGCAACGTGCACAGCTTCTTGAAGCGCGGGAAAAGAAGGCGGTCGTGGATGATGAGGGCGTTTTAAATCAATCTAAATCAATGACTAGATGATAAAATCTGCCGTTTAAAAATCAACTCTTTGAGATTTTGGTGCATTACATTCGAGATTTTTGTGTATTAAAAATGTGAAAAAACAGCCGAACTTTTATCAAGTTTGGCTGTTTTTTTAATGTTCAGAAGTTGTTATCGAATTGTTCCAAAGAACAATTAATGCCGATAATGTTGGATTCTTGTTGTCCGTAATCCAGCTAAACCGTGCTCATCAATCAAACTTTGCCATGAAAGAAATTCTTCTATGGTCAAAGTATAGCGTTGGCACGCTTCATCAAGACTTAACAATCCACCTCTCACCGCCGCAACAACTTCAGCTTTGCGACGAATGACCCAGCGCCTTGTTGTTTTTGGCGGTAGGTCAGCGATTGTTAGCGGACTTCCATCTGGCCCAATAACATATTTCATTTGTGTTTTTATCAAATTAGTCATTCTATCCTATACCTTTAGTCAAGGACTTAACCGTCTTTGTAAAGCATGAAATTTAAAAAAGAGCTAAACACGTGGAAAGAAAAAATTAATAAAGTCAGTCAATCCATAAAGATATGGTACAACGTGGAATACATAAAATGGCTTATCATTATGTTTTTGTTGGTTTTTTTAAATAGAAAAAAGGATTCGCAAAGTGCTTTATTTTTATTATTCTTTTTTGTTTGCAGCCGATGTAAAGAAAGTCATGCTATTGTTGTGGAAACGGTAAAAAAAACAATGTAAAAGAACAATGGATAGCATTCATAAGAATATTAACAAATGGATTTTCATTAAAGAAAAGGAATGGGGATCCAGAAAATAGAGAATAAATACATGTTTTTAAACAGTCTTGATCTCCCAGGACGACCTGAGGATTCCCGCATTGTTGTCGCAATGTCAGGGGGTGTTGATTCATCGGTTGTTGCAGGTCTTTTGAAAAAGGAAGGATATAATGTCATTGGGATTACGTTGCAGCTTTATGATCATGGTGCTGCAACACACAGGGTGGGGGCATGTTGTGCTGGGCAAGATATTGAAGATGCACGTCGTGTTGCAGAGACATTAGGGATCCCTCATTATGTTCTTGATTATGAAAAGCGATTTCGTGAAGCTGTGATTAATCCTTTTGCAGAAAGTTATGTGCATGGGGAAACACCAGTGCCATGTGTGGCATGCAATCAGACTGTCAAATTTGCTGATCTCTTAGAAACTGCACGTGAATTAGGTGCAGATGCTTTGGCTACGGGACATTATATTCGCTCGCGCCCTCATGGTGCGCATCGGGCACTCTTTCGTCCGCTGGATGCTGATCGTGATCAGAGTTATTTTCTTTTTGCAACGACACAGGAGCAGATTGATTATTTGCGGTTTCCACTTGGTAATCTTCCTAAAGCACGTGTTCGTGAAATGGCAGCAGAAATGGGCTTTGTTGTTGCCAATAAGCATGACAGTCAGGATATTTGTTTTGTTCCGCAGGGAAAATATTCTGATGTTATCACAAAATTACGGCCAGAAGCTGCTAATCCTGGAGATATTGTGCATATCGATGGACAGGTTTTAGGAAAACATTCTGGAATTGTTAATTATACGGTTGGTCAACGTCGTGGTATTGGGGTGGCAACCGGTGAAGCGCTTTATGTGGTTTATCTTGATGTGGAAAATGCGCGTGTTATTGTTGGCTCACGTGAAATGTTGGAAACGCATAAGCTGTTTTTGCGTGATGTGAATTGGCTTGGTGATGAGTCGTTAGAGCGTTTTCCTTTGGAGGGTGTTGAGGTTGCTGTGAAAGTTCGTTCAACACGTCCTCCGCATCTGGCGCGTTTGCATTATCAAGATGGTGCTTTTTTTGTTGATTTGTTGGAATACGAAAATAGTGTAGCACCAGGACAGGCTTGTGTTCTTTATGATGGAAATAGTGATGAAGCACGTGTTTTGGGAGGGGGATTTGTAACCCATTCAGAACGTTCTGCCGATACTGAAGTGATGTTGAAACGTGTTTTATGTAATTTAGAAACAGAATCTTCAGTTCGCTCTGTGCTGAAAACAACTGCTTCTTATAAATAAAAAATACTTTCTTCTTATCAATGAAAGGGAACATGCTTAAGGGATGTTTCTTGCAGATTAAGTTTCTTACAGTTTAAGATGTGCTCATCTTAAGAGGAAATTCGCAAAATCCGTGAGATAGGCAAGTGCAATGCCAGAGGCTGTGGCAACATTGAGGCTATCGAATCCATGAGCCATGGGAATTTTTAAGGTTTCTGATTTTTGCAGGACATGGGGTGGTAAGCCATCGCCTTCTGTTCCAAAAATAAGCGCTGTTCTTTTTGGTGTTTTGGCTTGTTTGAGAGTGCATGACGCGGAGGGAGAAAGTGCATAAGTATATCGTTAAAGCTGCGAGAATGTCATTTATGTGAGCACTTTGCGTATAGGGAACTTTGAGAACTGCACCAGCAGACACTCTGATTGATTTACGGTAAAGTGGGTCGCAAGAGGTCTTGTCAACGATAATGCCATGATTGGCAAAGGCACTGCATTACGAAAAAGAGCGCCCGTATTGTTGTGATTAGAGATGCCACATAAAATCAGAATCAAGGCTTGTTTTGGAAGATTTTGTAACAAGTTTTGTAATGGTGGGAGTGTGATACGTTCACCGGTACCGAGTATACCACGATGAACATGGAATCCTGCAATATTGTCCATAATTTTTTGTGGAACACAATAAACAGGACATGTTGGTTTTGTTTCTTCTAAAAGAGGCATAAGTCCAGGAAGGCGTTCTGTGACTATGAGCAATGAGAGAGCGGAAAATATTTTTGAATGCAGCAGTGCCGACAATATAATTTTCCCCTCAGCAATAAATTGTTGTTTCCGTCCAACAAGATCTTTTTCACGGATATTGTGGTAGTCTTTCAGACATGGATTATCAGCTTCGTGTATTGTTGTGATATTTAAGTGCATAGGGGGCTTTTAATGCTGTTTTTTCTCAATTACCAGATGTTAAATTTTTGCTCTTTTTTAAAATGAAAGAGATAAAAAATATTATTTTAAACCTATGGTAGAATTTATGTTGACAAGATACAGCTATAGGTATAGTATGAGAATACCGAATGCGTCATAATATCATGTGTTCGTATCGGGTACAGAGGCTTAGGTCCCCGCTATTTCCTAAGTTCTGTATATCCTTAATTTTAAGGGAAAAGAATCTGGGTCCCCAATGCCCAGATTCTTTTTTAGGGGAGTTCTTTATCTTTCATTTCTATACATGGTTTTTACGTTGTTTGAGCTGTCGTGCTTTTTGATCTGCTTATGGCGTAAGCTTACAAGTGATGCGCCTAAGCAGTCTTTTTATGTTGATTGCATTTAGCGTCATATTTTAGATGATTGAGTGTAAAGAATTTTAACAAAAAGGATAGGTTATTTTTTCTCATCAGGGATCTGTTCTGTAAGTTAATTGATGTCTTGTAAGTTATTTTCTTGATAATGGGGAGAATAGATTTGATTTTTCTAGCATAGGTTTGACTTTTCTCAAGGTGTGTGTGTTTTGTTTGCGTCATCTGCATACTATATTCGGTTTATTCTGTATCAGGGTATTATTCTGAACATGATCATAGTGGATTATGAGAGTCCCTTTATTATGCTCTAGAGTTTTTATGATATGAGCGACAGATCAAAAGATTGCTCTATGGTTAAAACTGTTATTCCTTGTTGTGTGAAAAAGAAGGGTGTGTGTTATGGGTGTAAAGATTAATCTGAAAAGCTTAACTCTATACTCTATTTTTGTTGCTTGTATCGTTTTTGCTTTGAAATATTGGGCCTATACCCTCACGGGTTCGGTTGCTCTTTATTCGGATGCTTTGGAATCAATTGTCAATATATTGACGACATTGGCAGCATGGTGGGCCATTAAAGTCAGTATGAAGCCCGCAGATCAGGATCATCCTTTCGGACACCATAAGGCTGAATATTTTTCCGCAATTCTTGAAGGGGGGCTGATTATTATTGCGGCAATTATCATTTTAAAAGAGGCATGGATTTCCCTTTCAACGACTCAAGTGTTACAAAAACCGGGGCTATGGCTCGTTATTCATCTGGTTGCAAGTGTTCTCAATTATCTATGGGGTTTTATTCTCATTCGCCAGGGAAAGCTCCACCGCTCACCGGCTCTTAAAGCAGATGGAGTGCATTTCATAACAGATGTTTTTACCTCACTTGCTATTTTAATTGGTTTAATTGCTGGTTTTGTAGGGGGGTGGGGTATTGTCGATCCGATTTTAGCAATCATTGTTGCTGTTAATATTCTTTTACAAGGTTGGAAGGTGATTCACGGTGCTGTTCAAGGATTAATGGATGTGGGCGTTGAATTGAATGAAACGATGCGGATTCGTGAGCTTATTTCCGCTAATGCACAGGGTGCACTCGAAGTCCACGATCTACTTACGCGTGTTGCTGGTAGAATTACGTTTATAGAGTTTCATTTGGTTGTGCCCGCAGCTATGTCAGTAGGCGAGGCTCATAAGATTTGCGATAAAATTGAAGCTGTTCTTCAAAAAGAGTTTAATAATGTGCGTGTTTCTATTCATGTAGAACCTGAAGATGAAGCTAAGATGCCGCTAGGTACAACGATGATTCCTTTTATATAAAAAAGCTTATTTCAATCATATGGTGATCGAGAATTTGCTAAAAAAGATTTTATTTTTTGTATTTTTGCAAAATAAAGTTTTAAAGGTCGATTGTTTCAGTACATGCTATTTCGTTTTTGAGATTGATGAGACTATAACGGTGTAGCTGACAGCGCCATTGATGATGAACACGCTCAATAGCAAATAAATTGAAACCTGCTGGTGGTTTTTTATCACCAAAAGCTTGTGAGGTGGAGGCAACACCAACAATAGGGGTTTTTCCCGTTATACCTTTAATGGTATTCAAAGTTGGTAAATGGGTATGTCCATGAAGAATAAGTTCACAACCGTGATGTTTGATAACATTGAGAAAACGCTCGATTCCCCATAATTTTTTATGCCAAGAAGTTGCATGGTGAAAGGGGGGATGATGTATCATGATGACACGAAAGAGATTGCGTTTTTCTGCTTCTTGTAAAAGCCGTGATAAAGCTTGTGCTTGTGCTTTTCCGAAGTAACCAGAGGCTTGAAAAGGCGGTGTCGCAATGGCTGAAGAAACACCTATAATAGCGACATGATTGCGAATGCGCATAGAGGGAAAGGGAAAAGAGGGGGTTTGAGGGAAATCACCCGTAATCCAAGGCTGAAAAAGAGTACAGGCTTTTTGAAATGCACCACGAACATAGGCGTCATGATTTCCAAAGACTAAAGAAATATTTGAGGGCTGTCCTTGTTGAAGCAACCAATGGCGTGCCTGCTCAAATTCTTTATCAAGAGCAAGATTAACAAGATCACCAGAGATGACAAGATGATCAGGATTGGTTTTTTTTAAGGTCTCCATTACAGTTTCTAGAACATTTGTTGCCATTAGTCCCTTACGTTTTTTTTGCCAATTAAGATAGCCCGTAAGGCGCTTTCCACAAAGTTCAAAAAAGGAAGGTTGTGGAAGAGGTGAAAGATGCACATCCGATATATGGGCAAGGTAAAACATAAACGTTAGCATAGCGTTGAAAATAATTTAGGCAATCAAAAATTGTCGAACCAGATGGCGTATTTGGGGAAGGAGAGACGTATAAAATGAAAAAATGATTTGTTGAAACTATAAGAAAAACCTAAGGTTTATGCTTCATTGGTTTTTGCAACATAAAAAGTTGGCGTAATATTGTAATATCATTGGTGTTTACTTTTTTATCAAATGGGTCGCATTTTAAAATTCTGTTTTGAATTTCTCAAGATTTTTTAGCAGCTTTCCTGAGTCTCCTCATGTTGCTTAACGGTAAAGGAACTATAAGGATTGTGCAAGTTTTCTGTGCTTGCATTTGTCGCAAAATGATAAATGTGAGCACCAGGAAATCGCAAGATAATAAAACTGATATTGTTTGCGGAGGGCATAGTTTTTATATCTTTACAACACATTGATTTATAAAGATAAAATATTGCTGTTCACCTTAAATCATAACCCCGAATATTGTAGGATTCTCTCATTTCATACCACTTTATCTTGAGGCAATTTTGTGCATTTGGCTTTACACTATCAGCGGGATTGGGCTGTGGATAAAAATTAGTGAGGAAAGAAGAAATGTCTCTCATGAACCGCTTTCATGCAAGAGTTGTCGCAACATTATGGGCTCGTAAATATATCATGAACTGGTAAAGAAAATGATGGTTCTAGTGTGCGTCTTTAAAAACATGAAGATGATGGTGCGCGATAGATTTATCGTTATACAATTCACCCACGCCGCTGCGAAATGGGCTTAGGGTTTCTAAGACATGTTTCTTTACAACAAGCCTGTGAACATGCAACACGGTGGTTCTCTGTTTTGCATGAATGTCATGACCCGATTAAAGAACGTGAGAAACAAAAGATTGAGGCAATGCGTAATCTTCATTATCTCTACCGATTTGTATGATAATGCTGCTGTGGTGCTGTTTATTCAACGTATCATCGTGTTGGTGGAGATTCTTCTTTTTATACCATGGTGTTTAAAGTCAATCTATTGATCTATAACGATAGTTTTTGTTATTCACTTATGAATCATAACTCCGAATATTATAAAGTTCTCTCATTTCAAATCTCTCGGATGTTGAATCAATTTTATTCACTTACCTATCAGCCATAAGCAGGGTTGGCCGTAGAGATAAAAACTCGAGAAGAAAGGCGGAAAAATACCTCTCATGCCCCATCTTCATGCGATGAGTTCTTAGAATTTTTAACGGCTTTCACGGTACCACATGCTGTTCAACAGGAAAAGGCACACAAGGAGTGCAAAAAAACCAGAAAATATTGAAAAATAGAAGGTTTTTATTGAGCGGGTTTGCGTTGCTTCTTTAAGAACAATTGCGTGAGCAAGGGAGGAAGTTGAATTTTTCTGTGATCGAACCAGCTCGAGAGGAGGAAGGTGAATGCTTTCTTGTTCCTTATTATGGAGACGCGTGGTGTATCCACCAGTTTGTTTACTGATAGGAGAAAGTTTTTCTTTCGTTGAAATGAGGTCAAACAATTCGAGATTATCAAGCATTCCCACAGAAGAAAGCGTTGTTAAACCACCATTTTTGATGGTAAAAATACCTATTTCATCCGTATTAAGCGTTGCTGTAAAGACACCTTCTTGCTCTTTTGTAAGGGTAACCTTTTCTTTTTTTCCAGAGGGAAAAGTAACCACCGCTTGTTCTGGAGAATCTTTGAGTGTCTGACGGCGAATCGTTAAATGATAATTATCGTTGGTGGCACTTAACTTTTCTTCTTCAAGGTCTGGTTCTTTCATAAGCCAATGGGCAATTCGACGATAAAGAGCGGCATAAGGACCTCCACCTTCGAAACCTCTTGCCCAAAGCCAACTTTCGTCGGAAAGTAACATTCCTACACGTCCTTTACCAACGTGGGCAAGAAGTAAAAGGGGTTGTTCATCAGCGCCTTTCATGAGAGCTATGCCTTTATACGTGTCTTGAATGGCAATTTGCCGTAGCCATCGCCCCCATTGAGAAGTTGGATATGAGGGTGTTGCCAGACCTTTTGTGACAGGGTGACGTTCACCTTCTTTGGTTAGCTGAGGGCGAAAAGGTTTTTGAAGAATAACACCATTGGGCAATGCGGGAAGGATGCTGATGAGAGGTGTTCTCGCAAGTGAGTTTTGCTGGGTAAACTCAGGTCCCGTGACCATCAGTAACGCACCACCCTTTTGGACATACTGAGCGATATAATCGTAATAAATTAATGGGAAAGCAGGAGAATGTTGGTAACCATCAAGAATGATGAGATCAAAATTATCAATCTCTTCAACAAAAAGCTTTCTTGTAGGAAAGACGACAAGTGATAATTGATTTAATGGCGTATTATCTGCTTTGTTGGGAGGACGTAAAATCGTAAAATGAACAAGGTCGATATTAGAGTCACCTTTTAAAAGATCACGCCATGTTCGTTCTCCATTGTAAGGAGCTCCTGAAACAAGAAGGACCCGCAGGTTTTCTCTGATTCCTTCAATCGTCGCTACGGCACGGTTATTGTTAAAGCTTAACTCACCTTTATGCGTATCGGTGGCAACTTCGATGATATTTTTTTCAGCGTGAGGAATCGTAATTTCAGTTTGAAAGACAATGCCCGGAGTTACAGAATAATAGCTCACTTCTTGTCCATTAACGCTTACAGTAATCTTTGCTTTCGTTGGGAGAGCTTTGAGAAGGTGTCCTTTATCTTCTACTAAAATGGAAAGTTTTTGTGGTTTATTGATAAGGGCAAAGCGCGGGGGAGAAAGAATTTTAACTTGGCGATCAAATTCATCTAAATTGCCTGTTATAAGGGCATTGATAGGTGCGTCATGATGGAGATCTGAAATCTGTGGAATGTCATGCACTTGTCCATCGGTGATAAAAATTGTGCCTGCGTAACGGGAAGGTGGGATATCTGATATCGCTTGTTCTAAAGCATGAAACAAATTCGTTGAGGGTGCATATTGATGATTGTCAAGTTTTCCAGCTTCAATAAAGCGCGGTTCAAATTGTGGATAATGTGCTAAAGCAGTGATGAGTTGCGCGCGTGCTTCATCACTATCGTTTGTACGTGTTTCAAATGTTTGGCTTTTGCTGCTATCTATGACAATGCCTACCGTACTTTTAAGTGGTTCGCGCTGCTCTTTTATGATCATTGGATTAAGCAAAGTGAGAATGAGAGAGAGTAATGCTACCAGGCGTAGCCAAGATCCTTGGTAGCGTGTAACCAGGCCAACAATAACAAAAAGGGTTGCTATTCCCCCTAATAAGAGGATCCAAAAAAGAGGTAAAAAAGGCTGAAAAGTGAGGAGTGGTATCATTGCCTTCTTTCTCTTTTAAAGCGTTCTAAAAGTTCTGGAACATGAATTTGATCGGCTTTATAGTTTCCGGTGAGAACATACATAACAATATTTAATCCTGCACGAAATGCCCATAGGCGTTGCATTGGATCATTGGGAATAAGTGGATATTTCCACATTCCTCTTTCATCAAGTGCCCAAGCACCAGCAAAATTATTTGCAGTGATAAGAAGAGAACTTACATTATCACCGCTGGCAAAAGAACTGTTGTTTTTTTTATTTATTGATGATGATTCAATCCACAAAGGGGAACCACGATAAAGACCGGGAAAATCAGGCATAATATAAAAAGAACGTGCAATAACATGATCCGTTGAAGCTGGTTCAATGGTTGGAATATTTAATCCTTTGATGATATCTCGTAATTTTTGTGTTGCTGGAGTGGCCGTTCCTTCAAGGTCGAGGTTGGTATTTATCTGATCACGCGTGTCGAATAAAATTGTGCCTCCGTGTTTGATAAAGTGATTTATTTTCTCAAGACTTTTTTGTGTTGGCATAGGGCTATTGGCATCAACTGGCCAGTAAATCAGAGGATAGAAGGACAATTCATCTTTATCGAGATCAAGTGCTATCACAGGTCCGGGTGAAAGCATTGTACGTTGTGCAATAAATTGACTAAGAGCTTCTAGACCATTTTTACTTGTTTTATCAATTTCATGATTATGGGTTATGACATAAGCAAGATGTGTCGCACCAGCTGCTTGTACCATGGCTTCATCGTGATTTTCTGTGTTTTGTGCATAAGCTTTTGTGTCATGCGAAAATGAGACAATGAAATTTATGGTAAGGGGGAGAAAAAGAAGCAGATGACTGCGCCGATTGAAGAAAAAAGCACCTCCCATCCATAAAGTTAAAAAACTGTCAAAGGCAAATAATAAGAGAGCTAATCCTAAAAGTGGACCAGTGAGATGTTTTTCTTTTGTATCGTAAGATAAAGGACTTTGATTCAGAAAGAGTGGCGACGCCTGTTTCAACAAGCGCGAGGAATCGTTTAAGAGATTGAGTGCATAAAAATGATTTTTTACGCCATAAAGTCCAGGTGGGGTACGATAAGAGGGAAGAGGTGGGTTTTGAGAATCAAGAACCAGTGGCACAACGGAGGAGGGAGGTGTTTGTAATTGTCCGTCGGTGGTTATTGTTCGCCAGGGCTTTTGTATTGTCGTTTCTTTTTTTATGTGTGTTGGACCTACGTTTTGATAGGCACTTAATGTGACCAGTTTTTGCAACATTTGTGCAAAAAATCCAGAAAGAGGGAGATTTGACCATGTGGGGTCGGGCGCAATGTGAATGAGAATGAGTGTTCCTTTGCCACGTCTGGCTGCTGTCATAAGGGGCGTTCCATCAGAAAGACTGAGCCATGTTTTTTCAAAAAGGTCTGGGTTTGGTTCGGCTAGGATTTGGCGTGAGACAGTGACATCTTCTGGAAAGGGGAGACCAAAAAATAAGCTATTTTTTGTAAAAGGTGCAAGTTTTTGTGGTTTCGTCCAAGACATAAGACTTCCAAGCAAACGTTTTCCAGGACGCAGCCGTACTGGAAGCAGGCTATCATATTGTTCTGCGGTGCTGAGTTTTTCTCCTGCAAAGCGGATCAGTGTTCCCCCTTGATTGACGAAGGCTGAGAGTTTTTTTTCTGCTTCTTCTGACATGTTGACAATGTCACCCATAATGAAAACAGAAGGATTTTGTTGGAGTAAATGATCAATATCCGTTGAGAGTTCTTTTCCGTCAGCTGTGATAAGTTGTGTATGGTTTTGTAAAGCTTTGATAATATAGTAAAATGGAGAGAGCAAAGGCTGCGCCATTTCATTGATATTTGATGAAAGAAGAGCAACACGGTTTATTCTGTTATGGCTGTCTATTAAGAAGGTCGCCGCCGCATGTTCTTGGTTATTGATTTTTATCCAGGCGATGTCATTGCGCAGTTCAAGCAGTACGTTAAAGGGAACAAGCGTTGTTGCTTTTCCTTCGGGGAAGTTTGTTGTAAACTGCCCAAGGAGCTGATTGTTTAGATCATAAAGGCTCACTGTCGTCGGAGTTGTGCCTTGTGTTGTTGAACGAATGATGCGTGCCGCCATGTTCCCATTGTCATTTTCTATGGCTGTTATTCCTGTTAAATTGGAAATATCGCTTGAGTACCATATGAATGTTTTGGGTTTTAATTGTTTTATAAGAGCGAAAGTTTGATCATCCTCACTTGTTTGTAAACCATCACTCAGATAGGCAATGTCAAGGGAGGTATTTGGGGCTATGTCGATGAGCTTTTTTAGTGCCTCTATACGGTTAACGGGTAAAGGGCGGGGCTGCAGATGCATTAGCTGTTGTTTTATAACCTTGGCAGGGGAAGGACCTATATGAGAAAGATCATTTTCCGCTGTCGCAAGAAAATAAACATCTTTTTGATGTTTTTCTGCTTGTGCAAGGAGGGTTTCGGCAATTAAAATACGTTTTTTCCACTCTTTTGTAGAGGCCCATCCATTATCAATGATGAGTGCAAGGGGCCCTGTTCCAGAAAGAATAATTGGTTTTTGGTTCCAAGTAGGGCGCGCCAAAGCGATAATAATCAGTGCTGCTATAGCTAATCGTAAAAATAGTAACCACCAAGGTGTATGTTTTGCCGTTTCTTGTTGATTTGTTTGTTTTGGCAAAAAGCGCAAAGGAGGAAAGAGTTCTTTACGCGCAGATGGAGGTGTTATACGCAACAGCCACCAAATAATTGGCAGGGATAAAAGTCCTAATAATAGCAGAGGAGAGGCAAAGCTCACAGCAACCTCCTAACATGAGATGGAGAGTTTCCCATTTTGTTTACAAGGTGCAAAATGGTTTCTGTGAGAGGGGTATTTGTTCTGCTCACATGATAGGTCCATCCTTGGTGTGCGCAAAAGTTGGCTAATTCTTGTCGCCTTGCTTGATACAGCTTGCAATAGTGCTTACGAAGATTTTCTGCTTTTCCAAAAGTATGTTTTTCTTTTGTCTCAGGATCAAAAAATTCTGTGCGTCCTGTGTAGGGAAAGCTTTCTTCTGCCGGGTCAGCAATTTCAATTAAGTGCGCTGTAACTTTTTTTGTCGATAAAACGGTTAAATGTTGCATGACCTTTTCAGGATTATCAAGAAAGTCGCTTATGAGAATGGCTTGTGAAAAACGCGTAATTGTTGAAAAATCTGGTAATGGATTTTTATTTTTATGCTGAGTTAAAGCAAGTGCCATGCGCTCTATGGCATTGGAGGCCATGGTAGGGGGCATGATATGAGGGATAGCAATATGTTCGTTGTTTCGTGCAAGCAGTAATGCTAATGCAAGGGTAAGAATGATAGTATAATCACCCTTAGAGATTTTAGAAAAGCGTGAGCAGTAATGCATGGAGGAACTTTGATCGGGCCAAAGCCAAACGGTTTGTGTCATTTGCCATTCATGTTCGCGCAGATAGGTATTTTCATCACGTGCAGAACGACGCCAGTCAACGCGTGTGATGGATTCCCCTTCCATATAAGGACGAAATTGCCAAAAATGTTCTCCACTTCCCTGTTTACGTTGTCCATGTCGTCCAGTGATCACTGTATTGGCAATCCGATGTGCTTGTAGAAGAAAATGCGGCATTTTCGCGGTATTTTCATGCAATTTTGCCGCAAGTGATATTGGGGGATTTGTTGAAACTTTTTTGCCAATGGCCATTTCTAAAGGGCATCTTTCACAAGGTTATTAATAATATCTTTTACGGTTATATCCTCAGCACGTGCAGAAAAGTTGAGTGCCATGCGGTGTTGTAATACAGGGTAAGCTAATGCTGCAACATCATCAAGAGAGGGGGCTAAACGTCCATCATAAAGTGCACGGGCGCGGACACAAAGTGAAAGTGCTTGTGAGGCTCGTGGACCAGGTCCCCAAGAAACATAATTGTTTGCAAGAGTATTGTCTTTATGAGGGCGGGCTGAACGGACAATCTTTAAAATAGCTTCGATGATATTTTCCGAGATTGGCATTTTTCGAACGATTTTTTGAATTTTTTGCAGTTTTTGGGTTGATAAAATCGGTTTTACATTTTGTTTTTTTTCTTTTGTTGTTTCTAAAATAATACGCCGTTCTGTTGAGAGATCAGGATAGTCAATATCAATTTGCATCAAAAAGCGATCCAGTTGTGCTTCAGGAAGTGGGTAGGTTCCTTCTTGTTCAAGAGGATTTTGGGTTGCAAGCACATGAAAAGGCTGTGGTAAATCATAGCGGGTGCCAGCAACGGTGACATGGTATTCTTGCATAGCTTGTAAAAGAGCTGATTGTGTGCGAGGGGAGGCACGATTGATCTCATCAGCCATGAGGAGTTGGGTGAAAATAGGTCCTTGAACATAGCGAAAAGAACGTTTGCCGCTCTTATCTGAATCCATAACTTCAGAACCGATAATGTCTGATGGCATTAAGTCAGGCGTAAATTGGATGCGTTTTTCATCAAGTCCTAAGACTGTTCCTAAAGTTTCAACAAGACGTGTCTTAGCAAGCCCAGGCGTCCCAACAAGAAGAGCATGTCCACCAGCAAAAATCGTTATTAAAGCATATTCAATCACATGATTTTGCCCAAAAATAACTTTGTCAATTTCTTGTTGTAGAATATCCAATTCTTTACGGGTTGTATCAATATCATCAATGATCACTTGAGCTTCATGATTGGTATTGGCCTTTTTAAGAGATTGTGATGATGTATCGCGTTGACTCATATTTTTTCCTTAAGGCATTTGTAGCAAAATCGATAATTTTCTCTGCGTGATAATAATATTTTATGATTTGTAGCAGAAAATGAAAAGAAAAGAAGGATAATATGTTGTTTTTTTTAATATTCGCGCACATACAAAAGCTTATTTGACCAAAACTTCTTTGGCAAAATCTATTTTGCAAAGCGATTTCTTTGGAGAAAACAGGGACTTTGTGTAAGGGAGGTCTGAGAAAAATGATTCGCATGAAGGTGTTTTTTTAAAAGGCAAAGAGAACAATTTTTTGAAAGGTGAAAGGGTGAGCATAAGACAAAATTTCAAACAGGTTGAGTGGTTACAACAGAGTGATATCCAAACACTTCTTCACGTTTTGTCCTTGGATGGTGAAGAGGCGCGTATTGTGGGGGGGGCTGTGCGCAACCAGCTGTTGGGAAAGCCTATCCATGATATTGATATTGCTACAACCTGTTTGCCGCAGCAGATTATAGAACGCGCAGAAAAAGCAGGATTGAAAGCCATTCCTACAGGTGTGGCATTTGGTACTGTCACGGTGGTTTCACCCTTATGTTCTTACGAGGTTACAACACTTCGCTCTGATGTTGAAACAGATGGTCGTCATGCAAAAGTGGCGTTTGGTCGTGATTGGAAAAAAGATGCCGAACGGCGCGATTTTACGATTAATGCACTTTATTGCGATGCTGCTGGTTGCCTTTATGATGATGTCGGTGGCTTGGATGATATTACCAGTCGAACAGTACGCTTTATTGGTGTTGCAGAAAATCGTATTTGTGAAGATTATTTGCGTATTTTGCGTTTTTTTCGTTTTTTTGCTTGGTATGGCCAGGGGCGACCGGATGTGCAAGGGGTAAAAGCATGTGTTCGTTTAAAACATGGTTTGCAAAAGCTTTCATCGGAGCGCGTTTGGGGAGAGATGAAAAAACTTCTCATGGCTTTAGATCCAATACGTGCTCTTTTATGGATGCGTCAAAGTGGGGTTTTGACATGTATTTTTCCTGAAACAGAAAAATGGGGGATTGATGCGATTCATTTACTCGTGAAAGCAGAACAAGACCTTGGTTGGAAAATTGATCCATTGTTGCGGCTGGAAAGTCTTCTTCCTCCTGATCCACCACGTCTTCGCGAAATGGCACGGCGTTTACGCTTATCTAATAAGGAAGCAACGCGATTAAAGGAATGGGCAGAGTTGGAAGTTATGAGTAAAAATTATTCGGAAAACTTTGTGAAAAAAATGATTTATTTTCATGGTCGGCAGCCGGTTTTAGACCAATTATCTTTTTCTGTCGCAGCATTCCATAGTAAGG
>NZ_CALW02000007.1 GCF_000312565.1 Bartonella rattaustraliani AUST/NH4
AGAGAGAAGTGAACGCGTTGTAAATCCGGATATCTCCCACCCATTTGGCTTTTTGGATGAAGAATGTGCTGGTTTAACGGGGGATGCTTTAGAGAGATGTAACAATGCGTTTGAAGAAGTATCGCAAACCAATGAAGAGAGAAGTGAACGTGTTGTCAAACCGCATATCCCCCACCCATTTTTTACCAGATATGGGGACCGTTACTTCTTCCCAAATGTACATATGGGGGGTGTTTACGGTGGTGTTGAAACGCGTCCCATGAATATGAGTATTGTTTATGGGATCAAGACCTGAGGAGGTAGTAGAATGTTATCAAAAGTGTTTGCGATATCAGAGATTAGCGATCCGTCACAAGTACGGGTCGTTTTTTTATCAGGCGATCATTTTGTACATGCGCCGCTGAGTGGAATTTTAGATCTATTGAAGTCAGATTTAGAGGTTTCTTTGCAAGGATTAGAAGAACGCTTGAGAGCTTTAAGCACCGAGCTAGAAGAACTGAAAGAGTGTTCATTGTAAGTATTCACTTTAAATGAAGGAAGAAAGACTATGAAGATACCGTATCACACGCATGAATATCTGCTCCCCGTAGCCACGAGAGAAGAGATCATAGAGGGGAGTTCCGTTGATACAGTTATTGTTCCTCAATTGTTGGGAACAGCGTCTCTTTATGCCTATGAGGTTTTTGCGACGGCAGATCAAGGGGCGCAAGCTCAGCAAGCGTCGGAACGAGCAGTATCTTTAGCCACTACAGCCAAACAGACAGCAGATGAGGCAAAAAAAGCAGCAGATAATGCTAAAGAATTGGTTGAATCCGCGTCGAGCACGTCTGCACAAGCAGCCAGTTCAGTGTTGCAAGCCACAGATATGGCAACGTCAGCTCGTGAGAAGAGTGAACAAGCGGAAAGAATAGCGAATGAAGCAAAAGAGAGTAGTGACACGGCTTTAACAACAGCCAATCGAGCAGATCAAACTTCAACACAGGCAAAACAAGACGCGACGACAGCACTCACGAGCGCGAATGAATCCAAAGCGTTATCAGAGGAGGCAAAGAGGCTAGCGCAAGACGCGAAGACTGCGAGTGATGAAGTTAAGCAAACACTTAGTGAAGTCAAAAATACTTCTGAAACAACGGTTACAGCAGTCACTGAGGCAAAACAAACAGGAGACAATGCGCGCCAAATGGCGTCAGAAGCTTTAACAAATTCGAATGAGGCAAAGACGCTAGCAGAGGCAGCGACAAGAATAGCAGAAACGTCCACAGCGAAGGCAGAAGAGGCAAGGCAAGATGCAAGGGAGGCTGTGAGAATAGCCAATGATGCAAAGGCTGCTCTTGAACAAGGGGTTTCAGAACATAGAGAACAGACGCAGGCAAGCGGTGAAGTTGTTAAGGGCTTTGCAGAAGAGGCAAAGACGAAGGCAGAGGGTGCAGAGAGATTAGCGATTGAGGCGAAAGCTAAAGCGGATTCAGTAGAGATTGTGAGCAATAAGGCGATAAAAACCGCAAGTGAAGCGAAGTCAGCGTCAGAAGAAGCACTAACAGAGGGACGTGATGCGAAAAGCAAAGCGGATACGGCAGTGGGGACGTCAGAAAGTGCGCATGAAACGGCGTCAAAAGCATTGACACAAGCGATTGAATCAAAAGGTGTAGCCGATGAATCGAAAGCAGCCAGTGATCAGGCAGTGAAGGTAGCGAATGAGGCTAAGCAGAGGTCTACAGAGGCAAAACAAGCGGCAGCGAGTGCAACGACCAAAGCAGAAGAGGCAAGGCAAAATGCTACGGAAGCGATGAGGGTAGCCAATGAAACGAAAACGGCTCTTGAACAGGGCGTTTCTTCACAAAGAGAACAGAGGCAAGTGAGTAGTGACGTCGTTAAGGGGATAGCAGAAGAGGCAAAGAAGAAAGCAGAAGAGGCAGAGAGGTTAGCACAAGAGGCGAAGAGCGAGGCTGGTACTGTAAAGACAACGGTAGAAGAAACCAAGACCCTTGCAGAACAGACAAAGAGCGCGAGTGATGAAGTGAAACAAACGCTAGGAGAAGTGAAGAGTGTCTGTGAAATGGCAAGAGAGACAGCTAATACAGCCAAGCAGACAGCAGATGATGCGAGCCAAAGAGCGTCAGACGCTTTGACAAAATCGAATGAAGCAAAGACGACAGCAGAAACCTCAACCGCTAAAACAGAAGAGGCAAAAACACTTGCCCAAGAGGCTAAGACTGCGAGTGATGAGGCGAAGACTTTATCAGAGGACGCCAAGAAGAAAGCAGAGGCAGCAGAGAGATTAGCACAACAGGTTTCACAATCTTCAACAGAATGTTGTGAAGAGGCTAAGGGTATTGCTCAACGCGCTGAAAGTAAAGCGAATGATATAACTGTTAAAATTGAGAAATTAGAAGAAGTAACAGAGACCCATAAGAATGAATTATCCTCTGTTAAAGCGACAGCTCTTGAGGCGCAGCAAAAAGCGGAATCAGTCGATACGAAATTGACGGTTTTAGAGGCATGTTCCCCTGATATTGAGAAGGCAAAGCAGGCATTAGACAGTTTGGAAGGGAAGATTACTTCAGTTGAACAAGAGAATAGGAGTTTAAAACAGAGCCTAGCAACAGTCACTGAAACAGCGAATTCTGCGAAGAGTAAGGTAGAACAATTAGATCCTAGAGTTCTATCCGTTGAGGGGAAAGCAGAGGATGTTTCCTCTAAGGTTGGTCGATTAGAAACGAAAGTGAATAACCTTGAAATTAGCTCTCGTGCTGCGAAAACGACAGCGGATGAAGTGGCAGGTAAGATAAAAGACGTGTCTTCTGTAGCCAATCAGGCAACACAAATAGCCACAACTGCTAAGAACGCATCAGAAGACGCAAAGCAAGCGGCAGAGAATGCAAAGAGTACAGCAGAACAAGCGCAAGCCTTAGCGAGAGAATTGAAGGGAGCAATTCAGAAGGCAAAGGATCAAGCGGATTTAGCGTCAACAGCAGTAGCCCAAGCGACGACTGAAATGAGTGCTGTGAAGAATATAGCCAATAGTGCAAAATCTTCAGCAGAAGAGGCAAAATCTGAAGCGGAAGAAGCACTGATTGCAGCCAATCAAGTGACAGGTATAAGCAATAGTGCACTCAATACAGCAAATGAAGCACTGAATAAAGCGACAAAGCTAGAAAGTACGCAAACAAAGTTGCAGGCAGATATCAATCAAATAAAGTCTGGAGGACAAGCTACAGGTGTGGATCATGATGTTTTTGGAGATTTACAGACTGGTCTCAATGATATTAATACAATCTTACTGAACGCCAATTTAAATGTTTTATCCTTGAGAAAACCCTATTTGGTGCATGGTGGTAAAACCAACGACGCTCAACGGAGAACTGTTGTTATTAAGGCAGGGACTGTCTTTAATATTCCTGCAACAGGTAAATATTGCTCTCGTCCAGTTGTGATTGATACGGATAAGGTTATTTCCCATGATATAGGTGGTGGTCAACAAGCTTTGGCGCCAGGTAATGATTACTATGTTTACCTGATGGTTGATTGGGATAGGATACCTGGACCGCCAGAGGTCACTTTTGCCATAAGAAACCACTTAGGTTATCCCCCTGGGTTTGATAGTACAAGCTCTTTGCTGATAGGTGGGTTTCATACGCTTTGTGCGGATGTTGGAACCATTAAAGATCATCCTTTATCGGGCTTTAAAGCAGGTGATATTTTACCCGATTCTGTTTGGTGCTTAAACCACAGACCGATCAGTCTTCCAGCAGGTATGGTGTATGACGCAAGGATGGATTTATGGGTAGATATTTATCTTCAATCTCGGCAGGACAAAAATACACAGTCACGATATAATGAACCTATTAGTTTTAGAAAAAAATATCAGCATGAAATCGATTTATTGAGTGTTAACAAGCGTCTTCCTACGGAACGTGAGTTTAATTCTGCATTGTTTGGAACAACTAATGGTCTAAAGGATAGAACTGTAGACCAAAATAAACGAACAGGTGGTCATTCTGGCGCAAATAAACAGCGTATAATTTCACATATTGGTTGTGAAGACGGATCTGGTTGTTTTTGGCAGTATCTTGCAGGAACTTATCCGGTTATTGAACGGCAGAGCGATGGGAGAACGAAAACAGTTTTTCGCGCTCTGTATGCTGGTGGAGATTATAACTACCGGTATGCTGGACCATTTGCACGTGCTGCTGAAATAAGTGATGACGCTATTGGAGACACTCACACAGCTCGTGGTGTTAGCGACCCTCTCAGAACATAATAATAAGAAGGAGATAGCAATGAGGA
>NZ_CALW02000006.1 GCF_000312565.1 Bartonella rattaustraliani AUST/NH4
AGTCTTTCGAAGATGCTGCATTTGCTTTGAAAGTTGGTGAATACACTAAAAAGCCTGTTGAAAGTCCTTTTGGTTGGCATATCATTAAGGTAGAAGATCGCCGTTTGAAGGAACCTCCTGTCTTTGATGATGTAAAGGAGATCTTGCGTACACAGCTCATAAAAGAGCACTACCAAAAATTAATTGCTGATTTGCGTAGTAAACTAGATATAAAATATCCTGATCCCAATGTTATTAAATTGATGCAATCTCTTAATCAAAATGAGACACCACTTTCTGATGAAACCTCCGATGATTCCGATGAGGAAGAAGGAGAATAACATTAAAAGCTAAGCGATTTGAGAGATTGGCTTTATTCAAAGAGCTTAGCTGTTTTTTGCAAGAAGTATTGTTTTTCTGCTCGCATTAAGTTGTCATGAGGTTCTGTTTATTTTTATGGAAAGTGAAAACTGCACAGTGGATTTTAAAATATCACCTTTATCTCCCTCAAAAATACAGAATCTCCCATCCTTACCGGGTGTGCGTATAGCAACAGCTGAAGCTGGTATTAAATATAAAAGGCGCACAGACCTTCTTTTCATCATATTTGATGAGCCCGCAAGTGTGGCAGGTGTTTTTACGCGCTCAAAATGTCCGTCTGCTCCTGTAGAACATTGTCGGGCTTCACTTCCTCATGGAATTGCAAGGGGTGTTGTTGTTAATTCTGGGAATGCAAATGCTTTTACGGGGCGCAAAGGAAGGCATACAACAAATGAAATCACGTGTGCAGCAGCAAGCGCTTTAAAGGCCAGAGAAAATGAAATTTTTATAGCTTCTACGGGTGTCATTGGCGAACCAATGGAGGCATCAGGCGTGGTGAAACTTTTACCAACTATGGCAAAAACAGCAGAAAAAGGAAATTGGTTGGAAGCTGCAAAAGCCATGATGACAACCGATACCTTTCCAAAACTTGCTACGCGCCGATTTGATTGTGGGGGGGAGATTGTTACCATTAACGGAATTGCAAAAGGCGCTGGTATGATTGCACCAGATATGGCAACAATGCTCTCGTTTGTGGTGAGTGATGCGTGTATTTCTTCAGATATACTCCAATCTATGTTGTCAGAAGCGGTGCAGGATTCTTTTAATTCCATTACTGTTGATAGCGATACTTCAACATCAGATACCCTCATGATGTTTGCAACGGGAAAAATAAAGGCAAAGTTCCCTTGTCTTACGAGCCAATCTGATCCACGTTATGAGGTGTTTGTAAAGCAATTGAAGACGCTTTTGCATGAACTTGCATTACAAATTGTTTGTGATGGTGAAGGCGCTCGTCATTTAATTGAGGTGAATGTGATGGGCGCTACAACAAAAAGTGCTGCTAAGACTATAGCCTTATCCATTGCCAATTCACCACTTGTAAAAACAGCTATTGCCGGTGAAGATGCTAACTGGGGGCGGGTGGTTATGGCCGTTGGTAAAGCCGGAGTTGAAGTAGACCGTGATCTGTTAGCAATTTGGTTTGGTGAACATCGTTTAGCTGTCAATGGTGAGCGAGATCCTGAATATTGTGAAGAGACAATAAACGCATATATGCGAGGAAAACACATTACAATTCGTGTTGATATTGGTTTGGGAACCGGTCAAGCGACGGTTTGGTCATGCGATTTAACGAAAGAATATGTGATGGTTAATGGCGACTACAGAAGCTAACGCATGTATCATAAATTTGACATTCGGTGTCTTTAATATTTTTTCAGACAAGGGGAGAGTTAGGCTTTTTTATTTTAGGGTAGGGGGGGGGTATGATAGAAAAAAGAGTTGTTTTTATTATCCCAGTTGGTGGAGAATAAGATGTCTATAGAAAGTTCACTTCTGCTAGTTGTTGCATGCGCATTATTAGATACAGATAATCGTGTTTTGCTTACAGAGCGTCCTCAGGGAAAATCACTGGCTGGTTTATGGGAGTTTCCGGGCGGAAAGATTGAACAAGGTGAAACACCAGAAGTATCATTGATTCGTGAGTTAGAGGAAGAACTTGGTATTTATGTTCAGCAAGATGATTTATATCCCTTAACATTCGTAAGTCATAGCTATAAAACATTTCATATCTTAATGCCGCTGTATCTTTGTTATCATTATGAGGGTGTGGCACGGGGACGAGAAGGGCAAAGTTTAAAATGGGTTTTTATCGGTGATCTTGATAAATATCCCATGCCTGATGCTGATAAGCCATTGGTACAAGCATTAAAAAAGCTCCTTCTTTAATCTGTTTGTCAGAAAAAGATATGGTTTAAAAAATAGAGGCATTTGTTCTATGAGGTAATAAAGAGGATTTTATTCAGATTTCATCATCATCGTGATACATCCATGCATAAGGGCTTATTCGCAAGAAGTTTATGGAAGTGCAATGCATTTATGTATTTGTTTTAAAGAAACATTATGGCTCAAAAAGTCTATTTTACGACCTATACCTAAAGAATATCATGCAAAAGTTCGTCATGGAGCATTATTTTTGCTTATACAAAATACAAGCAGGCATTCTCATCTTCTTTGCCAATTTTTCTTTATGAACAACAGAGTCTTGGATTGGGAGGGTTTATAAGGAACATTTTTTCTTTCTTCAAGCGAGTTTCCCCCTCAGTTTCTTCACTTGTGCTGTGCCAAGGGAAATCATTTTAATTGTTTCATTATGCAAAAAGGCATGAGAAGATTTTGAGATATTTTGGCTTCTTAATTCAAGAGATAAAATTAATGAATGATCGTTGTAACGCAATAAATTGATTTTAGAGTCTGACTCTCTTTTGTAAAATAAAGCGTAAGAAGTTTGTCTGTATCATTGAAGCAGTTTCTTTAATGATAGTTCGAATCAATATATTGATTTATAAGAATTATTTTTCGTTTCTTGCCTTGAATTATCACCACGAATATTGTAAAACCCTTCCATCTCAAACTACTTTATGTTGAATCAATTTTATTCATTTGGCTTTACACTATCAGCAGGGTTGATCTGTGGATAAAAATGAGAGAAGAAAAGAGGAAAAATGCTTCTCATGGACGGACTTCATGCAAGGGCTGTCGCAACACCCGCGCTGTAAAGTGAGTGATGGTGCTAGTTTATCCCTTTATCAGCGTGAAAATGATGGTGCGCGATGGATTTATCGTTATGCAATTCACCCACACCGTCGTGAAATAGACTTAGGGGCTCTAAGATTGGGGCTACAGAAGTCTCTTTAAAACAAGCCCGTGAACATGCAATACGGTAGCGTTCTGTTTTACATGAGGGGCATGATCCCATTAAGAACGTGAGAAACAAAAGCGTGAGGCAATGCGGTATCTTCATTATCTCAAAGACATTGCTTTAGAGACTTTTGAAAGCTGTAAAGCCGAATTAAAAGGAGATAGTAAGTCTTGACATTGGTTTTTATCTTTACAACTTTATGTACTCTCCAAATGAGGCTGTTTTTCCATTTCAGAAATTACATAAACAAATATACGTGATATGCCTACCCCTATGTAGCATACAAAAGCTGCAACAGTAGAGAGAGCACTCATTCTTCTTACTTCTTAAGTTTTGTTTCAAATATGCTGCTGCATTGGGATTGGATGTTGATTCACAGACAACAGAGAAAGCACGAGCCCTTTTAGGAAAACAACGTTATAAAACTATTAATAGACCTGCAATGGATTGGAGAGATACATGTGCTTATGCTGTCGTGTTTAAGAGTTTTTTAGAATGGAAAAACTCAGGGGTTAGCTTAAACAAATCGTAACACTCGTTTTTTTCATTGTTTGTTTTAGTAGAAATCTGTTCTTCATTGATCAAGTGCTTAATCATTGAACATCTAAAGTCTCTACTGTTTATGTTAATGAATTTACCCAATCAATGATATTGATACAATTGGATAGCTGAAAGAAAGTTTTTGTACGCTCTTAATCATCAAGGTAATTGGTTTGCAGAGGATTTTAAATGCATTTCATTGGCATGTGGTATCGTTTGTCGCTCAATCATGCGGTGTATTCTTATACCATCTGGCATACGATTTAAGTGGCGCAAAAGTTTGTTCACTTCTGCATCTGCTTTTGTACGACGGTGATTATGGCGCAAATAATCTACCCATGTTGGCATATGATATGCTTCTGTCCAATATTCAGGTCTTTCAAGGTCACGTAAAAGAACCCATTGACGGGCACCATCACGTAAACGAATATGGCGACGATGTGTCATCACTTTTAGAAACTCCTCAAGATCATTTTCATGAATTTGATAATCGATCATAATCATGATCGGACCACTTTGTGCTTTTAGGTCAAGCAAAAGCTCTGGTTCTCTAAAGTGATCAAGAGGATCAAAATCTATCTGAGGGATTTCTTGAATTTTAAATTTTATTCCTGCGAAAGCGCCAAAAATCAAGAAGAGAGAGCAAACGCTCAAAGCAATTGTTGGAGAATAACCATCTGCCAAGAATCCCCACATTGCACTCCCAATAGCCATTCCCCCATAAGAAGCGGTTTGATAAAGTGCTAAAGCACGTGCGACGACCCAGCGTGGTGTAGACAGTTGTACAGATGTATTAAACAACGATAATGCCAAAACCCAACATAAACCTGCAGGAAATAAGGCAATATGGCTTATAATCAATGAACGACTTATCGCCAAAAAAAAGCAAGCAGCAGCAAAACCAATAAACGCACTTGCAATAATTGTCTCTGAACGAAAACGATGACGGATAAATGAATTCGTCAGTCCCGCTGTCATTGCTCCTAAACCAAAGCAACCGAGCAATGTACCATAAAGAAGCGCATCTCCATTGAGAACTTTATGCACAACAATGGGCAAAAGCGCTAGAATCGAAATCGCTCCAATACCAAAAAGAAAGGCTCGAACCATAATATTGATAAGATTAGGTGACATGGCAACATAACGTAAACCATCTGAAACAGCCCCTAAAAGTCTTTCCCGTGGCAAAGTGCTGTTTTTATAGTCTTGTTTCCATAAAAACAAAGCACTAATTAAAGGAATATAGCTTATTGCATTGAATAAAAAAGCTGCGCTGGCACCTAACGTTGCGATAATCGCACCACCTATAGCAGGACCAACACTACGCATCAAATTAAAACCAACACTGTTTAAACTAACAGCAGATGGAATATTTTCTCTGCTCACGATATCGCCTATCGTTGCTTGCCAAGAAGGATAATAAAAGGCAATTCCACAGCCAATGAAGAATGTGAAGCATAATAAAAGCCAAGGCGTTATAAAACCCATATAGGATAAAATAGCTAAACTCATTGAAATAATCATCATCATAATTTGCGCACACAACATAATTTGACGTCGATTAAAATTGTCAGCTAGTGCTCCTGCCATGAGAGAAAAAATAACCAGTGGTAATGTTGTAGCACTTTGAACAAGACCAACCATGGAATGCGAAGAACTAATCAATGCCATGAGCCATCCTGCTCCAACGGCTTGTATGAGTCCCCCTAAATTAGAAATGAGAGTGGATGCCCACAAATTTCGAAATATCGAATTACGAAAAAGTTCTAATGTTGGAATATTTTGCATCTTTTCCTTCCAAAGCGGACTTTTACTACTTTTGCTATTATATATATACTTTGTAAAGAAGAAATCTCTGTGTCGAAATGACACATAATTCTTTAAAAAATTCTCATAAAGTTATTGTAAAAATAAATATTTTAAAAATAAAATCCTTCCTTACAAGAAGGTCTTTAAAATGCTTTCAGGGACTAGTATTTTCACCTTCTTTCCTATATAGGTGCTAAAAGCAAGTAAGAGTCTTCAGTTCTTCTTGTTGGTCGTAGACCCTTGCTGAACGACATCTCGGCTATGGGTGGCTTTTGTTTCTTCGTTTTTTGAAAGGATAATACGATGTCGATTACAGCTGAACGTAAACAAGCTCTTGTCGCAGAATACGCTAATAAAGATGGTGATACAGGATCACCAGAAGTACAGGTTGCTGTACTCTCTGAACGTATTTCTAATTTGACGAACCATTTTAAATCGCACAAAAAAGATAACCATTCTCGTCGCGGTCTCCTGAAGATGGTTTCTCAACGTCGTCGTCTTCTTGATTACCTTAAAGGAATTGATCAAAATCGTTATCAAACACTTATTAAAAAGTTAGGTTTACGTCGCTAAGAGATACAGTGGGTGGGGCATATTGTTAAAAAAATCCACCCATTTTTTAACTTGTTGCTTTTAATTAAAAACTTTAAAAAATGGCAAGTAATTATGATGAGGCAGGATTGCTAAGTTCTTCATACATCAATTGCGATTTATTTTCTTTATCGCAAAAACCAGAAGTATTTTGTTATCCTGCCTACAGCTTTTAGATTTGCTATGCAAAGCCAGAATATGAGCATTTCAAGATGTGAACACTGGTCGTTTAAGGATAAGAAATGTTTAAAACGCATAAGATAGAAATTGAATGGGCCGGTCGTCCACTTACCATTGAAACAGGGAAAATTGCGCGTCAAGCTGATGGTGCAGTGATCGCTACTTACGGAGAAACTATTGTTTTAGCAACCGTTGTGTCGGAAAAAAGCCCAAAACCAGATCAAGATTTTTTCCCCCTTACTGTCAATTATCAAGAAAAATTCTATGCTGCTGGTAAAATACCTGGTGGTTATTTAAAACGTGAAAGTCGATCAAGTGAGAATGAAACTTTGATTTCACGTTTGATTGATCGTCCGATACGTCCCCTTTTTGTAGATGGTTATAAAAATGACACACAAGTCATTGTTTCTGTTATACAACATGATCTCGAGAATAATCCTGATATCCTTGCAATGATTGCTTCTTCTGCTGCGCTCACTTTGTCGGGTGTTCCTTTTATGGGACCGATTGCAGGGGCGCGTGTTGGCTACTGTAATGGGCAATATGTTCTCAATCCTCATATTGATGAAATGCCGGAATCGAAACTGGATCTTGTTGTTGCCGGAACAGAAAGTGCTGTGTTAATGGTTGAATCGGAAGCACAAGAATTGCCGGAAGATATCATGTTGGGAGCGGTGATGTTTGGGCATAAAGGCTTTCAACCTGTTCTTGATGCTATCATTAGGCTTGCTGAGGTTGCTGCAAAAGATCCACGTGATTTTGTTCCTGAAGATCTGTCTGATCTCGAACAATCTATGTTGGAAATGGCTGAACAGGATATACGGAAAGCTTACACCATAACGGATAAACAAGAGCGTTATGCTGCTGTTGATGCAATAAAAGCAGAAGTCATCAATAAATTTATGCCAGAAGAAGGGGACTGTCACTTTAGTGCAGATCAGATTGCAACTGTCTTCAAACAGTTGCAAGCAAAAATTGTCCGTGGGAATATTCTTAATACGGAAAAGCGTATTGATGGACGTGATCTTTCAACAGTACGCCCTATCCAATCCGAAGTTAGTCTTTTACCCCGTACACACGGATCAGCGCTCTTTACCCGTGGAGAGACACAAGCGATGGTTGTTGCAACACTGGGAACGGGTGAAGATGAACAATATGTCGATTCTTTAACAGGTCTGTATAAGGAAACCTTCCTTCTCCATTACAATTTTCCGCCATTTTCAGTGGGTGAAACAGGACGGCTTGGTTCTCCTGGACGTCGTGAAATTGGCCATGGTAAATTGGCATGGCGTGCAATTCATCCGATATTACCAAGTAAGGAATCTTTTCCTTATACCATTCGTGTGGTTTCAGAAATTACGGAATCGAACGGGTCCTCCTCCATGGCAACCGTTTGTGGGACTTCACTTGCTCTTATGGATGCTGGTGTTCCTCTCGCACGTCCCGTTGCAGGTATTGCTATGGGTTTGATTAAAGAAGGGGAGCGCTTTGCTGTTCTGTCTGATATTTTAGGGGATGAGGATCATCTGGGCGACATGGATTTTAAAGTAGCTGGGACAGAAAATGGTATTACCGCTTTGCAAATGGATATCAAAATTGACGGCATTACTGAAGAAATTATGAAAGTTGCGCTGGAACAAGCTAAGAGTGGTCGAATTCATATTCTGAGTGAAATGGGCAAAGCTTTAACCAGTGCACGCGCTGAACTGAGTGAATTTTCTCCACGTATCGAAGTTATGAGCATTTCTGTTGATAAAATTCGTGATGTTATCGGTTCTGGCGGTAAGGTTATTCGAGAAATTGTTGAACAGACGGGGGCAAAAATTAATATTGAAGATGATGGAACGATTAAGATCGCTTCTGCTGATGCTAAAACTATTGAGGCGGCAAAACGCTGGATTCATTCAATTGTTGATGAACCTGAAGTTGGTGCTATCTATCAAGGGACAGTTGTAAAAACTGCAGAGTTTGGTGCATTTGTCAATTTCTTTGGCTCACGTGATGGGCTTGTTCATATCTCTCAACTCGCCTCTGAACGTGTCACAAAAACAACAGATGTTGTAAAAGAAGGTGATAAAGTTTGGGTCAAGCTCATGGGCTTTGATGAACGTGGGAAGGTTCGCTTGTCAATGAAAGTTGTTGATCAACAGATCGGCGAAGAAATAACAGGTAATCAGGCGATAAAAGAAGAAAAAAGCGCTGCTGAAAACAGTAAGAGTGATAATAAGCGCCGTAGAAAGAGAAAAGAAGGATAATTTTTTCTTTTAATAATGAAATGCTGTTCCAATATGGGAATGGCATTTTTCTTTGAAAGAGTTATATGTGTTACTGTTTTTGCCCTTTGAAAATGACAGTCTGCCATTTCCAGATTCAGATCAATCTTGGGTAGGCGTTGGTTTAACAGAAGTTCCATCCCCAGAATGGGCACAAAACTTGGAAATTATAGCGCCTTGGCGCCCAGACTTTTTAAAATTTGCCAAGGCTCAATTTCACTGTTCTCCTCAAATAAATCAAACTTTCACCTATGAGGGTGCGTTTTTGCAATTGAGCAAATATCGTGGTTTCAATCAAAATTGTTTTCTTGATTTATTAGAATGTGTGAAACCTGGTGGGTGGATCATTATTGGTGGAGGTAAAACTGCTGGTGCGGCTTCAATGATGAAATGGGTTAAAGAAATTGTTCCCATTACCGAAAAATTGTCTAAAAACCATGGGCTCGTATTTTGGTTACAAGTTCCACAAAAACGAGAAAAAGAAAAGCTTGCACAATTACGCTCATCACCGCTTACTTTTGAAAATAAATTTCAAACCACTTCTGGTATGTTTTCGCATGGACGTATTGATCCAGGGTCTGCTGCACTTGCTTTGCATATGTCTAAGGTTATTTGCGGAAAGACTGCAGATTTTGGTGCCGGTTGGGGATTTCTTTCTTACGCTGCACTTGAAAGAAGTGAAAAGCTAACAAGTCTCGATCTCTATGAAGCCGATTACAACGCTTTAGAAGCAGCTAAACGGCATCTCGAATACCAAAAAACTTCTTGTTCGGTTCATTTTTATTGGCATGACCTTGTGCATGAAACAATTACGGATTTGTATGATACAATCATTTCAAATCCACCGTTTCATATACAAAAAACGACAGATATTTCCTTGGGACAGAATTTTATTATAAATGCTGCGCAATACCTGAAGCCAGGTGGCAAACTGCTTCTTGTTGCTAATCGCCACCTGCCTTATGAAACAGTGTTAAAAAATATTTTTCGTGCCGTAACAATACATGAAAAAGCGCATGGTTTCAAAGTTATCGAAGCGCGCCGTTAAACGAAAACAAACGATACCCCTAAAGAATAAAGCGTGAGAGATCGATATCAGCAGCAAGGTCTCCTATAGATTGTTTGACATAAGCCGCATCAACTTTAAAAACTGTTCCAGCCTTATCGGGTGCTGTAAAAGAAATTTCATCTAAAACGCGCTCCATCACTGTTTGCAAACGACGTGCTCCTATATTTTCAATTCTTGCATTTAAATCCACAGCGATATCCGCTAAAGCATCAATTGCATCATCAGTAATTTCTAAACGAACTTCTTCGGTTGCCATTAACGCAATATACTGCTTAATCAGGCTTGCTTCAGGTTCGGTTAAAATACGTCGTAAATCTTCCCTTGTGAGAGCATTGAGCTCTACACGGATAGGTAAACGTCCTTGAAGCTCTGGTAATAGATCAGATGGTTTTGAGACATGAAATGCACCTGACGCAATAAAAAGGATGTGATCTGTTTTAATTTGCCCATATTTTGTGGCAACAGTTGTTCCTTCAACCAAAGGCAAAAGATCACGTTGAACACCCTCACGGGAAATGGCAGCACTTGCACCACCATCTCGGGTTGCAATTTTATCAATCTCATCGATAAAAACAATGCCATCATTTTCAGCAACATGGAGTGCTTCTTGAATAATTTGATCTTTATCAAGAAGTTTTTCAGATTCATCATCTATGAGTGGCTTAAAAGCATCCTTAACTGTCGTTTTGTGAACCTTTGTACGACTTCCCATTTTGCCAAAAATATCTGACAAATTCATAATTCCCATTTGCGCACCTGGCATACCAGGAATATCAAAGGTTGGAGTATTATTGCTGTTATTCTCAGCTACCTCAATTTCAATCTCTTTGCTATCCAGTTCACCTTCACGCAATTTTTTGCGAAAACTCTCACGGGTGGCAGGACTTGCTGTCTTCCCAACAAGAGCATCTAAAACACGTTCTTCAGCATTCATATGAGCCTTTACTTCGATTTCATCGCGTTTTTTTTCACGTACAAGAGAAATAGCAATCTCAACAAGATCACGAATAATTTGCTCGACATCACGTCCCACATAACCAACTTCAGTAAATTTCGTTGCTTCTACTTTAACAAAAGGTGCTCCAGCAAGTTTTGCTAATCGACGCGCTATGCCTGTTTTACCAACACCTGTTGGTCCTATCATTAAAATATTTTTTGGCATAACCTCTTCACGCATTGGACCATCAAGTTGTTGTCTACGCCATCGATTGCGTAGCGCAATCGCAACAGAACGTTTGGCATCATTTTGACCAATAATAAAACGATCAAGTTCAGAAACAGTTTCACGAGGGGAAAATACAACACACATTTACATAACTTTCTCTAAAGAAGATAATTCTGCATCCAATGTTTCAATCGTAAAATGATCATTGGTGTAAACACAAATTTTAGCGGCAATATTCATAGCTTTACGAGCAATAGTTTCGGCATCCAAATCCTCTATCTCCATAAGTGCCTGAGCAGCTGAAAGAGCAAAATTTCCGCCAGAACCTATAGCCATAACTCCATCTTCTGGTTCTAAGACATCACCAAGCCCTGTAAGGGCTAAAGTTATTTTTTTATCAGCAACGAGCATCATTGCTTCAAGACGACGCAAATAGCGATCTGTTCGCCAATCTTTTGCAAGTTCGGCACATGCACGCATAAGCTGATCAGGGTATTTCTCAAGTTTTGTTTCCAATCTTTCCAGCAAAGTGAAAGCATCTGCTGTAGCACCTGCAAAACCAGCGATAACCGTTTCACTTTTGCCAAGACGACGAACTTTACGTGCATTGCCTTTCATAATTGTCTGTCCAAGTGATACCTGACCATCACCAGCCATCACAACTTTGCCACCTTTTCGTACAGTAATAATAGTTGTACCGTACATCATGTCCGGCTTATGTTCCGTCATAAGGAAACTCCTTAATATTAATCTCTATTTTTAATATTGATTTCTTTTCATTAAATGTAAAATCCAATCATTATTATCTTTATTTAAGAACATATACTGCAAAACACAATGTTTCAGTACGATTCAATTTGCTGAAATAAAAAAAATGATGTGATTGTTATCAATGAAAATTGTTGCTAAATAGTTTTTATAAACAGTTTGCGTCTTTTAAGGGAAAAATTATGAAAAAAATAGCAATAGGAACATTGGGAGGAACAATTGCGATGACGGCCGATAAATTTGGCCAAATGCAACCGACATTAACCTCGAATATCCTTATAAAAAGTGTTCCGGATTTAAATAAAGTTGCTGATATTCATGCACAAACACTCACACAATTACCGAGTGGATCTTTATCTTTTAAAATTCTTTTTGAAATAATCGAGTGGGCAACACAACAAATAGAGGCTGGTGCAGCAGGGATTGTTTTAACTCAAGGGACTGACACCCTGGAAGAAACCGCTTTTTTTCTTTCTCTTTATTGGAATAAAGCACAACCACTTATTGTAACTGGTGCGATGCGTATCCCCTCTGAAGCAGGCGCTGATGGACCTGCTAATGTTTTAGCAGCAGTGCGGGTTGCTGTGCATCCACAAAGCCGAAACAGAGGTGTTCTCGTCGTTATCAATGATAGCATTCACTCACCTTATTGGGTTCAGAAAAGTCATACCATAAAAATTGAAACATTTCAGTCCGGTCTCGCAGGTACTTTAGGGACTATTTTGGAAGGAAAGCCGATTTATTTCAATGATCGAAATTTTTTTCCGACAACATTTGATTTTCCTAAAAACAAAGATCATCAGGTTGCACTTTTACATTCTTCTTTATCTTCTGATACACAGTTAATAAAGTTCTGCCTTGAAAGTGGACATTATGCTGGACTTGTTATTGCCGGTTTTGGGTCAGGACATTGCAATTTTGAAGAAGCGGATATCGTGCGACAATATACAAAAAAAATGCCAATCATTATTGCTAGTCGTGCCTACAGTGGTTCAACAACCCGTGCAACTTATGGCTATAACGGTTCAGAAGTTGATATGATTGCTTCTGGCGCTCTCATGTCTGGTTATTTAACAGCCATAAAAGCGCGTTTACTTTTATGGGCCTTTTTGGCGCAAGGGTTACCATTGGAACAAATACGGTCACAATGGGGTGACTGGACTATCAGCTAATCAAAAGCCCCTTTGTTCTTATTTTTAAGGAAGAAAATATGCAAAATAACATTCGCTTAAATATAAAACAGCTTGTCTATCCGTCCTTAATTTATGACTCTTGTGCAAAAGATTCTGCGGTAAAACAAAGTCTCGACCAATAAAATGATTGATAGAACTCTTCCAAAAATTGATCAGGAAGATGATCTGGTCAAATGCGTTTTTGATCGATACTCACCCTATCGTATCTTTACTGCGCAAGAGTGGTCTCAGTTTCGTGCAGATACGCCCCTTACTTTGACCTTTGATGAAATTAAACGTTTGCGCTCGATTGATGATCCAATTGATCTTGAAGAAGTACAACGTATTTATCTTTCTTTATCGCGTTTGTTGTCATGCCATGTTGAAGCCGTACAGAAACTTTTTCACACGCGTCAGCAGTTTTTACATCAAGAAGGGAGCAGAAAAACGCCTTTTATTATTGGAATTGCGGGTTCTGTAGCGGTAGGAAAGTCAACCACTGCGCGCATTCTTCAAGAGCTTTTAAAACGTTGGACATCTAGCCTTAAAGTTGATTTAGTCACCACTGATGGTTTTCTCTATCCTAATGCGGTTTTACAGAAAAAAAATCGCATGCACCGTAAAGGATTTCCAGATTCCTACGACATCAAAAAATTATTATACTTTCTTGCTGCCATAAAAACAGGCATTGGAAATGTTCAAGCCCCACTTTATTCGCACATGACCTATGATGTTTTAGAAAACCAAACAATTACTATTAATCATCCTGATATTTTAATTGTTGAAGGTATTAATGTGTTACAGGTCAGTGATCTTCCTAAAGATGGGAAATTTGTACCTTTTGTTTCAGATTTTTTTGATTTTTCAATTTATGTAGATGCTGAGACGGAAATCATTCGACATTGGTATTTGGAACGTTTTAAACGTTTACGTAAAACGGCGTTTCAAAATCCTGAATCCTACTTTCATCGTTATGCACTATTGCATGAGGAAGAATCTTTAAAAATCGCTGACAATATCTGGCAAACAATTAATTTGAAAAATTTACAAGAAAATATCTTACCAACGCGCCCACGATCTAATCTCATTTTACACAAAGGAAAAAACCATTTGGTTGAATATGTCGCACTGCGACGATTATAAGGATTCTATAATATGCATTTACAGAATATTCATTTTAGTTCAACACGTTCCAATAAGAGCTGTCCCATCTTTTTGCTAACTCCAAAAGATTTTGCTGATTTATCATTTGATGAATTAACAGCAGTATGGATGAAAGTTCATGATTTCACAGGAAAAGCAGGGCAAATACTCTTCTTTCCTCATGAAACGGGGCACTTAAAAAAAGTTTTCTTTGGGCTTGGTAATGGTGATGAACCTTTTATTACAGGACATCTTGCTAAAAAACTTCCCGAAGGTCATTGGCATTTAGAAGGAATAGCTTCCCGCGAAATAAATACTTATCTTGGATTGGCATTTGGAAGTTACCAATTCAACCGCTATTGCCAAAATGCTTCCTCTAAATCGTTATCATTCCACGTCAATGATACAATTGATCTTGATGAGCTTCAACGTCTTTATGAAACGGTCTTTTTTGTTCGTGATCTTATTAATACTCCAGCCAATGATATGAATCCAGAAGCTCTCGAGAAAGAAGCGTATCAACTAGGCAAAACCTATAATGCACATGTTGAAAGTATTCGTGGAGATGAACTTTTAACACATAATTTTCCAATGATTCATGCTGTGGGTCGTGCCGGGGGCTCGGCACCACGACTCATTGATTTGCGTTGGGGGCAAGAAAGTCATCCTAAAATAACATTGGTTGGGAAAGGTGTAACTTTTGATACTGGAGGTCTTGATATTAAATCTGCCAATAATATGTTACCTATGAAAAAAGACATGGGAGGAGGTGCCCATGTTTTGGGATTGGCGAAACTTATCATGGATGCTAAGCTGCCTTTCCGTCTACGTGTTTTGATTCCAGCTATTGAAAATGCCATTTCTGCCAATGCTTACCGACCAGGGGATATTCTTAAAAGCCGTAAAGGTTTAAGTGTTGAAGTTGGCAATACAGATGCTGAAGGGCGGCTTGTTCTTGCTGATGCGCTCACCTATGGTGATGAAGAAAGCCCACAATTCATGCTTTGTATGGCAACATTAACAGGAGCTGCGCGTGTAGCATTAGGACCAGATCTCCCTGCATTTTATTGCCATGATGCAATATGGGCACAAAAAATTTCTCAATCTGCACACGCTGTTTCAGATCCTCTTTGGCAAATGCCATTTTGGAAACCATACCAAGACATGTTATCCTCACCAATTGCTGATCTTAACAATGTAACTGGAAATAGTTTTGCTGGTTCTATAGTTGCTGCTTTGTTTCTTAACTCTTTTGTTGAAAAAGCCGAAAATTTTGCACATTTTGATCTTTTTGGATGGGTTCCAAAAGAAAAACCAGGCTATCCTGTTGGGGGGTCTGCACAAGTTATTCGTGCCCTTTATAATCTCTTTAAAAACCAAATTTGACACAAAATAACCATAAAGATGTACAATTGTACACTTCAGAAGTGATTTTTTATCACTTCTGAAGTGTAGTTATGAGTTTTGTTTTATGACATAAATAACGAGTTTATAAAGACAATTTATTAGTGTGTATGTTAAGTGTGTACTATAAAATACCGTAAGTTTCTCTCACTTAAAGCTTTTTTGCTATGAAGCAAAAAAACGTTTTAGAAAAGAGTAGCATCTGTATCTTATGAACCGTCTCAATGAAAAAGCTGCAAAAATATCACAGATGGGCTCATATTTTCATCTGCGTGAAAATGTTGTGTACAAGGGATATGCCATTTTACAAATGGAGTTTTCATGAGGCTGCTTATAAATACAAAGTCAAAAAAGGAAAAGTAAAGAGATGATTGCTAAAGATCCAAGGTTACACGCATTTAGAGAGGATTTAGCAGATAAGCGCCTTGAAACAGAAGTGACGGCTGAGCGCTTCGTTGAAGGTGAAAAAAAGCGCGTTAACACAGCTGTCGCAGGACTCTTTAAAGAAAATAATCAGAAAAGTGAGAGACAAACAGAGTGTTTGTTAGGTGAAGAACTTCTCATCTTTGAAAAAGGAGAAACCATGTCATGGGGACAATCGCTCAAAGATGGTTATGTTGGTTATATTGATACAGCAGTTCTTTGTACATCAACCGTAAAACAAACACATATCGTTTTTGTGCCACGCACTTTTCAATATTTACAAGCTGACTTACGTGGACCAATAGACTGTGCCTTATCCATAGGAAGTAAAGTAAGTGTGATTGATGAAATTGAAGTGCGTGATACAATGTATTCTATCCTTGAAGATGGAAAAGTCATCATTACGCATCATCTTAGTCCCATTGGGAGTGTATACGAAGATTATGTTACAGTTGCTGAAACCTTTATCCACACACCTTATCTTTGGGGAGGTGTTAGTGGTTTTGGAATTGATTGTTCAGGGCTCATCCAGCTTTCTATGATGATGACTGGACAAACAGTTTTACGCGATACTGATCTGCAACAGAAAACCATAGGCAAACCGCTTACGGATAATGACAAACTTCAGCGGGGCGATTTGATTTTTTGGAAGGGTCATGCAGCCATTATGACGGATCATGAAAATATTATTCATGCAAATGGTTTCTCTATGGATGTGACAATCGAGCCACTGGAAGAAGCAATTATGCGTATTGCTAAAAAACATCAATACCCCGTAGAAAAGCGTCGTCCTATGAAAAAAGAAATGTAGCATGTTATTCTTAATATAAGCCCAATAAACAAATACTTCGGATACTATCTGTTTTCATGGGGGGGTGATAGTGGTTTTGTGTGAAGTGGGAGAAGGTAAGATGGGTTAGGAAGAGGTGGGCATTTTTTATTTAAGAGGGGCATTGAGCTAGTATATTTCTGTGACAATGCCTTCTTTCAGCTTTGATTTTATGCTTTAAGCATGTTTTCGTTTATTGTTGCCATAATGGCTATGGATTGTCTCTTATATTGAATGACCAATCTAAAATTTCGTAAAATTTTCTTATGATTTTTTCATCATAAATCAGTCAAAACCATTCCCTTACACATTACAAGTGGAATTGGTGTGGATATAAATCACTTGAGATAAGGATTAAAAATGCCCCTTAACAGCTACTTTCATGAAAGAGTATGGAGCGATATGAAAGGACTAATCAAAAGGGTATGCTTATATCGGCTTGTTCCTTGTATCAGTAAAAATGGGAGTGCATAATAGATTTTGGTACTACATCTTCACAAGTGCTGTCATGACATGGTTTCTTTGAGCAATGAGAGATACCACTTTAAAGAATGGTAACATATTGATTCATAAAGACTATTTTTCGTTATCGAGTTTAAGTTATAACTTCGAATATCCATAAGATTCTTCTATCTCAAACTACTTTATCTTGAATCAATTTTGTTTACTTAGCTTTACACTATCTGTGGAATTGGCATAAGGATAAAATTATAAAAGAAAGGAGGAAAAATGTCTCTCATGAATCGCCTTCATGCAAGGGCTGCCATACCCATTGGTCGCTGGTAAATATTTAGTAAATATACCATGAGCTGGTAAATAGAGTGACCGGTGCGGGTTTGTATCTTTATAAGCGTGAAGATGGTGGTACTCAATGGATTTATCGGTATACATTTCATCCACATCGTCATGAAATGGGCTTAGGAAGCTCTAAGAGACGTCTCTTTAAAAAATCACAGTTAATTTTTGACACGAACGATCGTAAAAAATAACATAGTGTCATAAAAGAAATTTTATTCTTTTTACTGATATAAAAAAATATCTTTTCCTAAGAAATAATGACACGAAAAAACGAATTAAATTGTGAAAATTCGTTTTGGTTTGAACAGTCCTTTATCAAGAGAACCTATAGAAAGAAGTCGGTCTTTGTAAATGACACAAACTTCATCTTCATCAACAGAGGCAGTGCGATGGTAGAGTGGCACTGGATTTCCCATCATGACTCGTTTTGCTTGGGGCTCACTCAAGGCATAATGAGAGAGGCATTCTAGTGCAGCGCCTGTTTCAATGAGCAGTTCATCAAGCGCTGCAAAGTTTCTTTTAAGAAGAATATCATGTTCATTTGTTGCACTTGTATCCAATGCTATTTCTTTGAGCGTGTCCCATGTGATAAGATCATCTTCATAGAAAGGGGCGACTGCAGTCCGTCTTAAATCAGTAATATGCCCATAGCAACCAAGATCACGCCCCATATCGCGTGCTAAGGAGCGCACATAGGTTCCTTTTCCGCAAGTTATTTCAAAAATAGAACGTTCATTGGTAACCATTTCTATTAATTTGAAAGTTTCTATTTCCACTTGACGTGGCGGTATCTCAACAATCTCACCTTCACGTGCAAGATCATAAGCTCTGTTACCAGCAATTTTAATAGCTGAGAATTGCGGAGGTGTTTGCAAAATAACACCAGTATATTGAGGGAGAAGGGCGCCTATTTCTTCTTGTGTTGGACGTTTGAGAGATGTCTTTGTGATTTCCCCTTCGAGATCATCTGTTGAACGCTCTTCGCCCCAAACGATGTGAAAACGATAGGTTTTTGTACCTTGCATAACATAGGGCACGGTTTTTGTTGCTTCTCCCAATGCAATGGGCAAAAGACCAGAAGCAAGAGGATCAAGTGTACCTGCATGCCCTGCTTTTTGCGCATGAAAGAGCCGTTTTATTTGTGAAACAGCTTCTGTTGATCCCATACCTTTTGGTTTGTCAAATATCACCCAGCCAGAAACAGGACGACCTTTTCTTTTACGTTGCCGTGCCATGTTTTTACTCTTCAGATTCATCATTATGGTGCAGATCACGCGCGACTTCAGGTAAGCGAAGCAGGGCATCAATTTTTGAGAAATTATCAAAGCTGTTATCAAGTCGGAAACGCAGTTCAGGCATGTATTTCATCTGTCGTAATGCATAACTAATCTCCTTACGGATAAAACGGCTATGTTTATTGAGGACATCTACGATATCAACATGAGAAGTATTTTTGAGAGTGCTCAGAGGAGAAATAAAGCAGGTGGCAATTTTCAAGTCTGGTGACATCCGAACTTCAGAGATAGAAACGACAGTATTTTTTAAGATATCATCGAGTAAAATACCACGTTGCAATATATGTGCTACTGCGTGACGCACTTGTTCTCCCACTCTGAGTTGCCGTTGTGATGGCCCTGCATTTTTCATCAAAGTTTCACCTTTATTATAATTGCTCTTCTTTTGACCATCTTAAAAAGATAAAAAACAAACGCGTTGCATGCAACACCCAAAGACTTCTTTTATTATATAAAGAGAAGCTATGAGGTTTTGTCACAATGTACGATTAATATGTTCGATACGGAAGGTTTCAATGATATCTCCTACACGTATGTCGTCATAATTTGCGAACGCTATTCCACATTCTTGACCACTTTGTACCTCATTGACTTCATCTTTGAAACGTTTGAGTGTTTTAAGTTTTCCTTCATGGATAACAATATTATCACGAACGAGGCGAACACCTGCTCCTCGTTCTATCTTACCTTCTGTTATGCGACATCCTGCGACTTTTCCAACTTTTGTAATGTTAAAGACCTCCAAGACCTCAGCATTACCAAGGAAAGTCTCACGCTGTTCTGGTGAGAGCAATCCTGACATAGCGGCTTTTATATCGTCAACAAGATCATAAATGATGTTATAATAGCGAATTTCAATTCCTTGTGTTTTGGCTGCAGTGTGGGCTTGCTGATTTGCACGAACATTAAAGCCAATAACAGCAGAATGAGAAGCTTCAGCAAGAGAGATATCGCTTTCAGTAATACCGCCAGCACCAGAATGCACAATGCGTGCACGCACTTCTTCATTTCCTAGTTTTTCTAGAGCTGAAGCGATTGCTTCAATTGATCCTTGCACATCTCCTTTAATAATAAGAGGAAATTCTTTAACACCAGTGGTTTGTAGTTTTGTCATCATCTGTTCAAGGGAACCGCGTGAACCAGTCTGTCGAGCTACAGCTTTATCACGTGCCAATCGTTGACGATATTCAGAGATTTCCCGCGCTTTTGCTTCATGAGTGACAACAGCAAAACGGTCTCCAGCTTGCGGTGTTCCTTGCATACCCAAAATTTCTATGGGCGTAGAAGGGACTGCTTCTTTGATATGGCGACCATGATCATCAATTAAGGCGCGCACACGCCCCCATTCATTGCCTGCAACAATAATATCAGAAGGATGTAATGTTCCTTTTTGAACCAGAACTGTAGCAACAGATCCACGACCCCGATCAAGTTTGGCTTCAATAACAACTCCTTCTGCTGTACGTTTTGGATCTGCCTTGAGATCAAGAATTTCAGCTTGAAGGAGAATGGCTTCAAGAAGTTTATCAAGATTTTTGACCGGTTTTTGCAGAAACTTCGACTTCCAAAGTCTCACCGCCCATGGTTTCAACAAAAACCTCGTGTTGCAGAAGTTCTGTGCGTACTTTTTGTGCATCTGCAGCTGGTTTATCAATTTTGTTGATAGCAACAATAATGGGCACACCAGCAGCCTTAGCATGGTTAATGGATTCAATGGTTTGTGGCATGACACTGTCATCAGCGGCAACAACCAAAACGGCAATATCTGTAACACGAGCCCCACGTGCACGCATAGCTGTGAAGGCGGCATGTCCGGGTGTATCAATAAAGGTAATTTTCTGACCGTTTTGCTCGACTTGATAAGCACCAATATGCTGAGTAATCCCACCGGCTTCACCAGAAACAACATTTGCTTTTCGAATAGCGTCGAGAAGAGAAGTTTTTCCATGGTCGACATGGCCCATAATTGTTACGACAGGTGGGCGTTGCTTCATTTTTTCAGGATTGTCAGCGACATTAAAGATACCTTCTTCGACATCAGATTCTAAGACACGCTTGACGGTATGACCAAACTCAAAAGCTATGAGTTCAGCAACATCTGCATCGATGATATCTCCGGGTTTCATCATTTGTCCCTGTTTCATGAGAAATTTAATCACATCAACAGAGCGTTCTGTCATACGCTGTGCAAGTTCTTGAATGGTAATGGTTTCAGGAAGAACAACTTCGCGAGAAATTTTTTCTCTTGGCTCTTGGTTTTGTGCACGCTTAAATTTTTCTTGCCTGCGGCGCATTGCAGCCATTGAGCGTCCACGGTCACTCCCTTCTTCATCTAAAGCACTGTTGAGGTTTATCTTTCCACGACGTCGCTCATCAGCACCTTTGACAACTTTGGGAGCACGCACTTCTGATTTAGCAAGATTGGTGCGTCGGTTATGCCGATCATCCTCTTTATTGTCGTCTGTTTTGCGCTTTTCAACCACAGATGCACTTTTAGGCACGATAGGAATATCTACCGGTTCTACGGGAGAATGATTTAAGTCCGGAGTCGGTGTCTGTACCACTGACTTTTCTTCTTCTTGTTGAAGCTTTTCTTTCTCTTTAATGGATTTCTGCAAAATTTCTTCACGTTCTTTTGCGCGTCTTGCTTCTTCTTCAGCCTGTTCGCGTATTATTTTTTCTTGGGTATGTGCTTCCTCTAACGCGCGAAGTCTTGCTTCCATTTCAGCGGATGAGAGATTATTTGTCGCAACAGTTTCATTTGATTTAACGTCTTCAAAGCGTGGTTTAGCGCGTTTGGGAGCGACATGCGGTTTCGTAATAGGCTGTTGTACTTCAGATTTTTCGTCAGGTCGTGTAATTTTTCGCCGTTTGGTTTCGACAACCACAGCTTTTGTACGGCCATGGCTAAAATTCTGTTTAACCGTGCTTGTTTCTAGAACTGACCGTTTTAAGGTTAGTGTCCTCTTGGCTGTTGTTTTGTCGTTATTATTTTCACTCATTGTACTTCCTTCACGGCTCGTGCCGTCACTTCACCAGGCTTACTGTGTTTATCATCACGATATGCGATTAGTTTGTGTATCGTTTTGAGAAATCCTTCGGTAGCCTTGGTGTCCAATAAGGCCGCATGCATTACAGGATTAGCACCAAAAACTATTTGCATTTCATCACTTGTAAATAAAGATATGGTTTTTATATTCCGTCTTATCTGTTGTTGTATTGTGTGGATAGCTTGTGCAATTTTTCGTTTCCCATCTTCTGTAGTTTCCTTAGCATGAAGTACGAGAATAACTTGACCAGAGCGAATAGCCGCATCAACTTTTGTTGCTCCCGTAACGATAACACCTGCTTTTCGCGCCATGGAAAGGCTTGAAAGAGCAGCTTTTAGCAACAGTGTATCAATAATATGCGCAAGATTTGGCGCAACTTCAACATTTGTTTTAAAACTTTTTTTAAAAGCTTTTTGTTTCACCGCTGCTTTAACAGTAGAATGATGAGCACAGACCCAAACGCCACGTCCAGGCAAATGCGACTTAAGATCAGGAACAATTTGATTATTGGGACCAAGAACAAAACGGATCAGCATTTCCGCTGAAGCATTTTTTCTTGTCACAATACAGGTCCGCTCATTCATTTAAAGTGTATCCACATTGTCTGTTTTCTCATCTTCTGCAGATTCTTCACCTTCTGCAGAATTCTCTGTAACAGGATCAGCCTGATCTATCCAGCCTGCTTGTACACGTGCGGCTAAAATCATAGATTCCGCATCAGCACGTGTAATCTCAAAGGGAGTTAAAATACCAGAAAAACTTTGTGTTTGACCCTCTTTACGTTCCTTCCAGCCTGCCAAATCATCAACAGCGTAGCCCGCAAAGTCTTCTATTGTTTTGACACCATCTTCACCAACAGCAACCAACATAGCGCTTGTCATTCCAGGAAGTGTTTGCAATTCATCAGAAACACCGAGTTTTTTGCGTTTTTCATCAAGTTCTTTTTCTTTATTTTCAAGATATTCGCGCGCACGGCTTTGAATTTCAGCGGCAGTCTCATGATCAAAGCCATCAATGGAAGCAATCTCTTCAAGATCAATATAGGCGATTTCTTCAATGGAAGAGAATCCTTCTGATGCCATAACTTGCCCGATCATTTCGTCAACATCTAGGGATTCCATAAACAATTTACTGCGTTCAATAAATTCTTTTTGACGATTTTCAGATTCTTCCTTTTCAGTTAAGATATCAATATTCCATCCTGTTAATTGTGAGGCTAAACGAACATTTTGCCCACGTCGACCAATAGCAAGACTGAGTTGGTCATCAGGTACAATGACTTCAATACGTTCTGCATCTTCATCGAGGACAACTTTAGAAACTTCAGCAGGTTGTAAAGCATTCACGATAAATGTTGCAGCATCAGGCGACCAAGGAATAATATCAATTTTTTCGCCTTGTAATTCTGCAACAACGGCTTGAACGCGGCTTCCTCGCATGCCCACACAAGCGCCAACAGGATCAATAGAGCCATCACGTGAAACAACGGCAATTTTAGCTCGTGAACCAGGATCGCGGGCAACGGATTTAATTTCTATAATACCATCATAAATCTCTGGCACCTCCATGGTAAAAAGTTTCACCATAAATTGAGGATGGGTCCGTGAAAGAAAAATTTGCGGACCGCGTGATTCACGGTGCACATCATTGACAAAGGCACGAATACGATCTCCATAGCGGAAAGATTCACGTGGAATAAGTTCATCACGACGCACGATAGCTTCACCACGTCCAAGATCAACGATAACATTGCCATATTCCACGCGTTTTACTGTACCAGAAATAATTTCACCAATTTTATTTTTAAATTCTTCATATTGTTGATCACGCTCTGCGTCGCGTACTTTTTGTACAATAACTTGTTTAGCGGATTGTGCTGCAATACGTCCAAAGTCCATAGGGGGGAGGGGATCAGCAAAAAAATCACCAACTTGTACATCTGCTTGGCGTTTGAGTGCATCGGATAAAGGTATTTCGCTGGTATAATCTTCAACGACATCAACGATTTTTAGCAGGCGTTGTAATTTAATTTCACCTGTTTTGGAATTGATTTCAGCACGAATATTTGTTTCTTGACCATAACGAGAACGCGCTGCTTTCTGAATAGCATCAGCCATTGCAGAAATGACAATTTCACGGTCAATTGATTTTTCACGTGCAACAGCATCTGCAATTTGCAGAATTTCAAGCCTGTTAGCGCTTGTAGCCATCAATTTTCTCCTTCTTTGTGCCACATGGTGGGCATTTCCCAGTGATATTAATTTTTGTGATTTTATGTCTGTTTTACGACGTTAGGCTTATCTTCGGGAATGGATTGTTGACTTAAATCTTTATTTTTTTTCAATGCGTCGCGAATAAGTTCATCGGTAAGTACTAAATGCGCATTTGTGACATCACAAAAGGCAATAGAAGTATACATGGCTTCTCCATAAGCGGCTTTATCAGCATTTAAAGTAAATCCATCCTGTGTGATATTCATCAGTGTTCCACGAAATTTTCTGCGTTCATCAATGGCTATTTTTGTTTCAATTTTTGCAAGATGTCCTTGCCAATGAAAAAAATCAGATTTTCTAACTAATGGACGATCAATTCCCGGAGATGAAATTTCTAAATGATATTTGCGTTCGATAATATTTTGTACATCAAGAAGGGGGGAAACGGTTCTACTAACAACTTCACAATCTTCTACAGTCAGCGAACCATCAGAACGTTCAACCATAATCTGAAGTGTTAAACCATTTAAACCAAGAAGCTTTACACGAACCAAACGAAAATCCAAAGGCTTCAATAATGGCATGACAAGATTAGCAATACGTGCTTCTATGCCTTCTTCTTCAAACAAACGAGGCTCATCAAGATTGCTTATTTTTTCCGTTTCGCTCATAGACTTTATCCAAGTTTTTTCACTAGCTTTATGATATTAAAAAAGAGCGGGTTCTGTAACCCACTCCTTATCATAAGACTAAGAATTTAACTATTGATACTCTTAAATTCAAAATTTTTCAAGTTGTTTATAAGAAAAGCATTTCTTCGTTTATTTCTTGATAAAGGTAAGATAGGTTGGTGTTCGTCCTTCACGCAACGCTTTTGTTTCATAGCGCGTGGCAGTCCATACAGGATAGGGCGTTTTCCAATCATGAGGATTTTCTGCTTCCCATTCAAAGCTATTATGCTGTGCACAATGAGAAAGGGTCCAATTGATATAACCATCAATATCACTGGCAAATCGAAATTTTTTACCTGTTTTGAGAACGCGAGCAAAACGATTAAGATTTTTGACATTAATAAAGCGTCGTTTCCAATGCTTCTTTTTCGGCCATGGATCAGGATAGAGGAGGTCTATTCCATCAAGAGATGCCTCTGGAAGCCAATCAAGGAGATGTATAGCGTCGTCATCATAAAGGCGAATATGGTTTTGATGTTGTGTATGTTGCTCAAGAGACATTAATATTTTTGCCATGCCATTGATAAAGGGCTCTACACCAATAAACCCAGTTTGTGGAAAATGTTCCATTTCATGAAGGAGATGTTCTCCTCCACCAAAACCAATTTCAAGCCGAACTTCTTTTACTTTACTGGAAAATAAGGAGGTTAAGTCTAAGGGTGGAAGGGTATTGACATCAATATTGAGAATTGGGAGCAGTGTTTTAATCCGTACATGCTGACTATCCCGTAACCGTTTTCCTTGTCGGCGCCCAAAAAAAGCTTCACGCATACATGTATAATGATCAATCATGATGTTTTAATCATTGTTTTAAGTGTTTCAATCAGATCTGTTTTTTCCCATGAAAACGAACCATCACTTTCGGGAGCGCGCCCAAAGTGACCATAGGCAGCTGTTTTTGTGTAAATAGGTTTATTAAGGTCCAGATGTTTTCGAATGCCCGTTGGTGACAGATCCATGATTTTACGAATGGCTGCTCCAAGAGTTTTTTCATCGACCTTTCCTGTTCCATGGAGATTAAGATAAATAGATAAGGGTTGTGCAATGCCAATTGCATAGGAAAGTTGAATAGTGCATCGTTCTGCTAAATCAGCTGCAACAATATTCTTCGCTAAATAACGTGCGGCATAAGCTGCAGAACGATCAACCTTTGTCGTATCTTTACCTGAAAAAGCGCCTCCCCCATGGGGTGCTGCCCCCCCATAAGTATCAACAATAATTTTACGCCCCGTAAGTCCTGCATCACTTTGAGGACCTCCGATAACAAACTTTCCTGTTGGATTAATATACCAACTGCATTGCGCAGAAATAGGAATATCATGTAAGGCTTGACGAATATAAGGCTCAACCACTGTACGTACTTTATGCGAATCCCAACTTTCATCCATATGTTGTGTTGAAAGAACAATGGATGTAACCTCTATAGGTTTTCCATTCTTATACCGTATCGTTATTTGACTTTTGGCATCTGGTCCTAATTTATCAGCCTCGCCTTCTTTTTTGCGGCGGGCTGTCGCAAGAAGTTTAAGAATTTTATGCGCATAATAAATAGGAGCAGGCATGAGATCAGGTGTTTCACGGCAAGCATATCCGAACATGATACCTTGGTCACCAGCACCTTCTTTACTATGCTGATCTGTCGCATGATCAACACCCCGTGCAATGTCTGTTGATTGGGGGCGTAAAAGAACATCAATTTTAACAGTTTTCCAATGGAAACTTTTTTGTTCATAACCAATTGCACGAATAGCATGACGTGCTACTGCACGAAAACGCGTAGGATTAATGAGTGGAGCACCAGTTTCATCGTAAATAAACTCTTTATTTTTATCTTTTTTTAACAGTGTATCAGGAACACGCACCTCACCCGCTATAACAACACGGTTTACACTGACCAAAACTTCGCAAGCAACACGTATGAGCCATGGATCAGTATTGGTCTTTTGTGCTTCCCTATAGACCATATCAACGATTTCATCGGAAATACGATCGCAAATTTTGTCAGGATGCCCTTCCGATACCGATTCACTTGTAAAAAGATAATCTTGATGCGGCATAGGAACTCCTTCAAAAAAGAAAAACAACAGTCTCTTAATTATTTATTAACAGTTGCTTTTATTTGCCAATCTTATAGCAAATCGTTAATACACCTTTATGGTGAGTAAAAAATAGTATTTTATAGTTTATCTATAAGATCTTCTTCAGAAAGCGCTTTTGCTAAGTCAATGATTTTACGACGTACTTTTGCATCAGATATATTCGTAAAAGCACGCATCAGTTGGATTCCTTCATTGCTAGAGCAAAAATCCATAAAATCATTGTCACTTTCAGCAAAGCCTTCCACGTGTTGAGTATGAATGCCTTTATCAAAAAAATAGGAAACAGGAACATCCATAATCTCTGCAATTGCTTGAAGACGGCTTGCACCAATACGGTTGGTCCCCTTTTCATATTTTTGGACTTGTTGGAAAGTAATACCCAATTTTTCTCCCAATTTCTCTTGGGTTAACCCTAAAATATTACGACGTAAACGGATACGGGTTCCGACGTAGACATCTATAGGGTCGGGTTTTTTTCTAGTATCGGTCATAATGCAACTCTTTGTTTTCAGCACTTCACTTTCAAACAAACATCAAATTTATGCGAGGTTTGTTTAACATATAATGAAGATAAAATGTAATAATTTTTCCCAATGTTACCGGTACGCACAATATCATACCGTACACGACTATCTAATTATTTGAGCTGTTTGGCGAAACCAAAACTAACGCGGCACAGTAGCATAAGAGTGAATAAGATGAAAGTAGAGAATATTCTGTATTTATTGCTCCATATAAGGGGGATGGATGGTGGAATTTGTGAATCAATAATGCCAACAGCATTTTGCTGGAGAGCTACAACGATTCGTCCATAAGAATCAATAACAGCTGATATTCCATTATTGGCTGCTCGTATAAGAGGAATTCCCATTTCAATTGCACGCAGTTGTGCTTGTTGAAGATGTTGGTGGGGGCCTGGTGTTACACCAAACCATGCATCATTCGTGACATTAATAATTGCTTGAGGAGGAGGGCCTTTAAAAGTCATTTCATTGGGAAATATGACTTCATAACAAATCAGCGGAAGATAAGAAAACCCATTTGGCATTATAATGGTTTTACGCGTTTGCGCAGCACTATATCCACCAATCTCATCAGCAAGAATATGCAGTCCAATTTTTTCCAATAAATTTTGATAGGGGAGATATTCTCCGAAAGGAACCAAGTGAAGTTTATCAGAAGTATTTAAAATATGACCTTTATTATTAATAACTGCAATTGTATTAAAATATTGTGTTTGCGCTTCAAGGTGATCATAACGGGTACGTATAGCACCAACAATAGCCCATTGTTTGGGTTTTAGCAGAGAAGCAATGCGCATTGCGGTGGTAGATTTGTCATAGAGAAGGTAAGGAACGGATGCTTCGGGCCATATGATAAAGTCGGGTTCTGGATTATGATCTTTTGTTGGTGTTGCACTCAAGTGCATATGTGCTGCAAAGAGAGCTTCTCGTGTTGTGGGATTCAGTTTTATATTTTGCTGGATAGAAGGCTGAATAATGCGCACCCAATAACGATTTGGAGGATCATTCTCTGTATGCGGTATGGTATGGAGACGATAAAACCCAAAACCACTGTGAGCCAATACAAGCAATAAGCAAAGAGAAAGTGCAGATTTCTTTTTTTCATCGGTTAATAAAACAGTGGGTAAACTATAGGCTAAGACAGCAAGAATATTCATGCCATAAATTCCCACGATTGCATCAGATTGCATGAGCATTGGGGTTGGCATAGCTGTACAACCAAGAGAATTCCATGGAAAGCCTGTCAATAAGAATGCGCGCAACCATTCTGCCAATCCCAATGCAAAGGCTAAAACAAAGAAGCGTGCTATTCCCCTTGTCCATAATAAACCGATAATGAAACCCGCAAAAAACCAATAAAGAGAAAGGTAGATGGGAGGTCCGAAAATGGCAAATGGTATCACCCAACCAAAACTATCAGGATCGACCAATAAAGCATTGCATAGCCACCAAAGACTGCAAATAAAGTAACTAAAGCCAAAAGTTCCACAGCTGAGAGCATAGGTCAAAAAACGCTTTTTAGTGTTTTTGATAGTCTGTATTGAGTCAAGTACAACAGTAAAGATAGGGAAAGTAATAAAGCAAAGGAGTGTTAAATAAAAGGGTGGAAGTGCAAGAGAGGTAAAAGCACCGCATAAAAATACGCACGCTTGCCGTTTCCAGCTGGTAACAGAAAATAAGAAAAGTGTGAATTTGTTTAAAAACGTCTGACTATTTTTTAGAAGTGGCATTGTTCTCAGAATTCTCGTTTTCTTGAATGCGAAAAATGTGTAATCGTTTAATCCGTCGTTTGTCGGCTTCTAAAATACGAAATCGATAACCAGGTACGGCTTCAACGACTTCACCTTTTGCAGGAATACGGTCAAGAATCGAGACAATCAAACCACCAATAGTGTCGACTTCATCAGCATATTCTCCTATTATAAAATCAGGACCAAGGGCTTTTTCCACATCGTCTAATTCTGTTCTTGCATCAACAAGCCATTTATTATTGTGCTCGCGCACAATAGCATTGTCGACATTGTCGTGTTCATCTTCGATATCACCCACAACCAATTCAACAATATCTTCCATCGAAACTAAACCATCTGTGCCACCATGTTCATCAATAACCAGAGCCATTTGTGTTCGTGTGGTTTGCATGCGTGTTAGTAATTTGCTTGCCATCATGGAGCCAGGAACAAAGAGAACTGTTCGAATGAGGTTTAATTCACCGATTGGGGTGTGCAAGTCCTTATGGCTTAATTCTAATGAATCGGATGTTTGATTGGTCTTTGTTGAGCTAGCAATAAAGCGCGTGATATAATTCAAAATATCAAGGATATGGATCATTCCTCGTGGGTCATCTAGGGTTTCAGCATAAACAGGTATGCGAGAATGGCCTATTTTTGCAAAATATTTAAGTGCCTCGCCAAGAGAAGTATTGATTTCCAATGCTTCGATTTCAGAACGTGGAATCATAACATCATCAACGCGTGCTTCGCGCAAGCATAAAATGTTATGCAGCATAGTACGTTCTTCAGGCGAAAAGGGAGCAATATCATTTTCATTATCAGTTGTGAGTGCAATGGTAAGATCATCGCGCAGTGATGTAGAATTGCGTCCACGCAAAAATGAAAGCACATGATTCACGAGAGAGTATTTTTCTGTGTGATTCATCTGTTGAGAAGGACTTTCTTTCATATTAGAAGATGTTTGCTTGTTATTTGGTGCGTTTATTTTGTTGTCCATGGTTTTGAAATATTCTAAATTTAAATCTTTTTATAATAGAGGTGTAAGATATCTCAAATGAGATGATAGTGATCTTAATTTAAGAAATTAATCTTTATCATTTTGAGACAATTCAACATAAGGGTCCTTTATGAAGAGCTTTTGAAGAATTTCTCTTTCGAGTCCTTCCATTTGCAGCGCTTCATCATGTGTTTCGTGGTTATAGCCAAGCAGATGAAGGAGACCGTGGACAATCATATGTGTTAAGTGATCTTGAAATGTTTTTCCTTCCTTCTTTGCTTCAAGAACAACAGTTTCTCGTGCAATAATGATATCACCCAGCATGGGACCAGGAGGGTCGCCAGCTTTAAGTGGAAAAGCAGGAAAAGACAACACATTAGTGGGTTTATTTTTACCACGCCATTGTGCATTGATCTGTGTCATATGTTCATCATCCGTAAAAAGCAGACTAATTTCACTTGCGGCATTTTCCAATGAAAGCTGTTTCATTGTCGCTGTTAATGCTTTTTCGGTGATCTTATAAAGCACTTCCTCATTATTCCACCCAACGCTTTCAACAATTATATCAATAGTAATCATGATAAATCAAATTCATTTTTTAGGCGCACTGTTTGAAAATGGGGATTCTTTGTTTGCTGTTTTAGAATCATGATCATAGGCAGCGACGATAGCCGCAACAAGAGGGTGACGCACAACATCTTCTTCATCAAAACGGACAATTGCAATATTTTCTATATTTGCAAGAATACGGATTGCTTCGGTTAAACCTGATTGCTGCTCTAAAGGTAAATCAATTTGGCTTATATCGCCGGTAACAATCATTCGTGCTCCTTCTCCAAGGCGCGTGAGAAACATTTTCATTTGCATCGGTGTGGTATTTTGTGCTTCATCAAGAATGATAGCTGCATGAGTAAGAGTCCGTCCACGCATGAAAGCAAGAGGAGCAATTTCTATCACACCAGACGCTAAAATGCGCTCTACTTTTTCAGCGGGTATCATATCATAAAGGGCATCATAAAGTGGTCGTAAATATGGATCAACTTTTTCTTTAAGATCACCGGGAAGAAAGCCAAGATGTTCTCCCGCTTCAACGGCAGGGCGTGAAAGGATAATGCGCTCAATAATACCCCGTTCTAGAAGCATTACAGCGTGAGCAACCGCAAGATATGTTTTGCCTGTTCCTGCTGGTCCTACACCAAAAACAAGTTCACTGTGTTCCATTGCACGTATGTAAGTATTTTGTGTTGGGGTTCGAGCATGGATGACTTTTTTATGGATATTCAACCGCGCTGGTACCTGTTTTTTTGCAGATGATTGGGTTGTTTTTGGTGTTGCTTGCTGTCGTGTTGCTATGGCAATTGCCCCTTCTATATTTGCTAAAGTAAGCTCTTGATATGTTTTAGCGTGCTCATAAAGCTGTTGTAATACATGTTGTGCGCATTTTATAGCAACAATATTTCCTTGGATTAAAACTTCATTGCCACGTGGATGAATACTAAGTCCGAGTTTTTGTTCGATATAAGCAAGGTTTTCGTCGAACTTGCCAAAGACTGCTTTTGCATATTGATTGTTTTCAAAAATTAAAACAGAATGATGCACATCTGATATGTTTGCTTTTTTCGAGATATCAGGACCTTCAGAACAAACATGTGTTTTTTCTTTAATGCGTTTTACTTTTTCGGTTGAAGCTTTCAACCTATTCTCCCATACTTAATATAAATACCGTACATACTCTTTAAGGAATTGTATAAAACAATTTTTCTTTTATAGTGTATGCTTTAGATGTAATCATTTTCTTCAAAAATAAAAGAGATTTGAGAAAATCTCTTTTATGAGAAAACTGTCAGAGCTGTGTTTACGCATTTGCTATTTCACCGACAAAACTATTTGAGCCCGCATTTTTAATATGAATTTCCATGATGGTTCCTGTAGAAACTTGTGTATCTACGACAACAGGTAAAAGCCAAGGTGAGCGCCCTACCATTTGCCCAGAGTGACGACCGGCCTTTTCGATAAGAACATCGGTTGTTTTCCCAATTTTAGAACGCAAAAACGCGGTTTGCTGTTCGAGCAGAAGAACTTGCAAATATTGGAGTCGGGCATCTTTTACAGTTTCATCAATATGATTCTTCATTGTTGCACCAACGGTTCCAGGTCGAGGCGAATATTTGAAAGAATAGGCTGAACTGTATTGCACTTGCTTAACAAGCTTAATAGTTTCTTCAAAATCTTCGTCAGTCTCTCCTGGAAATCCTACAATAAAATCACCTGAAAAAGCAATATCAGGTCGTGCGGTACGAATTTTTTCGATAAGCTGAAGATAATGAACACTTTTATGTTGGCGGTTCATGGCTTTTAAGATACGGTCTGAACCTGATTGCACAGGCAGATGCAAGTAAGGCATTAAGATGTCAAGATCTCGGTGTGCAGCAATAAGGCTGTCATCCATATCCCGTGGGTGGCTGGTTGTGTAACGGAGACGTTTTAAACCGTCTAGTTTGGCAAGATGATAGAGAAGATCACCTAGGCGCCAAGTTTTGCCATTAGCACTTTGTCCGTGCCAACCATTGACGTTTTGTCCAAGCAGCGTAATTTCTTTAACACCCGCTTCAATGAGTTGACGAGCTTCCTCGGTAATTTGCTCAACAGATCTAGAGATTTCAGCACCGCGTGTGTAGGGAACAACACAAAAAGTGCAGAATTTATCACAGCCCTCCTGTACTGTTAAAAATGCACTAACGCCTCGTTTTCTCACAGCACGTTTGTTATGAGGCGGTAAACGAGCAAATTTATCCTCGACGGCATAATCTGTTTCAACAACTTTTTTCCCTTGTTTGGCTTTCTCTAACAAATCTGGTAAGCGGTGATACATTTGCGGACCGATGACAAGATTCACTATTGGAGCACGGCGCAAAATTTCATTTCCCTCAGCTTGTGCGACGCAACCGGTTACACCGACCATAAGGGGCTTGTCAGGTGCGCGTTCTTGACGCATGACCCGTAAGCGACCAAGATCAGAATAGAGTTTTTCTGCCGCTTTTTCACGAATATGGCAAGTATTAACAAGAATAAGATCTGCGTCATTTGGTGTTTCTGTTGTAACATAACCTTGAGCACTAAGGCTATCCGTCATGCGCTGGCTGTCATAAACATTCATTTGACACCCATAGGTTTTGATAAAAACCTTTTTATGAGTCACAGGGGGCGTATTTTTAGAATTTACTTTCGTCATAATGTATGTTTAAATGCTTTTTACACAAATCTCAATCTATTTACTTAAAAGTTTTTTGCATAAGAATTGCATCTGTGCGGCTATTTTTTGCTTGATAGTAGGCGATTCGTTTAGCAATTTTTTGAAATTTAAAGCTTTGATAAAGCTTTAAAGCAGAAAGATTGGTTTCTTCTACTTCCAGAAAGAGTTTTATAGCATGTTCGTGGTGAAGATGGCGAAGTGTACTATCGAGAAGGAGGAAACCAATTCCTTGTCGACGAAAATGCGGGTGGACAGCTATTGTAATAATTTCTGCTTCATCAAGAACAAGACGGCAGAGACAAAAGCCTAAAATTTTATCAGCTTTCTCACACAGAGAAGCTTTGTATCCGAAGATCGAGAGATCTGTTAAAAAATCATCAAAAGCGTGCTTTTCCCAAGCAGGGGTAAAACAATGCTGATGAATGTGACAAAGGGAATCGCTGTCGTCAGCTTGTAATGGAGAAATGTCAAAATGCTTTTTTATCAATGAAAGTTTGGACATTATTTTTTTCGTGGTAAAGCAAAGCCGGTTTGCTGTTTTGCATCAGCATTGCGTAAATAGAGTGGGCGTGGTGGATCTTGAGGTTTTTTGTTTGCCGCAAGAGAGGCATAGCTTACAATGTCTGCTGCCTCATAGAGCGTTTGGTCTTGTACAATCCTTTTGTTTATCTGATTGTTTTTCATGTGCAGGGCAACGATATCTGCGGCTGGACCAGTTAGTCTTGTTGGTTGTGGTAAATCATCAATGACATTTTCAATTGTTTTTAAGCCAGGCGCTCCTAAAGGTAAGAGGTCTTTGTTAAAGTTTTGGTGATAAAACATATCTCTACCGGCTTGCATGACAACACTGATTGCTGGTGTGGTGTCCACATTAGTTGTTTGTACGGCTAACGCTTCAAGTGCACTAACACCAACAGCGGGTATTTCAAGCGCTAATGCTAAAGCGCGTGCTGTTGAAACACCAACACGCACTCCGGTGAATGATCCAGGTCCAATATTGACAGCAATGCGCTCAACTTGATGAAGAGTTATCTTGGCTTGATTTGTTATTTGTGCAATATGTCCAATGAGCTTTTCCGCATGTCCTTTGTTGAGGCATTCGCTGATACGGGCAATGACAGTTTTATGATCGATGAGTGCAACGGTGCAATAAATTGAAGCAGTGTCTATGGCAAGGATAAGCATAAAAGTATTTTAGTTAAATTAAGAGGAGAAACAAAAGGTTTATTATGTTGTTGTTTTTTTAATGCGTATCTTTGCAATATTCTAAGAAAATGGGAAAGCCAAGAGGAAACATCGTTTTTTAAATATTTTCTGCTAATTATTTTATATTATAAAATGAAAACGCAATTTTTTGTAAAAGTGCAGCTTTTTTGTTTCGCACGTTCTTTAATGGGGTTACGACCATCACGCAAAACAGAACGCCACCGTGTTGCATGTTCACACGCTTTTTTTAAGAAACATTTCTTAGAGTTCCTAAGAAGCCAATTTCGTGGCAGTGTGGGTGAGTTGTATACCAATAAATCCATCGCACACCATCATTTTCACGCTGATAAAGGGATAAATTAGCACCATCACTCACTTTACCAGATTGTGTATATTTACTAAATATTTACCAGCGCCCAATGTGTGACAGCCCTTGCATGAAGGCGGTTCATGAGAGGCACTTTTTCTCCTTTCTGTTCTCGTTTTACTCATATGCCAATTCCGCTGAGTGTGTAAAGCCAAGTGAATAAAACTGATTCAACATGAAGTGATTTGAAATGAGAGAAGCTTATGGGTATTTGGGATTATGATTTAAGGTAAGGAATGACAAATAATTATTATAAATCAATATATTGTATTTATTTGTCACGTGCAAGAGATCTTGAGTGAATACGCATTCATGTTTTGTGATGATATAGAGGAGGCAGTAGTGACTTAAAAGAGCGATAGAGGGGAGTATTTATTTTATTAGAGTGGTATATTTTATGCGCTTTTTATGAAAATTTCACTTTTGTGACAACACATTGCGCTAAAAATTCCTATACGACTATAAAGAAAATAGAGTTGATGTTTATGAAGCTGATAAGAAAATTAGGGAAATGTTGATCTGATTTTATGAAAAAAGCAGTAAGCTCGCAGGGTTGTTGCAAACCGGTTGAAAAACGAAGATCTTTTAAAATCGCTTTTTAAAAGATAGATTTATCGCTTTTATCATGATGAAGCTGCAAACACCAAGAATAAATAGAGAGCAGATTGATGCTGAAATGATGCGCCATCCTGCTTTTTTGAGAGAGTGAATATCTACCCCTAATCCTAATGCAGCCATTGAAATGACAGTGAGTAACTGGGCAATAAATCGGATAGGGTTGAGAACTGTTGTAGGAATAAGGCCACTTGATTGAACAAGTATCATGAGAATAAAACCGATGATAAACTATGGAACGAGGGCATGTAAGTGAAAGTGTATTTGCTCTGATCGGTGATACAGGATGGAGAAAACAAAAATCACAGGTCCTAACATTAAAACTCGCACCAATTTAACAATTGTTGCAATTTGAACACTTGTAAAAGAAATAGGTGCTGTTTGCTGCTAAGACTTGTGGTACGGCATAGACACTATGCCGGAGAGAACACCATATTGGTTAAAGGATAAATTGAGTAATGGATGTAAAAAGGGGAGAAGCGAGATAATAAGAACGCCTAAAAGAGCCGTAAAAGCAATTGAAGCGGCGACATCTTCATGTTTTGCATTGATAACAGGTGCAGTTGCAACAATAGCTGAGTTGCCACAAAGAGCATTTCCGCAAGCAACCAATATTGATAAATTTTTAGAAAGTCCAAGAAGGTATCCAATAAAAAAACTGATCAGAATAGTGATAAAGACAATAAACACGATGCCAGCAAGCAAACTCCAACCAGCTGAAAAAATTGTGTGGATACTCGGATATTGATGCTTGCACCAAGAAGAACAATGGCAATTTCGAGAAGTGTTTTTGCGCAAAAAGTTATACCTTTTTGAAAATATTGTGGCAAAGTAAAACAGCTACGAGTAATAGATCCTAAGAGAATTGCCAAAACAAGACTTTCAAGCCATGCTTCTGTAAAAAGTTGTCTTTCTACGGTTTTTAAACCATAGGCTAAATTGGATATGAGAAGACATATGAGAATGCTTGGGCCAAAGTTATTCAGGAAAGAGACGTTTTTTTAGCACTTTACGCATGTCCCCCATAATAAAAAATAACAAAAAAGAGAAAAACTTTTTAAATATTTGTCCTTGCCTGAAGAGCTGCTGCTAAAGTTCCATCATCAAGATAATCAAGCTCACCTCCTACGGGCACTCCATGAGCAAGACGGGTAACTTTAACGGGAAAATGAGAGAGCTGATCAGTAATGTAGTGAGCGGTTGTTTGTCCTTCAACGGTTGCATTAACGGCTAGAATGACCTCGGCAATTGAATTTTTTACAACGCGTTGTATTAAGGACGCAATGTTGAGCTCATCAGGACCTATTCCATCTAACGGAGAGAGGCGTCCACCCAAGACATGATACCGGGTTGCTAAAGTTTTTGCACGTTCAAGAGCCCAAAGATCAGCAATATCTTCCACAACAATGATTGTTGTCTCATCACGGCGTGGATCTGTACAAATCGAACAAGGGTCCATTGTATCGACGTTTCCACAAACAGAACAAACGCGGACTTTGTTCACAGTAGCTTGTATTGCTATTCCCAACGGTTCCAGCAATGTTTCCTTTTTTTTGATAAGATGAAGTGCAGCACGACGCGCTGAACGTGGACCAAGGCCTGGTATACGCGCTAAAAGTTGAATAAGACGCTCAATTTCAGGTCCTGCAATATATTTAGACATATTTTTATCCCACGGGATTAAATAAAACCCTCTTCATTAGAACGGAAGTTTGAAACCTGATGGAAGAGGGAGCCCTGCTGTTATGCTTTTGGTTTTTTCTTCAATAGCGACTTCAATTTTTGCTCTTGCCTCATTATAGGCTGCCATAAGGAGATCTTCAAGAATTTCAGCTTCTTCAGGTTTGAGCAATGAGGGATCAATGTGAATCTTTGTTATAGTACTTTTCCCATTGAGAGTGATGCTAACCAGATCACCTCCTGCAAAACCAGTTGCTTGCAAATTAGCAATTTCCTCTTGAATTTCCTGCATTTTTTTTTGCATTTCTTTAGCTTTTTTCATCATGCTCATCATATCACGCATAGAAATAGGTATCCTTATTCATCATAATTATCACTTTCATTTTCAAAACTATCAGCATCTTTAAAGCTATCGGAAAGTAAATCAAGATCGTTTTCCTGTTTATTGAGACGAATATCGACAATTTTTGCTTCTGGAAAATAATTGAGGATTTTTACAATATCAGGGTCTGCTTGTGCATTGGAAAAAAGCGTTTTTTGGACAGCTTCGCTTTCTTCTTGTAAAGTTGGTCCTCCTCCTTCATTAACAAAGGTTATATCCCAGTGTTTTTCAGTCCATTGGAAAAGCATTTTTTCTATATCACGTGCCAGTGAATGTGGGGCATTTTTAGAAAGTCTCAACGTGATATGTCTCGGTTCAAAAGCAACGGGATGAACAAATTCTCTAATAAAAAGCTTGAAAGGAACATCATTATGCTGTTCAGCGAGCTTTATAATATCGTGCAAGGAATGAATAACAATATCTTCTTGTTTAACGCTTTCTTTTGCGGTTTGCGTGGAAGAAAGAGGGAAATGCACAATCTTGTCAGAAGGTTCAACAGACTGGGAAGTTTCAAGAATTTTTGTTACTGCAGAAGAGCTTGTCTTTTCGAGTGCTAGATTGAGCGTCTGAATATTTTCGGAAACTTTCAATTGTAAGGAATGTTCTGACGTTTTTTCTAGGTTGATGGAATCTGATGGAGTTTCCGGTATATTTGCAACATCTTTAGAGGAATGGGGCTCTACAGCCACTTTTTTTGCTGTATTGTTCGTCTTTGTGTGTTCTGGGTGAGAAGAGTTTGAGGTGATTGTAAGGGGGGGTTTTTCTTGTGCAAGCTTTTTCAAAGCTTCATCAAGAGTGGGGAGATCGGCAGTGTGCGCAAGACGAATGAGCAACATTTCAGCGGCTTGAAGAGGAAGTGCTGTTTGACTAACTTCCTGCAAACCTTTAAGTAACATTTGCCAGGTTCGCGACAAAACAGGAACGGACAGTTTTTGTGAAAAATTGAGGCTTTTTGAACGCTCATCTTCATTAAGTGAGAGATCTTCGGCTATTTTAGGAGTAAAACGTAGACGTGTAACTAGGTGGTTGAAATCAGCTAATTCCGTTAGTATAGTAAGAGGATCAGCACCTGCATCATATTGACTGCGTAGCTCCTGCAGTGCATTGGTGATATCGCCTTTCATGATAAGTTCAAACAGATCAATAATGCGTGATTGATCGGCTAATCCTAACATTGTACGCACAGTCATAGCAGTGACATTACCATTGCTGTGTGCAATGGCTTGATCAAAAATGGAGAGTGCATCACGTGCAGAGCCTTCTGCTGCACGGGCAATCATAGAAAGCGCTTGCTCTTCTACTTCTACGTTTTCATGTTTTGCAATTTGGCGCAAATGCGCACTTAAAACTGCCGATTCAATACGTCGTAGATCAAAACGCTGACAGCGTGAAAGGATTGTAATAGGAACTTTACGAATTTCTGTCGTTGCAAAAATAAATTTTATATGTGGGGGTGGTTCTTCAAGCGTTTTTAATAAGCCATTAAATGCTTGTGTTGAAAGCATATGCACTTCATCAATAATATAAACCTTGTAGCGTGCAGAAACAGGACGATAACGTATTTGTTCAATAATTTCACGGATATCATCAATCCCTGTATGTGAAGCCGCATCCATTTCTATAACATCGATATGGCGTCCTTCGATGATTTGTATACAATGCTCACCAAGCGTATTCAATACAGTCGTTGGTTGGTCAATATCTTTTGTTTTATAATTGAGCGCACGTGCTAAAATACGTGCTGTTGTCGTTTTCCCCACTCCACGAATTCCTGTCAGCATCCACGCTTGTGCAATGCGACCGGTTTCAAAGGCATTTGTAAGGGTGCGTACCATTGCTTCTTGACCAATGAGGTCAGAGAAATTTTGAGGTCGATATTTACGAGCAAGAACACGATAGGTTGTTTCTACCGGCGTATTTTCCATGAATGATTCCAACTTTGAAATTTTTTATACATAGATTTGGATAACAAAAAAGCACAGGTCAAGATCATAGTTTCATATAAAAGGACTTTTTTTCAATCAATTTATTTTTGAAAGGACGAGAAGAATTTTCTCAAAAAAGCCAATTCTTTTTGCTTGATTATATATAATAACGTTTCAAAAACAAAAAATGGTTTTGTTGAAAAATGACAAAGCTATGATTTCATTGAGAAAAAGGAGGAGGTTGGTACAATGACCCGTACCAGAGCTCGTTAGGGCTGCTTCTTTCCAGACCTGACCCAGTTGGCGAGTAGTTCGTCCACCACCAACCTCCCACGTTTATATTGTCGATTTCAAGCGAAAAATCAAGCTAAGAAACAAAAATATGGCAAGATCTATAGAGAATTTTTCCTTTGTACTGAGTTTTTATACTCTGAATGACAAAGAAATGAGATTGGTAAATTTTCATAAGAGCAGTTTTTCGTATTCATTGCGTATAAAATAAGCGTTTATTTTTTCTATATGGATGATGAGATGTAAGAATATGTTCATGCGCTAAGGTCTCTTGAGAACTTTTAAGAAGTGGGAACTTTCTGCAAAAATTGCAACAAGTTGGCACCATTATAACTATTTATCAGCCTTCATTTACAAGCGCATAGTGTTGCAACAGCCTTTGCATTAAGGTGGTTCATGAGAGGTACTTTTCCTCCTTTCCTCACTAATTTAACCCTATGCCAATCCCTCTGAGTGTGTAAAGTCAAGTGAACAAAATTGATTTAATATAAAGTGGTTTGAAATGAGAGAATCTTACAATGTTTGGGGTCGTTGCGACAAATAATCGTTATAAATCAATATGTTGTATGGCAAAAATGAGGCATATATGAAGAGTGAAACAGAAGAAGAAAGTATGCAGGTTATTATTCGTGGTTATTGGTAATTTATTGTCATCGAAAAATTGAGGAAAATATTGTTGCTAAAAAGCACTCTTCTGTAATCCATATTTGAATTTTTTAAAAAACTGGCTTTTAGAATTCAAAAAATATAATTTTGAAGAAAAGCCTCCCAGAATATTGGGGCAAATTTATTGAAACCAAGGGAAAATATGCTCAATCATAATCCCCTGTATTGCAGTCTTCTCCAATGACCTTTTCTTTAGTAATATTTTTAAAAATATATTTCCCCCATGAAGGGAAGCTTATATCAAGAGATTTGATATCTTTAAGAATAAAAATTTTATTTTCTTTATCATGGGTTACCTTACTCTCATCATCCGCAACAATTCTTAATTTATTTAAATCAGAAGGAGCAGAGTATGATAAAGTAAATGTTGCTTCTTTAGGTTTAAATGCCTCACAAGAATATTCAACGCCTTGATACCTCACATCGTATGCACCAATCGTAACACTTTCACTTTGTGCAAAATTCCACTCTCTCTCACCAAACCCAGCGAATGCAACACTGGAGAAAATGAGAATGCTAGCGGACAAAAACCCTTTAAGAAAGACTTTTTTCATCTTTTTCCTCCTTGAAATATCATGAATCATAAATCAGTTTTCGTAAAAATACAAAGGCCAAGTTTCATATAAAAGCAATGCTCAATGCACTTGTTAGTTTCATAAAAGTTATTTTGAAAATGGTCTCAGTTCAAAACAATTAAAAACATTATGGTTTGATGTACATTTGTAGAAATTTAAGTTATTTTATGACTTTTGTTAGAAAGTTTATGGTCATTTCTTTAAAATAAATTGCCATAAAAGAGTGCATGTCTTCTCAAAGATGTTGCTACGCGAGGAGAGGAACGGGATAGACAAAATTGTGTATTTATATTGTTATCCGTTCTAAACGCATACTCATTATTGATGTAAGAATATTATTCGGATTATAGAAGTAGTCTATGAAGGAATATTGGTGCCTATTTTTGAGTGTTTATTATGAAGTTACTTTAGCAGAAAAGAGGACGTTTCCCCAATGAGTTGCACTGTGGTGTTTTTAGGATGTTCTTTATGTATCATTGATTTTATATTTTATATGTAACATATTGAGTTATAATGAGTACTTGTCTTTATTTTCTTGAAGCCTAACTCCGAATATTGTGAAATTCTCTCACTTCAAACTTACTTATGTGGAATCAGTTTTATTCATTTGGCTTTATACTATTAGTGAGATTGGCATAAGGGGCAAAAATTGGAAAAGAAAGGAGAAAAATATCTCTCATGAACCGTTTATCATGCAAAGGCTGTCGCAATCTCATGAGTTCGTAAATATATTGTGGCTGGTAAAGAGAATGATAGTGCCAGCTTATTACTTCTGCAGTGTTCGATCATTTTTAGCAGGATAAATACCGATAACGCGCAATTCAGCAGAAAAGAAAGAGAGCTCTTCTAGGGCGAGTTTCATCATAGGATCTTCGGGATGTCCTTCGATATCAACAAAAAATTGTGTTGCATTGAAATTTCCACCAATTTGGTAGCTTTCTAACTTTGTCATATTGATACCATTCGTGGCAAATCCTCCAAGAGTTTTATAGAGGGCAGCGGGCACATTGCGTACGCGAAAAAGAAGGCTCGTGATAATTTTTTCGCCGTTTTGGGGTTGAGGCACATGTTTTTGTGTCCGTGAAAGAACAACAAAACGCGTAATATTATGAGGACTATCTTCAACATTTCGTTCAAGAATATCAAGTCCATAAAGTTCTGCTGCAAGCAGAGGTGCTAATGCTGCTTGTGAACGATTCGCATTTTCTTTAATAAATTTTGCAGCGCCAGCTGTATCAGCAAAGGTGACAGGCTCCCAGCCATTATGACGTATGATTTTACGACATTGTGCAAGAGCATGTATATGGCTATATACGGTTTTAATTTCGTCATGTATGACACCGGGTAGAACCATGAGTTGAAAATGGATAGGCAAAAAATATTCATCGATAATATAGAGAGATGATTGCGGTAAAAGGTGGTGAATATCCGCAACGCGGCCAGCAAGCGTATTTTCAATAGGAATCATAGCAAGATCAGCTTGCCCATTTTCGACTAAATTAAGTGCGTCTTCAAAAGTAGCAGAGGGGATAGCATCCATATCGGGAAACATATGAGAGCAAGCAATATGGGAGTTTGCACCATATTCTCCTTGGAAGGAGATTTTATTGGTTTTTTTTGGTGTTTTCATGCTAAAATCTTACGTATTTTTTCAAGATCACGCTGTGTATCGACCCCTAAAGGAATTGTGTCAACAATTTCTACATCGATACGCATATTATTCTCTAATGCACGTAATTGTTCAAGCTTTTCACGTTGCTCGAGTGGAGAGGGATCAAATGCCACAAATTTTTCAAGTGTTGCACGTCGATAAGCGTAGATTCCAATATGATGATAAAGGGGACCATCTCCATAAGGCGCTGTTGCGCGGGTAAAATAAAGAGCACGAAGGCGGTTTTGGGAAAGTGGTGTACCAATAATTTTGACAATATTCGGATCGCTTTTTTCATCTTTCTCAGCGATTTGAGCGCCCAAAGTTGCAATATCAGTTAAACTATTTTCTAAAGGGCGTAACGCACTGATGATTGCATCAGGGGTTATTGTTGGCAGATCACCTTGCACATTTAAAACGGCATTATAATGTTGTTTAGGGTCAATACGGGTTAACGCTTCATAAATGCGGTCAGATCCAGATTGGTGATCACGACATGTTATAATACACTCATGTCCGTAAGCTGTAACGACTTTAGCGATATCTTGATGGTCTGTTGCAACGATAGTACGTCCGAGTGCAGATTTTTTTGCTTGTTCAGCAACATGAACAATCATTGGCTTGCCGTTAATTTCAGCAAGAGCTTTTCTGGGGAGACGGGTTGAGCCTATACGGGCAGGAATGCAAATAATTGGTTTAAGAGTCATTGTAAATTTCCAAATGCTATGTGTATGGTGCATTTATGATGTTGTATGTTATAGGGAAAAAGCTTAAACTAAAAGCCGTAATAAAAACATGAATGTTTAAGTTTTTAATGAAACGCTTTACAATCCTTTATTTTATTTGTTCTTGTTTTGTTGTGCTGGTTGTTTTGGCGGGAATTTCCATATTGAGCGATAGAGTTTATGTTAATTCGGGACTGCTTCAACCTCCTCAGATGGCGAAAAATGATGCCCTCAAGGAAAAACAGGTAATGCCTGTCTCTTCCTTGTCGTTGAGTCGTCGTCTTCAGCAGGGCGATTTTGAAAATGGACGTAAAATTTTTCATCAATGTGCTATATGCCATACTTCTGGACGCAATGAGAAAGGACGTGTTGGTCCAATGCTTTGGGATATTGTGAATCGTCCTTTCGCAGCGACACCAGGCTTTGTATACTCACGGGTATTGCGCGCAAATTCTGATAAAAAGTGGGATTTTTTCACTTTAGATCGTTATTTACAATCACCACGTCAAGCATTTCCTGGAACCATTATGTCTTTCCCCGGGATAAAAAATGATCAAGATCGTGCTGATCTTTTGCTTTATTTACGTAGTCTCTCTGATCATCCTGTTCCTTTGCCCGTGGATAATAAAGAAGGCGAACAAAGCCAGACACAAGAGAAACTCTTCCAGAAGTAAATCGCTTTGAGAAAAAGATGTGATTGTTTTTCAATTTTTATTTGTATTGGTGTTTCAGTGTATTTTTTAATCTATGCCTCAATTTATTTTTGTTGCACAGTGGAATCCGCAACCTAGCACAAAAATATGCAGGTATTTGTCTTTAATGCTTTTGCTTATCATTAGGACATAGCGGCTTTTAAAAAGGATATTCTATTAAAAATTTATGCAGTTAATGGTTGAGAGAAGCAGTTTAATGTTCTCAAAACGCATGATATCATCAGCAAATTTTCAAAAGTCAAAACCTATGATCCAAAGTTTATTTGGTAAAGAGGTGGAGGGAAGCGTTGAATTGAAGAGACACTTAAAATTGTGCACTGGTGATAAAGCTTTCTCTATGTTCTTTCTCCTTTTTTGGGCAATAAAAAACATGCCTATTGATTGGTTGAATCCAAACAATCCGATTCAAGTTGAAAAATACGGATCTCAGGCAAAGCTTTGTTGAAAGTTTTCCTGTAAAATAAAATAGCTTTCAGCTCCCTATAAGACAATGTTAAAGCCCTATGAGGGTTATGTTAAAGAAAGTGAATAAATACTTTTGGAGTATGTCATTTTACTTTGTTGAAGTGAGCCAATGCAGAGTCATAGAAAATAAATTCTAACAAGGATAAGCTACGCTTATCTTTGAGATGTAAAAAAGAAACCTAAAACGCATAGGGTATTTTGTGTTTACTGATTTGTTTTAAAAGAGACATATCTTAGAACTCTTAAGCCCACTTCGTGGCGGCATCCCTGAATTATATAACAATAAATCTATTACGTACTACCATCTTCACGCTTATATAAGGTACAAATTAGCACCATTATTTATTTACCAGCTCATGATATATTTACGAACTCATGAGATTGCGACAGCCTTTGCATGAAGGCGGTTCATGAAAAGCATTTTCCCTTCTTTCTGCTCTCGTTTACCCCCATATGCTAATCTCGCTGATAGTGAAAGCTAAGCGAACAAAATTCATTCAACATAGGTAAGTTTTACGTGAGGGAATCTTACGGGTATTCAGGAGTATGATTCAAGGTGATAAACGATAAATAATACTTATAAATCAAAATGTTGCCTAAAATCTGATCTGTGTATCCATATATCACTTTACCATTTCCAAAGGTTTTGAGGACCATTGCTAAAGGCGTGGAAAGACATTTCATTTCCCTTTTTCTGAGATGAAAGGCGTACTTATCAGTGATAAAAAGCGTTTTGTTATATGTCTCGCAATGCGATATACGTCTAGCAGTACAGAATGAAGCACAAGAACATGAGAGTGTGGTCTTTGTGTGTTCTTCAGAAAACACCGTCTTACTCATTCCCAATGATTGATAAAGATTGGATTAATAAAGATTGCGCCTTTTAACTTTAAAGCGACTGACGAGCTTTCTCCAGTTACAAAGATATAAGCCATAAATAATGCGGCATATAAATGCAAAAACATCATAGATAAGATTTTAAAAGGATGCGGATTTTTAGAGAGGAAAGGGGCGCTTTGGTGAAAAAGACAGCGGTCTTTCTGTATGAGATGGTCATCTATAAGAGATTGGTGAAAGAGAGAGTGTTTAAAGAAAAGGGGGGCAGCACATTGTGCTGCCCCTTCTTTGTAACAGAGTGTCTTGGTTTTGGGTTTCTCTTTTTTCTAAAGCGATATCCAAACCGAATGAAAGTTTGTTCAAAGAAACCGGATAAAAGATGCGAGCGTTTTGTTTTAAAATTTATAGCGTATTCCACCAGAGAAATTCGCTCCGCTTATCCCCGTTTTTTGAAGTTTTTGTCGATAATTGACATCCGCATGCAGGGCAATATTTTGTGACAATTGTGCATTGATCCCAAGTCCACCTTCAAGAGAGGTGCCCATTGATTCAAGTTTATAATCTTTATCGATCGATATGGCTTTATCATCACCAAAGGTTTTGATCGCGTTTAACTTTCCTGAGATGGAAAAAGAACGCCCGTTTTCAGAGCTTAGAACGGTTTTGGTTAAACGTCCACCCACACGCATTAACCATTGATGAGGATTGTTCATATCAACCTTAAAGTCATCAGCATCTTCAAGAGTATCCAAGCTTAGATGTTGATAAGCCAGTTGGGCTTGTGATTCAAAGGTTAATTCTTCTACACCGTTTGCAAATTCTTTCCCAACAGTGGCAGAGAGGCTCCACATCTTTGCATTTTTCAACTTTGCCGTTTCCCCAATAATGCCATTGGTGATTTTTCCTTTTAAGAACCCATAGGATAAAAGGGTATCAAGGTAGAAACGGTTTTCATGCTGCATACTGTTATAGGCTGTGAGTCCCCAGCGATCCACAGTGCTTTTTCCAGCACCTTGCATATCTTTTGGTGTGAAAGACAGTTGCCCATAGGTTCCTATAATACCAAAACGTGAGGTGATATCTTTGCCTTCCAATACGGCCAATGTTGCACCTGCTTGTAAAGCGGCATAGCCAAGTTTTGCACCACTATAACCATATTTGTAAGGAGCGCTTTTGGAAGATAAAGTTCCTGTTCCTCCATAGGTATATAAGAAGAATGTATTTGGGGAGTCTTTGCCTAAGACAGATGTTCTCATATTCGCCAACAGTGCATTTTGTTTAGCGATATCTGTTAAACCAGCGAAGAGAGCATTGGGCATCACCAAATAATTTGCCATTTGTGGCACAACAGCATGCACATTTGATTCCGGACGAGAAGGAGGTGTTTCTGGTTGAGAGGGAGGGTTGGGGTTAAGCAATTTAGGTTGTAAACGGAAATCCTAGAAATATTCAATATTTTCATCAAAGAGGCTTTGTTTCAGCCATGGCTTGATTTTTTTCCGTAGGCACGCAGGACATACATATCTGGTGAACCGTTTCTTGTGGTATAGCCATTGAGTCCACCATCTTTACGCTTATGAAGGTACAAGCCGGCACCATCATTATATTTATCAGCACCCAATGTTGCGACAGCCCTTGCATTAAGGCGATTCATGAGAGGCATTTTTCCTTCTTTCCTCTGTAATTTTTACCCATCTGCCAACCCCGCTTATGGCATAAAGCTAAGTGAATAAAATTGATTCAATATGAAGTGATTTGAGATGAGAGAATCTTATGGGTATTCGGGGGTATGATTCAAGATGAGAAACGATAAAACCATTATGAATCAATGTGTTGTAGCCATTGACCAGTTGGAAAGAGTCTTCCTTGGCATCTCCAGACACTTGGATGAGTGAAAGATTCCGTCTATTGTCAGGAATGGAAGAATCGCTTTGAACATTGTTTTCTACGCCATTTCTTGTGACATAAACTGCTGTTGTTCCCGATACATCGCCATGGATTAAAAGCCGGTCGGTTCTTTGTTGATCAATTACACTTATCAACGCATTTACTCTTGATTGGATTGATAGAGACCTTACAAAACGTTTTAATTTACTCAATACATTTTGATTTTGAGAGTGTAAGTGATTTCAATTGATGCTTTCAAATATGAGAGCGTTATCATGAATACTTTTATAGCAAGCGTTATCATTTGATAACGTTTCATAATGACAATAGAGAGCTTGCAATATGATACGTTTTGTATATATGCATTCATTATTCCATTGTGGATGATTTAATTTTAATCATTAGAATCGTTATTTGAAAGCCGCGTCATATTACTGGCACGGCTTTCTTTTTTGAATGTTCTCTTGTTAAGACGTTTAAAGAATAAAAGGCACTCCCCATGCCTCGTTATTTATTGTTGTTAATATCAACAATCATACGACCTTTATAAACCTCCTGATGATTTTTAATAGAGCTTATTTTGTTTTTTTTGTCGAGAATGGCAGTGCCATAGACTTTACTCCAAACCTTAATCTTGTGGGAAATTTTCGCTCTATCATAAACAGAACCATAAATTTCAGCCGTGCCACTCACTCGAGCATGCCCATAGACCTCACCAAAGTCTCTTAAGGCTTGAATACGATAAAGGGTTGTAACATGTTGAGTGATTTTATTTTTAATTTGTTTGATTTCATTCGTGAGTATGTATTTTTTAAACATAATAAGTCCCTTCACAATTAATATGTGTTTAAATTTGTTTGAGCGAGAGGGCGCTCCCCCACGCCCGCGGTCATTATTCCCAAGTTATGTTATGACCATGCCGTTCCAAAAATGAGAGCATCCCCACAAACCTTGGCATGCTCATAAACCCGAGAATGATCGCAAATCTGGGCATCTTGATAAACACATGCCTCATCACCAACCCATGCATTGCCTTCATGAGAGAGATTTTCTTCCTTTTGGATAAAGCCTCCTAGATCGCCAGCCTTGACATTATAAAAGTCCCTTAAAGCTTTAATGCGGTGTAAAGTGACATGGTTAACAACTTTAGTTTCATCAGTGAGTTCATATTTTTTAGACATAAGTGTATTAGTCATGAGAAAACCCATTCTATCATTCGTTAGATTATCAGTTGAAAATGAGGGTAATGGGCGCCCCCGCCGCGCCGTAGATCTATATGAGCATAGGGTGCGAAAAGAAATTAACGCTAAATTCATGCAAGGTTTAACAAATATAGTAGAAGGAGAAATCGAAACTAAACTACAAATTGTTTCACGCGATGTTACAACGGGTTTTGAACGTATTGCCTAGTATTTTCAAGATATTGTCTCGATCGCAGTGTTGTTATTGTTTAATCTGATTATTTTATCTTATTACTATGGTTTCTATGGATTTATCTTGGCTTGTCTTTTTGGTCTGATTCTCTATGGTCTTTATTATTTTTCTATCGATGAACTTTATAAAACGCGGCAAGAATCGGTCTTCAGTTTTGATTCCTTGACGCGTATTAATCATATGCCTATGTTTTTTCGAGAGTCCGCGCAAGCGCGCTAAGAGCCCATGGCTTTTGCAATTAACACCTTTTTATCAGTGTTCTCTTAGGCGCGGATTGCAGGATTTTTACGAAAAATTTCTTAAAAGCTTAATCCGCCGCGGTATGCTTGCGGCAAACTGTAGTTTGGCCAGTAATTTCGCTTTGTTAATTGTGGTTGCTTTTTATTTGGCGCAGCCTAACCAAGTAGCAGCTTTTGTCTTCATTATAACAGCATTTTTATTGATCCGTGAGAACTTATCCAATGCTTTTTTAGCGTTTACAGGTTTTAAGTAGCATGCCCATTCACTCGATCGAATTGCTTAATTTGCGCAAATGCCATCGGTTCTTCACTTAAAAGCAGAGGGTCAAACGCTGAAAATTCCAGCCTTTTGCGGCTTGTATCATTATAATAAACTTGTTTTAGAATATGGCAAAGCCTATTCGCTTTGCGGGCATTCAGGGAGCGAGAAAAGTCAATATTTAAAAGCATTGGCAAATATTGCACCAGCTACTTATAATGGGAGGGAAGTCCAGTTTGATGGTATGGAAATTTATTATCTTAATCGGATAAGTGCTGATTTTTTAGACCAAAACATAACTGGTTTTATAGATATTTTAAAAATTATCCCACAAGAACCTAACCAGCTTATTCTCTTAGATGAGATTTTTATGAGCGTCGAGACCGAGGCGTTCATAGAATTGTGCAAACAACTTGAAAATTATGCACGCACATATAAGTCTATTATAATTGTTGTTGACCACCGTTTTTGTTTGCCGACGCAACTTGATATTCACGATTTATTGTCTGAAAAGCTGTAAACTATTGCTTGATGTTTGAGCAAGGTGCTTAGTTTACTGTTAGCATTTATATATAGGAGTAGTGTGAATATTATTTTGATGAAGTCGGCTAGAGATGGTAAAAAGTATTTTTCCGATATTTGAGCATTTATAACAGACATATAGTGAGTTAATTGTTATTACTGGAAAAGATAATTACTCTGAACATGTAAAATACGTTTGTAATGAATTTAACATTCTAAATATTTAATTAACTGATTATTTTTATTCGCAAAAGGTTGTAAAAGGTAATAAAAAGCCAACGCAAGCGTTTAATCCATATAGTCGTTATGACGACTGAACGAAGTCTTTCATTATCTATATCTAGCTTTAGAAAACATTATGAACGATAATGATAAGACAATTGTTATTTATTTAGATAACTTGTTACTTGAAATCTGTTACTTTCTTTTACGGCAAGCCTCGATCAACGATTTACATAGACGTTCTTGGTACCTTGATGAGTCATTGATCGCTGTGTTTATACGTTCACAATTGGTGGATGGATTTTTCAATCGTTGTTTTTAAAATTTAATTTACAGATACAGGAACGATAAAAGGCTTTTGTGTACTCAGGCTGATACTTTGCCTGATTATATACAATAGAGACTGGTCAATGTTTTCCACGCTAGATTTACGAGAAGGGACAATTTCAAAAGATAAAAATAAAAAGCAGCCCCCTTTATTCGAAAGTTCTATAAAGGATGGTGCAACAGTCGGCTTACAACGGCGTGATTGTTATCACTAAGGTTGGTCAATTTAGTGGCTTTATTGAAAAGGAAAGAAACCTCTCTCATGAAGATAATTGTTATGTTTACGATAATTCTATAGTTTCTTTTGATGCTAACGTTTCAGAAAATGCAAAATACGCAACAATGCACATATTGATAAAGGAACTAAAGTTTCAGGAAATGTTGTGATTAGCGATAATGCCATGGTTATAGAAGGTGCTCATGCTTATAAGAATGCACGTATTTATGATAATGCGTATGTATATTGCTGGTTTTGTTTATGGCAGTGCCCATGTATATGGTAAATCACGTATTCACGTTGATGCTCATATTTATGTCATGCTTTGTTATGAGAAGTATTGCATATGAAATAGCTGTTATGTGCAATGAGAAATGGTTAAACATGGTTCGGCTGATTGTATTTTTTTATTCTAAAATTCTTACTGGCAAGGCTTGACTGCTACTGTATTTACGCTGGACTTTAATCGTTTAGAGGTAATGACATTAAAATTGTGCAGACAGTCCATCATAGAGGAGCATTTTTCCCACCAACGGTTCACCAATGTTTGTGATAAGCTTAATGGCTTCCATTGCTTGTAGCGTTCCAATGACTCTGGGTAAAATACCGATGATTCCGCTCTCTGCACATGTTGGGAAATGCTAGGAGAGGGTGAGTTTGAGAATAAATTGTGCAAGTTCTTATCAAACTTTGAGAGCTACTGCATTCGCGTTGAAATTTGATCGTTTATAGGTAATGACATTAAATTGCGCAGACAGTCCGTCATAGAGGAGCACTTTTCCCACCAACGGTTCACCAATGTTTGTGATAAGCTTAATGGCTTCCATTGCTTGTAGCGTTCCAATGACTCCGGGTAAAATGCCGATGATTCCGCTCTCTGCACATGTTGGGAGAATGCCAGGAGCGGGTGGACTGGGAAAGAGATCGCGATAGTGAGGATTATTATCTTTATAAGGCATGAGCACCGTGAGTGAGCCATTAAAACGTTCTACAGCACCGCTTATGAGAGGTTTTTTGCATTGGGCAGCATGATCGGCAAGCAGGTAGCGTGTGGTAAAATTATCACTTCCATCAACAATGATATGGTAAGCATTGAGGAGTTTATCCACATTACTTTCATTCAATCGTATATGATGTTTTTCAACCCTAATATGGGGGTTTATTGCTTTTATAGAGGCTTGGGCGCTATCCGTTTTGGATTGATGAATTGTACTGGTTTTGTGAATAACTTGACGTTGTAAATTAGAAAGTGAAACGATATCGTCATCAATAATTCCAAGGGTTCCAACACCCGCAGCCGCTAAATAGGTGAGGATAGGAGAACCAAGACCACCGGCTCCAACAACAAGAACACGTGCAGTTTTAAGCTTTTGTTGTCCTGCTCCACCAATTTCAGGCATAATAATGTGGCGTGCATAGCGTTCAACTTCTTCGTTACTTAATTTTGTATCCGCTTCTTGTATCATGGATTTTCTCTTGTCATAGTTTTTTTATCGTTTACTAGTTTTATGGCATGTAGACTAGTCTGCTTCTAGCCTATGGAGGTTTTATTGATGAAAATTGCTATTCAGATGGATCATATTTCAACACTCAAAATTCAAGGAGATACGACATTTGCACTTGCACTAGCAGCGCAAGAGCGGGGGCATTCTCTTTTTCATTATACACCAGATCGTTTATCTCAGCGCGATGGTTGTGTTATTACACGACTAGAGCCATTAACGGTACACGACAAAGAAGATAACCATTATGAATTAGGGGAACCTTTCCGCACACAACTGATGGATATGGATGTCGTTCTTTTACGCCAAGATCCTCCCTTTGATCTTAATTACATTACCACAACACATTTGTTAGAGCGTATTCACCCTAAGACGCTTGTTGTGAATGATCCAGCATGGGTGCGTAATAGTCCAGAAAAAATTTTTGTGACTGAATTTTCTCATTTGATGCCAGAGACATTAATTACGAAAGACATTGAAGAAGTAATGGCTTTTAGAGAGACATTTGGTGACATGATTATCAAACCACTTTACGGCAGTGGTGGCGCTGGTGTGTTCTATTTGAAACAGGATGATCGCAATCTCACATCGCTGTTGGAAATGTTTGGAGAACTTTACCGCGAACCTTTTATTGTTCAGCGCTATTTAAAGGAAGTACGAAAAGGAGACAAAAGGATTATTTTGCTTGATGGTGTGCCTGTTGGAGCAATAAATCGGGTTTCAGCAGAAACGGAAGTTCGCTCTAATATGCATGTTGGAGGGCGTGCGGAAAATATTGATTTAACAAAACGTGATTATGAAATTTGTGAATGCATTGGTCCAGCTTTAAAAGAACGAGGACTTCTTCTTGTGGGGATTGATGTGATTGGAGATTATATAACGGAAATCAATGTGACATCTCCTACTGGAATTCGTGAAATTAAACGTTTTTCGGGTGTGGATATTGCACATCTTTTTTGGGATGCTGTTGAGCGCAAATGCTCAAACAAAACTTTTTAAACAAAGATTCATGAAATGTTTTAAAAAAGGAATAAAAAATAACCCTTTATCAGATTTATTATTTTGGTTTGTATATTCGTAATTTTGTGAAAAAAGTGATCAATGCTTCTTTTTTGTATGTGCCTATATACGTTATTCTGTCAATGTGCCTGTAAATGTGAATGATATTGTATGATATGAAAAACGAAATAAAAACCTTTTTATATGTGTTATACTGTAAATGTGCATGACAATTCAGATCATTGTATGATACGAAAACGGATAAAAGTCTTGGCTCAGATTCTTAGGAGGTTGTATATGAGCAAAGTGTTATCATTAGGAATAGGAGTGGTGTGCGCAGTATTATTATCTGTTAATGTTGGTAATGCGCGTGATCAAATTCAGATTTCTGGTTCCTCTACCGTTTTACCGTATCAAAAGATCGTTGCTGAGACATTTGGAGAAATTTATCCTGATTTTAAGGTTCCGGTTATCGAATCTGGTGGAACAGGAGCGGGCATTAAGGAATTTTGCCGTGGTCTTGGGGAGAATACAATTGATATTGTGAATGCTTCAAGAGCAATGAAGTCTAGTGAATTGCAGTCTTGTTTTGATGCTGGTGTAAAAGATGTCGAGGAAATACGTATTGGATATGATGGTATTGTTTTTGCAACTGATATAAAAGGGCCTCATTGGAAATTACAACCAGTAGATATTTATAAAGCACTTGCTGCTCAGATTATAAGAGATGGAAAATTACAGCCTAATGATGTTTTGAAATGGAGTACAGTGAATAGTTCCCTTCCTGATTGGACAATAGCTGCTTATATTCCGGGAGAGAAGCATGGAACTCGTGAAGTTTTTGAAGAAAAACTGCTCGCTGCGGGCTGTAAAGAGAGTGGGGCAGTTGAGGTAATGAAATCTTTGGGAATGGATGATAAGGCGATTCATGTTGCCTGTATTGCTGTGCGTAAAGATGGGAAAGCCATTGATATTGATGGTGATTATTCTGAAACACTTGCACGTCTGACTTCTAATAAAACAGGGGTAGGTGTTTTTGGCTTGTCTTTTTATCAAAATAATGCTGACAAATTAAAGGTTGCAAATATTAATGGTGTTATACCAACGGCTGAGACAATTTCTAGCGGTGAATATCCGGTTTCTCGTCCACTCTTTTTCTATGTGAAGAAGGCACATTTAGGAATAATTCCAGGTTTGCAGGAATATATAGACTTTTTTCTTTCTGATCAAATGATTGGTCCAGATAGTCCGTTGGCTGAATATGGGCTGGTTGCTGCTTCTGAAAAAGAGCGTCAAGCGCAGCGTTCCACTTTTTCAGCTGGAAAAGTGATGACTTTGAAATAATTGGCTGGATCTGCAGTGAAGGAGTTTTCTGTGCTACTTTTTGGTAAAAAGTGAAAGATAACATGCGCATTTCCTTTGTTATTTTACTGTTATTACTTCTTGGTTTTCTAGGGTTTTGTATTTCTTACGCGCGTGCACGCACCCTTGAGTTTTCACAATATAAAATGCATTCTCGTACATATTATTATGGCTGGTGGACCTTTTTAATAGTTGTTATTCCAGCTTTTATTTTTTTAATTGTCTGGGAGAGTGGGAGTGCAATTTATTTAGAGTATAGTCTTTCTCAAGAGGTGAGAGCATATAGTGCGCATACAACGGAGTTTGTAAATCATGACCTTATTTTGGAGACACTTCGAAGCTTAGTCAAAATGATGTCTCATTTTCAGGGGGATTTTTCTACCTCCTCCTATGAGGAAATGCGCGCTCAGTTATTCGCAAAAGGGTTTGTTTTGCCTCATGAAGCGTCCGATGATATTCTAAGGATAGCACAGTCATGGATTCATTCTTCTGAAAAGTTGCAGTTTATTGGATATAGTTTTCTTTTTGTTATTGCATTTTGTGGTTTCCTCTATGGAGTTGTGCAAGTTTCTCCGCGTCAGCGGGCGCGCAATAAGGTTGAATCTGTCATTGTTAGTGGATTGGTTTGTGCATCTATTGCTGCAATCTTGACGACAATTGCCATTGCATTGTCACTGTTTTTTCAAACGGTGAGTTTCTTTCAATCTGTACCTTTTTCCAACTTCTTTTTGGGAACGGTTTGGGATCCGCGTTTTTCAGCGAGTGGTTCGGGCAACGAAGTGGGGCAATTTGGTTTAATACCGCTTCTTGTAGGCACGCTTTATATTGCGTTTGTAGCAATGCTTTTTGCTGTTCCTATTGGATTGTTTTCAGCGCTTTATATGGCTGAATATGCTTCCACGCGATTGCGATCAATTGTGAAGCCATTGTTGGAAGTGTTGGCTGGGATTCCAACCATTGTTTATGGTTTTTTTGCTTTGAAGGTTGTAGGACCATTTTTACGAGATCTTTCTGCTTCTCTTTCTGGTGGTATGGGGTTTATTATGTCCCAAAGTGTTTTAACGGCCGGAGTTGTGATGGGAATTATGCTGATTCCTTTTGTTTCTTCTTTGTCAGATGATGTTATTACTGCAGTTCCACGTTTTTTACGTGAAGGGTCTTATGGTTTGGGTGCAACGCAATCTGAAACGATTAAAAAAGTGGTTATACCAGCAGCACTTCCAGGGATTATGGGCGCAATTCTATTGACAGCGTCACGTGCAATTGGGGAAACGATGATTGTGGTTTTGGCGGCAGGGGTTGCAGCAAATTTAACGCTTAATCCATTTGAAGCAATGACTACGATGACAGTGAAGATTGTTAATCAGCTGACAGGTGATTTTGAATTTAATTCTCCACAAACGCTTGTCGCTTTTGCTTTGGGGATGACGCTCTTTGTTATAACTCTTTTGATGAATATTCTCGCCCTTTATACCGTGCGTAAATATCGGGAACAATATGAATGAATGACATTTCTCTCTTTTCTCGTCGCAATATTGTCCTTAAACGTCGATATTGGGCTGAGCGTCGTTTCCGAGCCTATGGTTTGATTGCTATTTTTATTGGTCTCTTTTTTTTATTTGCACTTTTGTGGTCTATTGTTAGTCAGGGATATACAGCCTTTTTTCAAAGTGAAATGGCATTATCAGTTTATTTGGATGAGAAGGTCATTGACCCTAGTGGTCAACGTGAAACAAATCCACGGGTCCTCATTACTGCCAATTATCCTCTGCTTGTGCGAAATGCTTTAGCAAAAAAGCTTGGTATAGATTCAAATGATAGAGCATCATTGCGGGATGTTAACTGTATGTTTTCAAACAGTGTACGTGTTCAATTGCGTGAAATGGTGACAAAGAATCCAAAATTGATTGGAACAATACAAAAAATCAAAGTGTTGGCGGCAGCAGATATTGATTCTGCTTATAAGGGGCAGATTGATCTGCAGGTCACAGAAAAAAACCGCAAAGTCTCTAATCGCCAAGTAGAATGGATAAAACGTTTAGTGCGTGATGGTACACTTTATAAAACATTTAATTTTGGTTTTTTTACATTTGGGGCTTCCAGCCGCGCCGAGACTGCGGGATTAGGTGTAGCGATTATTGGATCTCTTTATATGATAGCAATAGTTTTAGTGATTTCTCTCCCAATAGGAATAGCAACAGCTGTTTATTTGGAAGAATATGCACACAAAAATAAATTTACAGATTTTATTGAAGTGAATATCAATAATCTTGCAGCTGTTCCTTCAATTGTTTTTGGTCTTTTAGGATTGTCTGTTTTTGTTAATTTTTTTGGATTACCGCGTTCAGCATCTTTTGTTGGTGGGCTTGTTTTGGCTCTTATGACACTTCCAACAATTATTATTGCGACACGTTCTGCTTTACGTGCTGTTCCTCTCTCTATTCGCGCGGCAGCTTTAGGGTTGGGAGCATCTAAAACACAAATGGTTTTTCACCATGTTGTTCCTTTGGCAGCACCTAGTATTTTAACAGGCACAATTATTGGTGTGGCTCAGGCTTTAGGTGAAACGGCACCTTTGCTTTTAATTGGAATGGTTGCTTTTGTTGTCAACATTCCTACGACACCTATGGATCCGGCAACGGCTTTGCCGGTTCAAATTTTCATGTGGGCGGGTGAAGCAGAGCGCGCTTTTGTTGAAAAGACATCAGGTGCTATTATGGTCTTAATGATTTTTCTTGCACTCATGAATATTTCTGCTGTCTTTTTACGTAGACGATTTGAAAGGCGCCAGTAGCTTTGATAAAAGTGTCACTTTGATAAGGTTTGTATTTTAAAGTAAGGTGAATTTTTGTAATGAAAATGAAGATGCGTGGTCAGGATGTGAGGGTGTCTTATGGGGAAAAAGAAGTCCTTCATGGTGTTACTCTTGATATTCCTGAACATCAAGTTACTGCTTTGATAGGTCCTTCAGGTTGCGGAAAATCAACTTTTTTGCGTTGTTTTAATCGTATGAATGATATGATTGAAGGCGCTAAAATAACGGGTCTTATTACTTTAGATGCAGAAGATATTTATGACACGCGGGTTGATGTTGTAGAACTGCGTGCTCGTGTCGGGATGGTTTTTCAAAAGCCTAGTCCTTTTCCAAAATCGATCTTTGAAAATGTTGCCTATGGCCCACGCATTCATGGTTTAGTAAGATCGCGCTCCGAATTGCATGATGTGGTTGAAAAGAGTTTAAGGCAAGCAGGTTTATTTGAGGAAGTGAAAGATCGTCTTCATGAGGCGGGTACAAGTTTATCAGGAGGACAGCAACAACGTTTGTGTATTGCGCGTGCCATTGCAGTGAGTCCTGAAGTTATTTTGATGGATGAGCCGTGTTCGGCTCTTGATCCTATTGCAACGGCACGTATTGAAGAGCTTATTGATGCGTTACGACAAAATTATACAATTGTTATTGTGACACACTCTATGCAACAAGCAGCACGTGTATCTCAATATACGGCTATGTTTCATTTGGGGCATTTGGTAGAAGTTGGTGCAACTGAAATGATCTTCACTTCGCCAAAAGAGCAACGTACGCAAGATTATATTACGGGGCGTTTTGGATAGTTGAATTGAGGAGTATAGAGATGCCTATAAACCATACTGTTCGCTCGTATGATGCAGAACTCAAATATTTGGAAGCAAGGATTACTCAAATGGGGCATCATGCAGAAAGAATGATTGAACGTTCTGTTGCATCGATTGTGTGTAATGATCTTCAACTTGCTGCGGCAGTAATTGCCGATGATTTGTTTTTGGATGAAGCAGAGCGTGACATTGACGAGAAAGCGATTGCCATTATTTGCAAACGCCAACCAATGGCTGTTGATCTACGTGAAATTATTGGTGCTATTCGTATTTCTTCTGATCTTGAAAGGATTGGGGATATGGCAAAAAACATTGCCAAGCGGACAGTAGCTCTTTCAGAGATACGTCAGCCTGCTGCTTTTTATCATGGGCTTGAAACGATTACAACTTTAGCTCTCAATCAGTTGAAAGAAATATTGAGTGCTTATTCAGGACGTTTATTGGAGCGGGTTGATATTGTACGTGAACGTGATGGTAAAATTGATGCTTTGTATACTTCTCTTTTTCGTGAGCTTTTGACTTATATGATGGAGGATATGCGCAATATTACGATTTGCACGCACTTACTTTTTTGTTTAAAAAATATTGAACGGGTTGGTGACCATGTTACCAATATTGCTGAAATGTTGCATTATATCATAACGGGTGATCATATGTCTTTTGATCGTCCTCGTGATGATCTTACCTATAAAGTTGGAGTAGGTGAAGAGAAAAGAGATTAAAGTTTCCCTTTATGATTTATAAAATGGTTTTGTGATGAAACATGAAAATGATAGGGCACGGTTTACCATGAAGTCCGTAGGAGAGAGAGGGTGAATGTGTTTATAGGCTGGTGTAAAGCAAGCGGTGGAAAAGTTTTTACAGGCAAAGTGTGGATTTGTGACTTTAAATGAGATACACTCAGAAAGTGCTTTCTCTTTAATATTTTAGAGAGGGATATTTTTAAAAATTTGTGACATAAGGGATATGTGTGTTGAAGTCTCAATAGGGATGCAGACATGTCGCGTCTTTTAATTTTTTATTTAGAATTGTTAGAGAGCTTTCAGAGGCATGGTGTTTTTTATGATCGAAGTGGGACGAGAGGTATCGCTCTGTGCTGTTTGTCACTTCATAATGATAATATTGAACTGTAAATTAAGAGTTTTTTATTTTTTTTTGCATAAATCTCTTTTCATGACTGCTTGTATTAAAATTTTACGAAGTGGTAAAAATTAACCGTATACTTTCTTTGAACATATATTTAAAACGCGTTCAAGTTTTGGGTATTTCAGTGGCATAGGAATGTTTTGTATAAGATGAAAAAAAATTGTTGGACTGTTTTTATGAGCTTTTGTCTCATACCGTTTGTTATTGTGGGGTGCACTTCAAATCATTTTGGTATTGAAAAAATAAATAATAATAAGGAAACAAAAACAGTAACTTATCCATTGACAGAACGTCAATGCCTTGTGCGGGCCATGTATTTTGAATCAAATCGTACAAGCTTTGAAGGTATGGTTGCTGTGGGAACGGTTGTGATGAATCGTGTTAATTCAAGCGCTTATCCTAAAACGATTTGTGGTGTTGTTGGTCAGTATAAGCAGTTTGCTCCTGGTGTTTTAACACGTCCTATGAGAGAGTCCGCCTCTGTTGCTCTCGCTCAAAAGGCCGCTGATGCTGTTTTACGCGGAAAACGCGATAAGAAGCTTAAACACGCTAAGTTTTTTCATACCGCAGGTTTATCATTTCCTTATAAAAATATGCATTATGTTCGCGTTGCAGGGGGAAATGCTTTTTATGAAAGGCGCTCTCGTAATGGATTACTTCAGGTTCCTACCAACGATCGTCCTTATGATGTTGCCTATGCTTTTGCCCAAGAGCGTGCAGGCAATGTTCCGAGTTTCATGGATGAAATCTCAACAAGTCAGGGAATAAAAGCAGAGGAAAAACAAAATGCATCTTCTTCGGTAAAAGTGGCGCAGTCGAACAAAGTGTATACGAGGTCTTTTGCTCTGGTACAGCTTGATAAAGTTCCCATTCCTATGCAGGCACCTCATCGTATAGAGGAAAAACTAGGCACGGCAATTATGGCGTATACTGTGCCCTCATCAAAACAGTTAAATACGGTTGTTGCATTGTTGGAAAAGCGGCATAGAAGCTGGTAAATTTTTCAAAATCAAAAAAGGATCTTGTAATGAACTTTGATATTCATGAGGTCATTTCGCCTGAAATGTTGAACCATCTTGCAGAAGTTACGGTTAAAGTTGGGGTGAATTTACAAAAAGGGCAGGATCTCGTTTTGACGGCTCCAGTCTCAGCATTACCGTTTGTTCGGCGTGTTGCATACCATGCTTATAAGGTTGGTGCTGGTGTTATTACGCCACTTTTTAGCGATGATGTGCTCTCATTGACACGTTTTGAAAATGCGCATAGTTCTAGTTTTGATTGTGCACCTTCTTGGTTATATGAAGGGATGGCGAATGCTTTTGGAAAGGGTGCTGCTCGTTTAGCGATTGTTGGTGATAATCCTTTGCTGCTTTCCAATCAAGATTTTGATAAAGTTTCGCGTTTAAATAAGGCGACTTCCGTTGCTTATCAGCCGGCACTTAAAAAAATATCAAATTTTGCTATAAATTGGTCGATTGTTGCTTATCCAACACCAGGATGGGCTGAGGCAATGTTTCCTTCGTTACCGCTCAATGAGGCGATGAAGAAATTAGCGGATGCCATTTTTTCTGCTTCACGTGTGACAGAAGAAGATCCTGTACAGGCGTGGTTGGTGCATAATGCGGCTTTGAAACAACGGTCATCTTGGCTTAATGATCGGCGTTTTTCTGCTTTACATTTTACAGGACCAGAGACTGATTTAACGGTTGGTTTGGCAGATGATCATGAATGGCATGGCGGTGCCTCAAGAGCTAAAAATGGAGTTCTTTGTAATCCTAATATTCCGACAGAAGAAGTCTTTACCACCCCTCATGCGCATAAGGTTGAAGGTTTTGTTCGTTCGACGAAACCGCTTTCCTACCAAGGAGCACTCATTGATAATATTGAAGTACGTTTTGAAACAGGACGTATTGTTGAGGCACGTGCTTCAGCGGGGCAGGAAGTTTTACAACAGATTTTGAAAAGTGATGAAGGTGCAAGTCGATTAGGTGAAGTGGCTCTTGTGCCTCATTCTTCACCCATTTCTAAGAGTGGTCTTCTTTTTTATAATACATTGTTTGATGAAAATGCTGCCTGTCATATTGCTTTAGGGCAATGTTATTCTAAGTGCTTCTTGAATGGAGAATCATTGACAGCAGAAGAAATTGTAATGCGTGGGGGGAATAAAAGTATGATTCATATCGACTGGATGATTGGATCGGGTGAAATCGACATAGATGGCATTATGCAGGATGGTACGAGAGTTCCAATATTCCGTAAGGGGGAATGGGCTTAATATCATTATTTTTCAAATACGTTATTGGAATACATATAATGCGTATGCGCATAATTCTTAAGAAGGTAAATGCCTGAGCTTCCCGAAGTAGAAACCGTTCGTCGTGGGTTAGAACCAGTTGTCACTGGTGCAAAGATTAGGTCTGTTACACTTAATCGTAAAGATTTACGGTTTCCTTTCCCTGACTTATTTTGTGAGCGACTTGTGGGAAAGACGATTGTAGAGCTTAGTCGGCGTGCGAAATATTTATTGTTTCATCTTTCGCAGAATGAAACGATTTTGAGCCATTTAGGAATGTCTGGATCATGGCGCATAGAGGATGATTTTGCCAGAGAAAGGTCTTCTCTTACAGGAAAAATTGCCAAGCATGATCACTTTGTTATGGATATTCAAGCAAAGGATGGTAGAGCTTATCATCTTACTTATAATGATGTCCGTCGTTTTGGATTCATGCTTTTAGTCGATACAAACAGGCTTGATGAGCATCTGCTTTTAAAGAAGCTCGGGCTTGAGCCTATGAGTAATGCGTTTTCTGGTGATTATTTGCAAGAGTCCTTCGTTAATAAAAAAACATCCCTTAAAGGGGTTTTACTTAATCAGTCTATTGTTGCAGGCCTTGGGAATATTTATGTTTGTGAAGCGTTGTGGCGTAGTCGATTGTCTCCACAGCGTGGTGCATTTACTTTAGCATTGAAAACTGTACACGCACGTGCCTCTGCAGATTCTTTAGCGCAGAATATACGGGATGTTATTGCTGAAGCCATTTTTTCTGGGGGATCTTCTTTACGAGATTATAGGCATGTAGATGGTTCACTTGGTTATTTTCAACATGCTTTTGCTGTTTATGGACGAGAAGGCGAGGAATGTTTGCAATGTGAAACGCCCATTATACGTATTTTGCAGTCTGGGCGGTCAAGTTTTTACTGTCCAGAGTGTCAAAAGTGAATAAGGTGTCTTGCAAAATCCTATAAGAAGCTTAAAGTCATTTCTATAATGACACAAGGATTGGGAGGTTTTTTGATGCTGAATAAAGTATTAACATATCTTGATGATAATATAGAAAAGAGTCTTGAACGTCTTTTTTCTCTTTTGCGTTTTCAATCGATTTCAACAGATTCCGCTTATAAGGATGAGTGTCGTAAAGCCGCTGATTGGCTCGTAGAAGATTTAAAAAGCATAGGTTTTGAGGCTTCCCGTCGTGATACATCAGGTCATCCGATGGTTGTTGGGCATCATCCAGGACCTTCAGAGGATTGTCTGCATGTCTTGTTTTACGGGCATTATGACGTTCAACCTGTCGATCCACTAAGTTTATGGGAGGATGATCCGTTTACACCTGCTTTAAAAGAAAGAGATGGGGAAAAGGTCATTTCTGCTCGCGGAGCTTCAGATGATAAAGGTCAGCTCATGACATTTGTGGAAGCATGCCGCGCATTTAAAAAAGCGACAGGGCAGCTTCCTGTTAAAATTACTGTTTTATTTGAGGGTGAAGAAGAAAGTACTTCTCCTTCTCTTTTTCCTTTTTTGAAAGCAAATAAGGATGAGCTTAAGGCTGACTGTGCGTTGGTTTGTGATACGTCGATGTGGGATGCAAATACACCATCTGTTGCTATTGCTCTTAGAGGCATTATGGCAGATGAGGTTACTATTACAGCGGCTGATCGTGATTTGCATTCTGGGTATTTTGGGGGAGTTGCAGCCAACCCCATTCGTATTTTAACGAGAATTTTGGCTGGACTTTACGATGAAAATAACAGGGTAACACTTCCTGGTTTTTATGATGGTGTAGAAGAAACACCTCCTCATATTTTACAATCGTGGAATGCACTTAATTGCAATGCTGAAAATTTTCTTAATCCCATAGGTCTTTCTGTTTCTGCAGGTGAAAAAGAACGCAGCACTTTAGAACTTGTGTGGGCGCGCCCTACACTAGAAATTAATGGTATTAGTGGTGGTTATGAGGGAGAAGGGTTTAAAACGGTTATTGCTTCTCAAGCAAATGCAAAGGTATCTTGTCGTTTAGTTCATAAGCAAGATCCAGAGAAAATACGTCAAGCTTTTCGTGATTATGTACGCAGTCTACTTCCCGCTGATTGTAGCGTTGCATTTAAAGAACATGGTTCTGCTCCAGCATTTCAGCTTTCTTATGATTCACCTTTAATCAAGGCGGCACAGGATGCTTTATCGCAAGAATGGAGCAATCCCGCTGTTTTAACCGGCATGGGTGGTTCGATTCCAATTGTTGGAGATTTTCAGTCAATTCTTGATATGGAAACTGTTTTGGTCGGCTTTGGATTGGCAGATGATCGTATTCATTCACCGAATGAAAAGTATAATTTAAAATCATTTCATAAAGGGCAGCGGTCTTGGGCGCGTATCCTTACAGCTTTAGCAGATAGGAGGGTAAATGGCTGAGATTCGTGTTCATCGAGGTGATTTACCAAACTTAGACAATTATCAAGTCGGCTCTGTTGCGATTGACACTGAAACTTTAGGATTACAACCGCATCGCGATCGTTTATGTGTTGTTCAGCTTTCTTCTGGAGATGGAACTGCTGATATTATACAGATTGCTAAAGGGCAAAAGAGCGCACCAAATTTGGTGAAATTGCTTGAAGATAAGGCAATTACCAAAATATTTCATTTTGGGCGTTTTGATCTTTCTATTTTAGCACATACATTTGGTGTTATGCCAGATGTGGTTTTTTGTACAAAAATCGCTTCGAAACTCACGCGTACCTATACGGATCGTCATGGATTAAAGGAAGTTTGTGGTGAATTGCTGAATGTGAATATTTCTAAGCAGCAACAGTCTTCGGATTGGGCTGCTGAAACTTTATCACGTGCACAAATTGAATATGCTGCTTCAGATGTTTTATATTTGCATCGTTTAAAAGATATCTTTGAAGAACGCTTAAAACGTGAAGAGCGAGAGAGTGTTGCAAAGGCATGTTTCCAATTTTTGCCTATGAGAGCAAAGCTTGATCTTCTGGGATGGTCTGAGGTTGATATTTTTGCACATAGCTAAGTTTACAAATTTTTTAAAATTAGAATAGGAGGAGTTATTGATAATGCCGTAAAATGCTGTTTTGGGGGATAATATTTTACAGCATATATCAAAAAATAAAATGCGATACTGTTTGATTTCTATCTTTTGTCTCAACCAAGTGTAAAAAGAGTAATGAAGCGAAAAATTTAGAACTTGTCTGTAGGTACCTATGAAGTCTGTTGTGGTAAGGCTGGTGGAGCTTCGTCAGAAGAAATCAATCGAGTGATAGAGGCATGGGGGTAATATTTCTTGTTCTATGAAGAGAAAAGCCCACACTTTCTTTGTTAATTCTTAAATTGCGCGCGTTTTTGCATTGAAACGATTTTTAAGAGACATTTTTATTTTTTCTCTAAAAATCATATTATCTGCACGCTTATTGCATTTACAGCATACAAGGGAGTGATCGTATTTCACCATGAAAAAGGTTTGAAATAAGGGAATCTGAAGGTATTCATGGCTTTCTTTCAACAAAAAACAGGGAAATTATCTTTGCAAATGAATGTATTAATTTAAAAAAAAGGGGAAATTAAGGACGCAACAAAATAAAATATCCATAACATATGGGGTTGTCCATTTTTGTTTTTCTAAAATCTTTTTGATGAAGAATGTTATGGGGGGATGCCTAGAGTTGTTGTGTTCTGTTTCTTTTGATCTTTCGCAATTAAAGTTGCTCTTATAAATATGCACATTTTTATGTTTATAACTGTTTTTCTTAGTGTTTTTAAAAGAGACAAAAAGTTTTGTGAGAAGAAAGACCTTAGCAGAAATAATATTACAGAGAAAGTTTTCTATAGGAGTACTGTGGGATAAACCGGTACCATCACTCTATTGATCAGCGCTCAATGTTACGGCAGCCCTTGCATGAAAGGGGTTCATAAAAGGCATTTTTCCCTCTTTTTTTACTAATTTTTATCCACATACCAATTCCGCTTATGAAGTACAAGCCAAGTGAGCAAAATCGATTCAACACAAAGTGGTTTGAGATGCGAGGATCTTACAATATTCGGGGTTATGATTCGAGGTGAGAAAAGACAAATTATCATTAAAATCAATATGTTGTCATTATATTGAGCAATAGAGAATGGATCTTTTCATAAGTAGTGCTTTGATAAATGTCCATGTGATTGGTTTTCCATTGGGTGTGGTATTATTGATGATAAAGCCGATGATGTTTGTATCACTTTATTGAAAAAAATTGAAGAACTACAAAGCCTTGTTTGGGGAGAGGGTGCATTTTTTACCGCTTAAGTGTATCGTTTTTCATAGGATAACGACATTTGGTGTGAATTTTTAGTATGTGTGAAACCATTTTCATAAACCAGCAGAGAGGTTCACAATCATGGTTACTCGTGTCAATAAGGTCGCTTGACTGTGTGCCTTGGGTTTATCCTAAAATCAGTCCCCCCCTCAATTTAGGGAATAGAGTTGCCAGTTTTAATCTTGCTACTTTTGAAAGCTGGAAGGATCATAAGATGGGGGGAGAAGCACGAGTGTGCAAAGTAGTGTGATATTGTGATTTTTGATGAATATTTTGTAAAGATTACAGAGAAATATCTCAAAAAGGTGAAAGGGCTTATATTGAGAGGCAATTACAAATCCGTAAATGGCAAGATAAAAGTGGTCATAACCGTACAGCGCAGAAATTATTTTAAAGGACTTTCATGGAAATTGAAAGTGAGTACTCTATTATAAAATCCATTATGGATATTTATTATGGAGATAAATTTATGAACATAAAATATTATATTACAGCTTTCGCGACTTTTGCTTCAATCTCTGCAGCACAAGGATCTACGCTTTTAGGTTCTCAAAAGTTAGTAAAGGGCATAACAATTCCTTCTAAAGATTTTTCTTTTGCTAAGAAGGTTAGCAATATCTTGTCTGAAGCTTTTCAAGAAGAGTCTTCTTCTATTGATAACGTCCACGAACAAATAGCTGTTGAGTTGGTATCTGTGTCATCTTCGTCTAGAAGATGTAAGAGAGCTGTAAAAAAAGGAAGGCAACCAAATCCGTTTTGCAGAAGTCCAATGAGTTTTTAGTCAGTGAAGTAGGTGATTTTGAAAGATATATTTTCTTTTCGGTAAGGAGTGAAGCTTAAAGGAGGGAGAATATCTTAAAAAGAGAGTCCTCGTTCTATTTATTCGTAATTTTTAGTGTAATTCCTGTTTTAGAGAGAAGAAGAAATCTGCAAGTGTAAGTTGCTGTATCTTGTCATGTGATGTTTAAAGTTAGAGGTGTTGTGAGAAGTGTATTTGCGCAAATTGAGGGGGGCATTTTGCGAGAGTTGAGAATGCTATATGTTTTATGGTGTTCAGATTTTGAGGAAAGGAGGAAAATAGCATTAATTCTGAAAGGAGAGCAATTCTTAACGTCAAAACTTACAAATTTTCTTCAATAAAAAACTAAGGGAGGGCGAGAGGTTTTGTATTTTTTTATGACTGTATCATTTTTACTACAGATATCTGGAGGTGGGGCTCTATATGAGGTTGCGTGTTCAATATTCAGCTATGGAGAGAAAATATGAATATGAAATGGTTAATAACAGCTTCTGCTTTCGCTTTAGTTTCAACTTCAGTAGTGCATGCGGCAGATGTTATTGTGCCTCCAAATCCAGCACCGGTTGCACCGGTTGTTGTTATCCCTTCTTTTTCTTGGACAGGTTTTTATTTTGGGGGTCAGATTGGTGGTTTTTCGAGCAAAACAAAGATGGATATCCTTGCTAACGGAAAAAACATTCCGGTATATGATGATTTTTTGCCGAAGCTTTCAGGTTTTATGGGGGGTATTTATGGGGGGTCCAATATTGATCTTGGCAATGGTCTTATTTTAGGTGTGGATACAGATATCGTTTGGTCTAATAAAAGCGACACGAAGACGGGAAAAGCATATGTGATTTCTCCAGAGCACATAAATTATATTACAAAAATGCTGCAAAATGCTGGTATTAATGTTGGTGAAAAAACCATCCAGCCGAGTGATAAGCGTGCGAGCAGTTTCACTTTTAAAAAGAAGTGGGCTGGGGCGACACGAGTGCGCATTGGTTTTGCGGCTGAACGTATTATGCCTTATGTTGCTGGTGGTATTGCCTATACACAGCTTCAAGATACCACATCGGTATCAATAACAGACAAAGATACAAATAAAGTCAAAGTTTCTGGTAACTTGTTTGATGAAGCAAAAACATTTGTCGGCTACACTCTTGGCGCGGGTGTTGATTTGGCAATGACCAATAATGTGATTGTCCGTGCGGAATACCGTTACTCAGATTTTGGTAAAAAGAAGTTCTCAAACGATAAATACGAAACTTCTTACAAAACGAATGATTTCCGCGTTGGTGTGGCTTACAAATTTTAATTTCTTGTAAGATAAATGATGAAGAATCACGTTTTGAGTGATGTTGTGGTGATATTCTGTGGCTATATTATCACATAATTCATATTATTTACATATATGGAATATTGCTACATGTTGATTTTTGTGAAAAGAAATACGTAAATGATAAAGTAATTTATCTATTATTTCAACAAGTTGCGTATCTATATAACTTACAAGCTTTCGTATAAACAAAATTATCACAAGGTCCCATTTTTAAATGGGATCTTCATTTTATATGACTGTGTTATTTTTACTACAGATTTTTTTTCATAAATGTTTAGTATTGTGCCATAATTATAAGGAGCAAAATTTATGAACATAAAATCTTTAATGACAACTTCTATTATCGCTTTGGTTTCAGCTTCTGCTGCACAGGCTGCAGACGTGGTAATTCCTCATCAGGAGGCAGCACCAGCAGTTGTTACTACCCCTGCATTTTCTTGGACAGGCTTCTATCTTGGTGCTCAGATTGGTGGTTCTTCAGGTAAAGCTGCTTTTAAAGATAAGGATCAAGATACTTTAATTTTTGAAGGCGCAAAGTCTAAACTTTCAGGTTTTATTGGTGGTATTTACGCAGGATCCAATATCGATGTTGGAAATGGTCTTGTTTTTGGTGTTGAAACAGATTTGAATTGGTCTGGAAAAAAAGCGGTTACTATAAAAGATAATTCTGCAGGTGCTGGAGCTGATGCTGGTGCAGGTGCTGGAGCTGGAGCTGGAGCTGGAGCTGATGCTGGTGCTGGAGCTGATGCTGGTGCTGATGTTGGTGCTGGTGGTACAGAAGATGTTGGTTTTAAACAGAAATGGGCTGGTGCTACACGCGTACGTCTTGGTCTTTCTTCTATTGATCGTATTATGCCTTATGTTGCTGGTGGTGTTGCCTATACGCTGGTAGATGCTGTTTATGCAGCAGGGAAGGATGTTGCAGTTGATAAGACAGCAACAATGGTTGGTTTCACCGTTGGTGGTGGTATTGACTTTGCAATGACTGAAAATGTTCTGTTACGTGCGGAATATCGTTACTCAGATTATGGTAAAAAGAAATTTTTGGCAGAAAATAAAGAATATAATTTCAAAACCAATGACTTCCGTGTCGGTGTCGCTTACAAGTTTTAATTGAGTACAAAGCGCATTCTTATTATGTGTAAGCTTAAATTATACATGTAAAATAAATTACAAAAAGCCCTGTCTTTAGATGGGGCTTTTTTATTTTTTCATGTTTCATCCAAATAAGTATTTGTTTTCAACCTCTAAAAATAAATAACTTCTAAAATGCGTGATTTTTCTGATATTTCTTATGCTTGTATCATTTTTACTACAGATTTTTTTATAGATGTACAGTATTGCGTCATAATTAATAAGGGACAAAATTTATGAATATAAAATCTTTAATAACAATCTCAGTTATTGCTTTGGTTTCAGCGTCCGCAGTACAGGCTGCAGACGTGGTCATTCCTTATCAGGAAACAGCGTCAGAGGTTATTATTGCCCCTGCATTTTCTTGGGCAGGTTTCTATCTTGGTGCTCCGATTGGTGGTTCTTTAGGTAAATTTGGCTTTAAAGATAAGGATCAAGATGCTTTAGTTTTTAAAGGCTCGAAGCCTAAACTTTCAGGTTTTATTGGTGGTATTTATGCAGGATCCAATTTTTATATTGGAAATGATCTTGTTTTTGGTGTTGAAACAGATATGATCTGGTCTGGAAAAAAGGTGTAAAAGTAATTGCTATAACAGATGATTCTGCAGGTGGTACTGGAGCAGAAACAGGAACTGATACGGAAGGAAGTGAAACAGATGCTGTTACACTCGTTAAGAGTGCAGGCGTTCCAGCTGCGTTTGGTAGCGCCAGTGTGAGTGAATACAAAGCTGTTGGTTTTAAACAGAAATGGGCTGGTGCTACGCGCGTGCGTATCGGTTTAGTTACTTCTTGAATGCATTATGCCTTATGTTGTTGGGGGTGTTGCCTATACACAGGTAGAGGCTACTTATGGAGAAGGAAATAAAGAGAGTGCTAATGCTGTAACTAAAATTGCTAAAACTACATTGTATGAAACAGCAACAATGGTTGGCATTGGTGGTGGTATTGATTTTGCAATGACTGACAATGTTCTGTTGCGTGTGGAATATCGTTTCTCAGATTATGGTAAAAAGAAATTTTTTACAGACAATGAAAAATATAATTTCAAAACCAATGATTTCTGCGTTGATGTAGCTTACAAGTTTTAATTGAGTACAAAGCGCACTCTTATTACGTGCAAGTTTAAATTGTACATGTAAGATAAATTGTAAAAATCCCTGTCTTTAGATGGGGCTTTTTTATTCTTTCATATTCTATCCAAATAAGTATTCGTTTTCAACCTCTAAAAATAAATAACTTTTAAAATGAATGATTTTCCTGATATTTCTTATGACTGTGTCATTTTTACTATATATTTTCTTTGCATAAGTGTCTAAGGTCGAGTGATTATTAAAAGGAGCAAAATTATGAATATAAAATCTTTAATGACGGCTTTTATAATCGCTTTAATTTCAGCTTTTGCTGCGCAGGCTGCAGATGTTGTCATTTTTCATCGGGAAGCAGCACCAGCGGTTATTACTGCCCCTACATTTTCTTGGACTGGTTTCTACTTCGGTGGCCAGGTGGGAAATTTTTCAAGCAAGACCAAGATAAAAGATCCAGCATTTGGTGAAGATACTTTCACAAAAGAGTGTACGCCAAACCCTTCAGGTTTTATGGGTGGTGTTTATCTGGGTTCCAATATTGATCTCGGAAGTGGGCTTATTTTAGGTGTTGAAACAGATGCTGTTTGGGCTGGTCGTAAAGAAACAAAAGAGCTTGGAGAGAGAGAGCTAGGTGACAAGAATGTTGACGCTATTAATAAGTCCCTTAAATTAACGGCGGACGCAGATGGCAGAGTATTTAAACAAGGTGAAAAAGCAAGCGCTTTTGCAATCGGCGACACGATAACAGACAGTTATACTTACAAAGAGAAGTGGTCTGGTGCTACACGCATACGTCTTGGTCTTTCTTCTGTTGATCGCATTATGCCTTACGTCGCAGGTGGTATCGCCTATACGCAAGTGCAGGGGATTCATTCGATTTCAGGAAAAAGAGGAACCAGAACTAATGCTGCTAAGGTGGTCACTAAAGAGGGTGATAAAAGCACAGTTGCTGTAACTTTGCTTCAGGGTGGAAATGTTGCTGATCGCAGTAAGACAATGGTTGGTTTTACCATTGGTGGAGGTGTTGATTTTGCGGTAACAGATAATATTCTGTTGCGTGCGGAATATCGTTACTCAGACTTTGGTAAAAAGAAAGTCGTAGATGATACACAGGAATTTCATTACAAAACCAATGACTTCCGTGTTGGCGTCGCTTACAAACTCTAATTTAAGTATTTTAATTTCGTGCAAAGCCTGCTCCAGGCAAAGCTGAGCGGTTAATACGAAATTAAGTTGCTGACAGGCCCCGTCAAAGACGGGGCCTTTATTTTTTTTGTGAATGTGATATTTTTGCTACAGATATTTCAAAATAGATACACTATATACAATTCGTTTTGGATATTTGGAGATTTTTTTATGAACACTAAACGGTTAATAACAACATCTATTTTTGCTTTGATTTCAGCTTCTGCGGTTCATGCAGCGGATGTCATGGTTCCTCATAAACCAGCACCAGTTTCTTCATCAGCTTTTGTCGCACCTGCTTTTACATGGACAGGTTTTTACTTTGGTGTCCAAGCTGGAGGTTTTTCAAGTAAAACTGACATGGGGCTTGCCGGTGAAGAGAAGGTTATACCACTGAGCAAAGATTTATCACCTAAGCTTTCAGGGTTTGAAGGTGGTTTTTATGCAGGTTCCAATATTGACCTTGGTGATAACTTTGTTTTTGGTATTGATACAGATTTAACATGGTCTGGTCAAAAGCACACAAAGACCATAACAATCGGTGTACCTGACAGTTTTTCAGTGGATGGTATCGTAGCAAGATCTCGTAGATCAGCAGAACTTACTCCTACTTCACCAGCACCTGCGAAGCCAGCCGCTACAAAACCAGCCGGAACAGCAGGGGGTCCAGGAGCAGGAACACCAGCATCTGCAAAACCAGCGCCTGTGAGTTCGGTTTCAGGGGCAGTACAAGGAACAGGAAGGGTAGCAGCAGCGCCAAAAGCAGCACAAGAGATACAAGTAAAGAGACAGCCATTAGTGCTTGCAAGATTAGCAGAATCGGAAGAAAAACCAGCCGGGCAAGGAGCTTCGTCCTTAACTTTATCAGATTCAGCACATGAACAATCAGAACAAGCTGGGAAAAAACAAGCGTCAACGGAATCAGCAGCAAAAGTATCAGGATCATCTAGCTCAGAACAAGGTAGTTCCGGTGGGGCAAGTGGGAATCATGGGCACGGTCATTCTCATGGGGGTCGATATCGTGGTGGTCATTACGGGGGTGGTGCTGTTAATCCACATGGTCCTGGTCATCCTGGTTATTCTGGTGGGCAGGGTAGTAAAGCTCATCCACATGTTGCATTGGGTTCTTCTGGACATGGTACACAGAATGTGTATAAGAATGATGCTGGTGTTTATGCTATAGAAGAAATAAAGAAGGCAGTTTCTGAACTTGGTCTCGAGGAAGAAGTTGAAGCTTTAGACCATACTTTAAAGCAAAATTGGGCTGGTGCCACACGGGTTCGTATCGGTTTTGTCGCTGATCGCTTTATGCCTTATGTTGCTGGTGGTATTGCTTATACGCAGCTTCAAGATACCGTATCGGTATCGGTTAAGAGTGAAAGCAGAAGCGAGATTTCTTCTAAGGATTTAACCAATGAAATAAAGACGATGATTGGTTACACCCTTGGTGGTGGTGTTGACTTTGCGATGCTGGACAATGTTGTTGTGCGTGCTGAATACCGCTACTCCGATTTTGGGAAGAAGAACTTTGCTAAGGAAAAACTTGAAATGAGTTACAAAACCAATGATTTCCGCGTTGGCGTAGCATATAAGTTTTAATTGAGGATATCGTTAAATTTTTTTAAGAGGCTTCACCATGGGTGGAGCCTCTATTTTTAAAAGGAATCATTTTTGGGTTTCCTTTCTTTAGTGTTTCATGATAAAGCCCATAAAATATGATGATATATTTTCTTGATCGCTGCTTAATACGAATGATGAGTTTGGTTTTCCCTATAAATAAAAAAACAAAGTTGCAGGGTTCAGGGAAGTTATGCAAAAATGAAATCGTAAAAGTGGACAGGAATATTTCACAATGACTGTGAAAAATGAAACAATAGATTATTCAAAAACTCTTTATCTTCCACAAACAAATTTTCCCATGCGTGCGGGGTTGCCGCAAAAAGAGCTTGAATTGATGGCTCGGTGGGAAAAGATGGGGCTTTATGCCAAATTGCGCCAGCAAGCTAAAGAGCGTCCACTTTACATTCTTCATGATGGTCCCCCTTATGCCAATGGCCATATTCATATTGGTCATGCCTTGAACAAAGTTCTAAAGGATGTGATTATTCGTTCATTTCAAATGCGTGGTTTTAATGCAAATTATGTTCCCGGTTGGGACTGCCATGGGCTTCCGATTGAATGGAAGATTGAAGAAAAATACCGTGCGCAGGGAAAAAATAAAGATGATGTTCCTCTTAATGAATTTCGTCAAGAATGCCGTGAATTTGCACAACATTGGATAACTGTTCAAAGTGAAGAGTTTAAACGCCTTGGTGTTGTGGGAGATTTTAACACGCCCTATACGACAATGGCTTTTCATGCAGAGGCGCGTATTGCCAGCGAATTGATGAAATTTGTTATGTCCGATCAGGTTTATTGTGGTTCAAAACCTGTCATGTGGTCTGTTGTTGAGCGTACGGCTTTAGCTGAAGCAGAAATTGAATATCATGATCATGAATCGGAGGTTATATGGGTTAAGTTTCCAGTTCTTGAGGCAGATTCGAGCGATTTACAGAATGCCTTTATTATCATTTGGACAACGACTCCGTGGACAATTCCTAGTAACCGTGCAGTGAGTTATTCTTCACAGATTGCTTATGGTGTTTATGAAGTGGAAAGTGCAGAAAATGATTTTGGTCCTCAAGCTGGAGAGAAACTTCTTTTTGCTGATGTCTTAGCCATGAGTTGTGCAGAAAAAGCAAAACTTGTTTTAAAGCGTTTGCGTGCGGTTTCTGTTGAAGAACTGAAAACGATGGTTCTTTCTCATCCACTCAAAGGTTTAGCTGGAGGTTATCATTATAAGATTGCACTACTTGATGGTTCACACGTAACAGACAGTGCTGGTACTGGTTTTGTTCATACGGCGCCAAGCCATGGGCGTGAGGATTTTGAGATTTGGAATGCTTATAAGCCGCTTTTAGAGCAGGCGGGGATTGATTTTTCGATACCATTTCCCGTTGATGATGCTGGTTTTTATACAAAAGATGTTCCTGGTTTTGGGCCAGATCGTGAAGGGGGACCAGCACGCATTATTGATGATAATGGAAAAATGGGTGATGCCAATAGGGAGGTTATTAACGCTTTAATTAAAGCGGATCGATTATTTGCGCGTGGTCGTTTAAAGCATTCCTATCCTCATAGTTGGCGTTCAAAAAAGCCAGTCATTTTCCGTAACACACCGCAGTGGTTTATTTCAATGGATAAAGATCTGGGGGATGGCTCAACTTTACGTAGTCGTGCTTTAAAAGCTGTTGCGATGACACGTTTTGTTCCTTCTTCTGGTCAAAACCGTTTGGCTTCTATGATCACAGATCGTCCTGATTGGGTTCTTTCTCGCCAACGGTCTTGGGGAGTTCCGATTTGTATTTTTGCTGATGAAGATGGCGTTATTTTGAAAGATGAGCGAGTCAATGAGCGTATTTTGCAGGCTTTTGAAAAAGAAGGAGCTGATGCGTGGTTTGCTGAAGGAGCACGTGAGCGTTTTTTAGGAGAACGTGCATATGAGCCTTGGGTTCAGGTATATGATATTCTTGATGTTTGGTTTGATTCTGGAGCGAGCCATAGTTTTGTATTAGAAGATCGAGATGATTTGAAATGGCCTGCCGATGTTTATTTTGAAGGGTCTGATCAACATCGCGGGTGGTTCCAATCTTCTCTTTTAGAAAGCTGTGGTACGCGCGCTTGTTCTCCATATAAGACGGTGATTACACACGGTTTTACTCTGGATGAAAATGGCAAAAAAATGTCTAAATCCTTGGGGAATACAGTTGTTCCACAAGAGATTATAAAAACATCTGGTGCTGATATTTTTCGTCTCTGGGTGATGACAACGGATTATTGGGAAGATCAGCGTTTAGGGAAAAGAGTTCTTCAAACAAATGTGGATTCCTATCGAAAATTACGCAATGCAATTCGTTGGATGCTTGGAACTTTAGCATATGACGAAGGGGAAGAAGTATCTTATCGCGCACTACCGGATCTTGAAAAATTTATATTGCACCGGCTTTTTGAACTCGATCAATTGATTAATCAGGCTTATAATGCGTTTGATTTTAAGAAGATTATGCGTGCATTGTTAGATTTTTCGATTATTGAGTTATCAGCGTTCTATTTTGATATCCGTAAAGATTCTCTTTATTGTGATGCCCCTTCATCAGAAAAACGGAAAGCTTCTTTGCAGGTTGTCCGTGAGATTTTCACGCGAATGGTAACGTGGCTTGCTCCTATGTTGCCTTTTACAATGGAAGAAGCCTGGTTAGAGCGTTACCCAGAAAGTGGTTCAGTCCATTTGGAGCAGTTTCGTCCTGTGCGAGAGGAATGGCAAAATGAAGCTTTAGCTGAACGTTGGAAAAAAGTTCGCCAAGTCCGTAAAGTTGTGACGGGTGCTTTAGAACTTGAACGCGCTGAAAAGCATATTGGTTCATCTTTAGAAGCAGCACCTATTGTTTTTATTTCTAATCCAGATTTACGGGAAGCCTTGGAAAACTTGGATATGGCAGAAATTTGCATCACCAGTGCTCTTACAATAAAGAAAGAGATACCACCTCCAGATGCTTTTATTTTAAGCGATGTGGAGGGCGTTGGTGTATATCCAGAGAAAGCTTCGGGTAAAAAATGTGCTCGATCATGGCGTTATACACAAGATGTTGGGAGTGATCCAGCTTATCCTGATGTGTCTGCGCGTGATGCAGCTGCTTTACGAGAATTACAGGAGCTTGGAAGGATTTAAAATGGAGGAAAAAGTGCAGGCTGTAAACAGCGTTGTTTTCATTTGAATTCTTTCATTGATACATAGGACTTTTTATGCCATAAAAGAAAATCATTATTTTTTCTATAGGGGGGCTTAAGTATGGAGTTTGCCCCTTCTAAATTGCTGGAATATCAATCGGCTATTTGCTGAGAGAAATGGGGTAAGCAGTGAGAAAACGCGAAATAAAAATATTATCAGTCGGTAGTTTAATTCTGTGTGTTGTTTTGACGGGATGCAATTTATCTGCTCCTACCTATGGTACTGGGAAGACGGTTTCTTTACAGTTTTTTGAAGATATTGCGAACATTGCTTCGTTAACACCAAAAAATAATAACAGCCAAATTGTTATGAAAGATCATCCAAAGCTTGTGGAGGTGAAACCTGGTTCACATCTCGTTTTGCCACGGCCTCAGCAAGAGGTGGCAAAGGATAATTCTCTTGGTAAAATGACAACACGAAAGCAATATCATACTCATGGTAAAGGGGGGGGCCTTGCTCAAGAAGAGTCACAAGTTAATAAGCGCTCTAATGCGCAAAGTGTTTCGCGGTTAAATGAGAAACAGAGACAGGAATATTTACGTCGTCAAAGAGCGCAAGTTGGAAGTGCGAAGTATCGTCGATATCTCACTGAGCCGCCTTTAAGTTATCGTCAACCGGCGAAAATAGCACCTGCTGATAAACAAGGTAAAGAGAAACGTTAAAAGAGTGTAAACAGTGCTTCGAAAGTGGGTATTGGTAAAGGGATTTGGTAGCTTTTAAAAGAAGTCTGATAGCGTGTAGAGGGGGAGTAATGAGGAGAACACGTGCTTTTTTTACTGCTTGTCAATCAACTTCCAATACCAAGGTAGTGTATTGATTTATAATGACTTTATCGTTTCTCTCCTTGACTTATAACCCCAAATACCCATAAGATTCTCTCATTTTAAACCACTTTACTTTGAATCAATTTTGTTTACTTGACTTTATACTATCGGCAGAATTGGCATGAGGGTAAAAATAAGAAAAGAAAGAAGGGAAAATGCCTCTCATGAACCGTCTTCATGCAAGGGCTGTCGCAACATGGAGTGCTGGTCAATATAATGATAGTATCGGCTTGTACCTTCATAAGCGTGAAGATGGTGGTGCGCAATTGCAGCTGCATGTTTGAAACAAAATTTAAGATGAACAGGGCTTTCCCTGCTATTAAAGTTTTTGTATGCCATATAGGAACAAACGTATCGCATATATCTTTTTGTATGATTTTTGAAATGGGAACACAGCTTCATTTGAGGAGTACATGAAATTGTAAAGGTAAAAACCAGCCGCCAGCCTTACCAACTCTTTTTAATTCGGTTTTACGACTTTCAAGAGTTTCTACAGTAATGTCTTTGAGATTATGAAGATTATGTATTGCCTCAAGCTTTTGTTTTTCACGTTCTTTAATGGGATGACGACTCTCACGCAAAATAGAACGCTACCATTTTGCACGTTTACGTGCTTGTTTTAAAGAGACATCTCTTAGCTTTTTAAGCGCATTGTGTGGTATCGTCCGTGAATTGTATACCGATAAATCCTGTATACTGATAAAGCCATTGTGTACCGTCATTTTCATACTGATCAAGGCGAAAAGTTGGCATCATCATTCTCTTTACTAACTCATGGTCTATTTACGCGCTCATGAGATTTTGACAGTTTTTGCATGAAGGCAGTTTATGAGTGGCATTTTTTCTCCTTTCTTCTCTTATTTTTATCTTCGTACCAATTTCACTGATAGTGTAAAGCCAAGTGCATAAAATGGGCTCAATAGAAAGAGATTTTAAAGGGAATATCTTACAATATTTACAGGTTATAATTCAAAGTGAATAACGACAAATTATGATTATTAATCAATATGTTGTCTAAATAAGAAGAGGGGTTATTTTTAACGTCGCTTTTGTGTAAAAAAATCTTTGAGAAGTTGGGCAGCTTCTTTTTCCTTGAAACCAGAATAAACGTCAGGCTTGTGATGGCAAGTTGGTTGCTGATAAAGGCGTGGTCCGTGTTCAATGGCGCCTCCTTTGGGATCATTTGTTGCATAGTAAAGGCGTCGTATGCGTGCGAATGAAATGGCAGAAGCGCACATAGCACAAGGTTCAAGCGTTACATAAAGGTCGCAATCGGTTAGTCTTTCGCTTTGGAATATTTCGCAGGCTATACGAATGACACGCATTTCTGCATGTCCTGTCGGGTCATGGGCGGCTTTTATGTAGTTGCCAGCGCGTGCAATGATTGTTTGACCGTGTGTGATAACGGCGCCTACCGGTACTTCATTTTTTTTGCTGGCCCATTGTGCTTCTTCGAGGGCTATTTCCATAGGAGTTAAAGTCATAGAATTTTTTCACTCAAAGTGTAGGGAACCAAAAGGTTTTTCTATAGAAAGGAATGCGATAAATGAATGCATTTATAACGAAGAAGCAGCATTTTTAAAATGTTTAAAATTGATTTATCAGTAAATCGATACATTGTGATTGCTAAAGGATAGAAAATGATAAATGATTGTGTTACTCCCCTTTTTCAAGATAAATGCTATTACGGGTAGATGACTTGCCAAATGTAGTAGAAGAGGTTAGTGTAAAGAGCAAATGAATGAAAACAGTGAAAGTGAGCGGATTGCCAAGAGGTTAGCGCGTGCTGGTGTTGCGTCGCGTCGTGATGCAGAAATGATGATTTTTGCAGGTCGTATTGTTGTGAATGGTAAAGTTGTAGCGACACCTGCTTTTAATGTTACGCGCTCTGATGTTATTAAAGTTGATGGAAAACCTTTATCTCCTACGGAACGAACACGATTATGGCTTTATCACAAGCCGGCAGGGCTTGTTACCACGAACCGTGACCCTGAAGACAGACCAACAGTATTTAGCAATTTGCCCAAAGAAATGCCTCGAGTTCTTTCTGTTGGGAGACTTGATATTAATACGGAAGGGCTTTTATTGTTAACCAATGATGGTGGTTTAGCACGTGTCTTAGAGCTTCCATTAACGGGGTGGGTGCGCAAATATAGGGTTCGTGCTCATGGACGTGTAAAACAGAGTGCGCTTGATAACCTTAAAAATGGTATAGCAGTTGATGGTATTTTTTATGGTTCGATTGAAGCATCAATTGAACGTGAACAAGGCACAAATATATGGCTTTCTGTTGCTTTACGTGAAGGAAAAAATCGTGAAATAAAGAAGGTTTTGGGCGCATTGGGATTATCAGTGAATCGTTTAATTCGTGTGTCTTATGGTCCGTTTCAACTCTCTGATTTGGAAGAAGGGGCGGTTCGTGAAATAAAAGGGCGCATGTTACGTGAGCAATTGGGTGAGCGTTTAATTATGCAAGCCAATGCAGATTTTGATTCTCCAATTTTAAAGCCTTTTTCAAATTCTAAGGTTATTGCAGAAAAAAGAAGTGATAAAGATTCTTCTATTGCAAAGGATGGTTGGATTTTTTCAAGTGGGGGAGGTGCACAGCGTAAACAGAAGGGCGGTTTTGCAAAGCGCGTTCAAGAAAAAACGGGTGAAAAACTTATGCGCAAGGATCAAAGTGAAGATGGAAAAGCAAAGCGTCCTTTGCTTCGTTCTCGCCGCTCTAATGTTTGGATGGCACCTGGCGCACGTCCACAAAGTGCACGTGAAAAATCTTTCTCTAGTGGGGGGGGGGCCTCATGATAAAAAGAGTGATTTAGGGCATAAAAAATCTTTTCATGGAGGTAAGAAAAAATCATCAGACTCTCAGTTACGGAAAGATAGAGGCGGTCGTTTTGATAAAAAACGTGGCAAGATTTCTTGCGATGAAGGGCATATTTCTGAGAGGAAGGATCGTTTTTTCAAGAAAGAAGAAAAGATGATGAAAGGCCATCATAATGAGCGGTCTTTTGAGTATAAACGAAGAGTGAAATCATTTGATGGTGCCCTAAAAAAATCTAAAGCGTATAGAGATGATACAAAAAAGTCGAAACGATTTGGAGGTTCTTGTGCGGATCGTTGGCGGTAAATTTGCAGGGCGCACTTTGTTTGCGCCCGTGGGGCAGTCTGTTCGTCCCACAAGTGATCGCGTACGCGAAAGTCTTTTTAATATTCTTACCAGTCGAGAACAACAATTTTGGGTCAATAAACGTATTCTTGATCTTTTTGCTGGGACTGGTGCTTTAGGCATAGAAGCTTTATCACGTGGTGCAAAAGCTGCTGTTTTTGTTGAAAATTCAGTGGAAGGACGTGGAGTTCTTCAAAAAAATATTGAAGCTTTTGATTTGCAGTCAATTGGCCGTATTTTGCGTCGTGATGCAACGAAGCTTGGCAATATTGGGACAATGCTTCCATTTGATGTTATTTTTGTGGATCCTCCCTATGGGCATTGTTTGGGAGAGCGTGCTTTTGTAGAGGCTCTAAGAGGTGGGTGGGCAAAAGCTGATGCACTTTTTGTGCTTGAAGAAAAGAAAGAGGCAATGATTCATTTACCTAATCTATTTTTCCTTGATGATGAACGTTTTTATGGCGAGACAGTAATACGTCTCTATAAACTGCGGTCATAGCTTGAAACTTTCAGAAATTCTCCTTCTGACTCGATAAGGTAAGAGGAATTATTCTGGCTTGCTTTTTCAGTCATAGTCTTATTATGGAGCGGTCCTTTGGTTTAAAAAAGAGTCATTTTTTTACCACCAAAAATCATGGAAAGTATTTTTGTATTATGAATGATGCAATTTCTTGTTTCTGTACATATATGCAACACCTAAAGATATATCAAAAATCTAGAGTGTAGTTTAAGTGCTGTTTGGAAGAGACACCTCGTAGTACTCCTAAGCCCATTTCCTGACGGTGTGGAGTGAGTTGTATAATGATGAAATCATTAAGCACCACCATCTTTATGCTTCTGAAGATACAAGCTGGAGCTGTTATTCTATTGACCGGCTCATGCTGTTGCAACAGCCTTTGCATTAAGGCGGTTCATAGGAGGCATTTTTCTTCCTTTCTTTTATAATTTTTATCTCTACGCCACCTCTGCTTATGGCGTACAAGTAAGTGAATAAAATTGTTTTAACATAAAGAGGTCTGAAATGAGAGGATCTCACAACATTGAAACAGCGAATATTTCTGGAACTATAGGTTTCAATTATAAGAGAAAATAAACAGAAAAACAGTATAGAAAGTGTCGTTATTCTTTCTAATTTGGCTACGTAAAAAGCAAATCTCTTTCGTTATTTTAAAGTCTGCTTTACAATGATTTTTATTAAGCGCATAATATAAAACCGATTGCACACCACTATGCTTATTGGTGTGAAGTACGACCCATGCTATCATTTTTTTCACTCCTTAATATATTTTTTAGCTCATATCAGGCTGACAATTTCTGTATTGAAGACGGCTTATAAGAGGTTTTTTCCTTCTTTTAAAATTGTTTTATTCGCATACTGACCGAATTTATGATGACAGCGGATTTTATCGTTTCATGATAAAAAGATTTTAAATAAAATACTCTTATGGTATTTGCGCTTCTCATTGAACATGTAAAGTGATCATTTATCTTTATAAAACAAAAGACTATATAAATCTTCTCTTTAAAAGCACTGGGTAAGCCAATCTGTCATGGAGGTCAATTGGATATTCTAGCAAATAATACAATAACGAAGAAAGTATAACAAAAGCTATTTTAATGATGAGATAATATATAAAAATATGAGAGTGAATTCAAAGACACCTGTCAACTTAAAGCATTATAAATATGAGCTAAAAAGAGTACAAACAATTGAAAATGTTGAAAAAAGTAAGAAATATAGAGCATTGAACCTAGCTTCTACAGCCTTCAATGGGCGCATTTCTCTTGTGCCAGAACGGTAAAACAAGATACATTTATTCATTCTTTAAAAGCATCTGTATTCACTAAACTCTCACGTGTGATCTCTTTAATTGTGCGTACACCAGTTAATGTCATGGCAACGCGCATTTCCTTGGCAAAGAGATCAAGAAGGTGCGCAACACCTTTCTCACCTGCTGCGGCAAGCGCATAAACAAAAGCACGACCAATCATAACGGCATCGGCACCTTGTGCAATCATGCGTACAACATCAAGGCCAGAACGAACACCGGAATCTGCTAAAATGGTCAAATCACCTTTTACGGCTTCTGCAATTGCGGGTAACGCTCGTGCAGTGGATAATACACCATCAAGCTGACGCCCTCCATGGTTAGAAACAACAATACCATCAGCGCCAAATTTTACGGCTTCTCGCGCATCTTCTGGATCAAGAATGCCTTTTAAAATCATTTTTCCTTTCCAAAAGTCCCGAATCCACTGTAGGTCACGCCAGCCAATTGATGGATCAAAATTTGCACCAAGCCAACCAACATAATCATCTAGTGCAATTTTCTTTTTGAGATAGGCAGAAACATTCCCAAGGTCATGTGGGCGTCCCATAAGACCAACATTCCAAGCCCAATGTGGATGAGTAAAAGCTTGTAAAATACGGCGCAACTGAGCATAAGGTCCAGACATTCCCGAATGGGCATCACGATAACGTGCACCAGGAACCGGCATATCAACTGTGAAAACCAAGGTTCGCACACCAGAGGCCCAAGAGCGCTCTAATGCATCGCGCATAAATCCACGATCTTTAAGAACGTAGAGCTGAAACCAAAACGCATTTCCAACTGCTTTGTGCACCTCTGCAATAGAACAAACTGAAACTGAGGAGAGGGTAAAAGGAATACCTTTTGCAACAGCTGCTCGTGCGGCTTTTACTTCACCACGATGCGCATACATGCCTGTTAACCCAACAGGTGAGAGCACAATCGGTAAATCAAGTGTTTTGTCAAAAAGTTTGGTTGAAAGATCAACTTCACCAATCTGCTTTAGAATCCTTTGACGCAATGCAAGAGCTTGAAGATCTGTACCATTACGTCGCAATGTTTCCTCAGCATAGGCCCCTCCATCGATATAGTGAAAAAGAAAAGGAGGTAGCCGACGTTTTGCTGCTTTGCGGTAATCAAATGTTGAGGAAATAATCATAATGGTACCATCTTCCTAAATAAAAAGCAAAAATATCCTAAAACCAATAGCCCCGCATGCCTTCTATTTAGACATCTCCAAAATGCTCTCTATTCAGTAAATGCAGGCAATTAAGATTGCAACTCAAAAAAAACACATTCCAAAAAAAACACATTAAATGAAAACAATATTTTTGTTGCTATTTTTTTAGGTTAAAATCCTATGGTGCTCAGTTATTAATCAATAACTCATAAACACATGGGGTATTATGGTAACCAAACAGCAAAAATAAAGACATGATAGTTTTTTATAAGCAGTGATTTCGTAAGATATTGTTTGAACTATCTGTTTCTATTTTAAAGCGATATACTCTCTATGAATTTAAAGAGACATCACATTAAAAGTTATACAGCTTATGATTGAGCCCCTCCAACAAAGATAAAAAAATATTCATAGAATAAAATGAATTTGTCATATGTATTTGGAAATATTTTTTCTTGCATGTTTTCTGTTAACTAAAATTGATCAAACTACATATTTCTTGTTTTCATATGGAGCGTTTAAATAAATTTTAAATATGAGGGTATAGAAAAAATAAAACTCATTTTGGATTATTTATTATCTAATTGTGTGTATAATGCCTTTATTGGCTTATTACTTTTATAAAGGAAAAAATGAAGAGGATGTTCATTTAAATTTCTAAAAATAGAGCGGCTTAGTGGTAAGGGATTTTACATCTTTAGTTTGCGAAAAGAATACATTGACGGTCTATAACGTTGTGTACAAAACCGAAGAATTTCTTTCATTCAAACATTCTTCTCACACAGAGTTTGTCAGAGCCTATGATTCGCAATTATTTAAAATGCTTGGATAACTTTAACTCTTGTGCTTGATAATGCGATCCGGCTTTATATCCATAAAGTGTTAACGGCTGATGAAGCATGTGTTCATACATTAAACGTCCAATCATTTGACCATGCTCCAAAATAAATGGCACTTCATGGCTGCGCACTTCTAAAACGGCTTTTGCTCCTTTCCCGCCTGTTTCCATATGCCCAAATCCTGGATCAAAAAAACCTGCATAATGCACTCTAAATTCACCAACGAGGGGGTCAAAGGGTGTCATTTCAGCGGCATAAAGCGGGGGGACATGGATCGACTCTCGCGAAACTAAAATATAAAATTCATCAGGATCAAGAATCAGTTCTCTTTGATCACGGTCAAAAAGAGGTTCCCAAAAATCTAGAACATGAAAAGCTGCACGTTTATCAATATCAATCACACTTGCATGACGTTTACCACGATAGCCTACAAGCCCATTTTCGTCCCCCTTCAAATTAATGGAAAGCCCAATACCACCTGCGCTAATATTAGGAAGATCATCTGATATTAGTGTTTCATTTGTATGCAAAGCATACAGATCCGTTTCATTTAGATAACTGCATCCCTTGCGAAACCGAAGTTGAGATAAACGTGAACCGGTACGCACCAAAATCGGAAATGTCCGTGGACTAATTTCAAGATAAAGTGGACCATGATAACCAGCACAAACTTTATCAAACTCTTGAGCATTGTCAGTAATAACACGTGTAAAAATATCTAACCGTCCGGTAGAGCTTTTAGGATTGGCAACTGCGGCTAAAATTTCTGGTAAAGCCAAATTTTCCAAAAGAGGAACAATATAAACGCAACCTGTTTCTAAGACTGCGCCATCTTGCAAATCAAATTCGTGTAACTTCAATCGTTCGAGTTTATCGAAAACTTTTACATCTGCTCCTGGCATAAAGGAAGCACGAATACGATAAGCTTTGTCTCCCAAACGAAGATCAAGACTTGCAGGCTGTATTTGACTTGTCTCAAATGGCCAAGAAGCCTTAAGAATGCCATTGTCAATCAAAGCTTGGATATCACTATCTGCCAAAATACCGCTTACATGCGCCATATGTGTTTTGCCTTCCATTTTTGTTTCATTTCTTTTTTTGCTCAGATAATTGATGGGTGCAAGCTGTTTTAAAGCAATAAAAACAGTTCTCTTCTAATTTTATAAATAATAAGCTCATACAATTTATATGATGATACTGAAATGAGAGCATTAAAATAAAGAAAGAGTCTTGAACCATTCTTTGAATAATCAATATATTTTGACTTTGAAAATAACACTTCTTCCACAACTCTCGTTCTTGAATGTTGCACAAATAATGCTATCATGCACCAGAATTTGTATATAATTTGCAAGAATCCCATTAGAATTTATGATGATTATACGCCATCTCAGTGAAAATATTATTAATCAAATTGCTGCTGGTGAAGTTATTGAGCGACCGGCAAATGTTGTCAAGGAACTTGTTGAAAATGCCATTGATGCTGGAGCAACCAGAATCGAGATTGTGACAGCGAACGGTGGAAAAAATCTTATAAAAGTGAGTGATAATGGCTGTGGTATTCCAGAAGATCAGTTAACCTTGGCCGTTTCTCGCCATTGTACCTCAAAAATTACTGACGATGTGCACAATATTTGTTTTCTTGGGTTTAGAGGAGAAGCTTTGCCCTCTATTGGTTCTGTTGCTAAACTGAAATTAACTTCACGAACGCAAGATGCGGAGAGTGCTGCTGAAATTATTGTCACGGCGGGAAAGATTGTCGGCCCCAAACCAGCTGCAGCAAATCCTGGAACGATTGTTGAAGTTCGTGATCTTTTTTTTGTGACTCCAGCACGGTTAAAATTTATGAAAACAGACCGTGCTGAAATGAATGCCATAACCGATATGGTTAAACGAATTGCAATTGCGTTTCCCCATATTCGTTTTTTTCTTTCAGGACCAGATAGAACGTCTATGGAATTACCTGCTACGGAAAATAATACGCAAGGGCAGTTACAACGTATTACACAAATTATGGGGAAAGAGTTTGCTCCCAACAGTGTTGTACTGAATGCTGAGCGCGAATCAGTTCGTTTGACTGGGTTTGCTTGTTTGCCATCCTTTAACCGCAGCAATAGCCTTCATCAATTTGCTTATGTTAATGGGCGTCCAGTGCGTGATAAATTTCTCTGGGGTGCAATTCGAGGCGCTTATGCTGATGTCATGCCGCGGGATCGTTATCCTGTGTCTATTCTTTTTATTGATCTGCCGCCTGCTGATGTAGATGTGAATGTTCATCCTGCGAAAGCAGATATACGTTTTCGTGATTCTGGATTAATTCGTGGTTTAATCGTTGGCGCCATTCGTGAAGCATTGCATCAAACGGGTGTTCGTCCTACTTCAACACGTTCTGAAGCCATGTTGGCTGCATTTCAAACACAACAGCCATTAAATACTGTTAAAAACACGCCTCAATTTTCTTCTTATTCTCCACAGTCCCATTATTTTGCAGCCGCCTCAATGGTTCATAAACCATTGGAGCCAGCCGGTTCTTTTGCTTTAAAAGAGAATTTTGCCCCCATCATGGAGGGTTTAGAGACACTCAGCGGTGATGTGTACATTCCAAGTACGGAATCTTCCTTAGAAGAGCTCTCTTATCCATTAGGAGCTGCTAGAGCACAAATTCATAAAAACTATATTATCGCACAAACACAAGACAGCTTGATTATCGTGGATCAGCATGCTGCTCATGAAAGATTGGTTTATGAAGCTCTAAAGAATGCGCTTTATTCAAAACCACTCCCTTCACAATTGCTGCTTATCCCAGAAATTGTAGAACTTTCTGAAGAAGATGCAACATGCCTTTTAGCGCACAAAGAGGCTTTGCAGAAGTTTGGTTTGGGAATAGAACCGTTTGGGCCTGGCGCAATTGTTGTACGTGAAACTCCTTCTATGTTGGGGGAGATTGATGTACAAGCTCTCATTAAAGATCTTGCAGATGAAGCTGCTGAATATGATACTACAGATAATTTAAAAGCAATGCTTGATTATGTTGCAGCGACTATGGCTTGTCATGGTTCCATACGATCGGGACGTCTTTTACGCCCTGAAGAAATGAATGCCTTGCTACGGCAGATAGAAGAAACGCCTAACACAGGAACGTGTAATCACGGTCGTCCCACTTATATTGAACTCAAATTAGCTGATATAGAAAGGCTTTTTGGCAGGAAGTAGATACCCACACACTCTTTTGACAAGGAAAAAATATTTTTTAATTTATTCTCGACTTTATAAAGTCTTTTATGGCACTTTACTTGCTAATCTCTCACAAAAATAGAAAGGGAGTATAAGATATGTTTTCCAGTAATGAACGCGAAGCAAAAGTTCATTATTCTAGTAGTGGATATGAAGTCATAGAATATGGAAGCTACACTCTTTGTGCTGTTAGTGGACAAAAAATTCCAATCGATGATTTAAAATATTGGAATCATCATCGCCAAGAAGCCTATGCGAGTTGTGAAATTTCCTACCATCGCGAACTTGAGTGCAATCCATATCTCAGGCAACTGTTAGATGCACAGAAAAAGTAACAAATGATTAAGTGCAATGTTTAAAGAAGATGTTTGCGCTCTCTAAAGCGAGTCATGACTTCTTCAAGCAGTATATGGCAAAAATCTTTTTGAGCAAAATCAACCTTCACGTCAAATACGATAAGATTTTTTAAGTTTTTTTGCTCACAGTTTGCTTGTATCCGTGCATAATCTTTAGCCGTTGTAGCGAGCCATAAGTTTTGCATTTTAGCCTTTTGTGCGAGATCTTTTAAATCTGTGTCGGAAAAAAAATAGTGATCGGGATAAGAGTAAGCTTGTGCCACATGACCAGAAAGCTCTTTAATGGATTTAAAAAATTTATCTGGATTCCCGATGCCTGCAAATGCCAAAAATGATTTTCCAGCAACCTCATGAGATGCTAAGGGTTGAAGCCGTGCATGATAGAGGGGGGGGGCAGGAGGTGTGGCAAGAGAACGAATTTTATCATGCGCACTTGGAGAACCAATTAATAAAATACTGTCTGTAAAAGAGAGCTGCGTTTTTAATGGTACACGCAAAGGTCCTGCTGGAAAAACAGCTCCATTCCCAAAACCACGCATTGCATCTACAACGAGCAATGCATAATCCATATAAAGGCGACGGCTTTGAAACCCATCATCCATCAAAATAAGATTACATCCTTCTTGCTGAAGTCGTTGTGCTGCTGCATGACGATCAATGGATATAGCAACAAAAGCATGTTGTGCGAGTAAAAGTGCTTCATCTCCAACATTGTGTGCATTATCATGTTTTTTATTGACAAGATGCACGCCTTTTATTGCTCCGCCATAACCGCGTGACACAATACCCGGCATGAAACCAAGTTCTTTCGCAGCTTGAGCAAAAGCAATAACAACAGGTGTTTTACCAGCACCACCACAGGTAAAATTTCCAATGCACAAAACTGGAAGATCAATCACAGGAGGCTTTCGTAACATAAAGCGCTGTGAAAAATAACCATATCCGCAAGCAATTGGGGTTAACAAAGTCCGTAAAAAGCTTTTATTTTTCCACCAAAAATGCGGTGTACTAATGCGCATATTGGCTCCGATATTGATTTAACCCTGTTTCTATCACAAGAGGCTGCAAAAATGGCTCAAGAACTTTTAATGTACGCTCAAGTGCTCCTTCCATATTTTTTGCTGTTTTATAGGCTTTATCAACTATTTCTTGTCGCAATGCTTCATTTGTTAAAAGTTTATATACTTGAATAGTAAGTTGTTTTGTATCTTGGACCATATATGCTGCATTATTTGTTAAGAATTGTTCAAAAGTCTCTTGAAAATTTGAGAAATGGGGGCCTGTTAAAATAGCTGAACCAAGAAAAGCTAACTCTAAAGGGTTATGTCCACCGTTTTCACATAACGACTTTCCGACGAAAGAAGCTTTTGATAAGCGTAGAAAAAGCCCCATTTCTCCAATTGTATCGCCCCACAAAACGTCTGTATTTGCGTCTGGAACAATATTGCTGCTTCTACGGATAAAATGTAAATTTTGATTGTTGCATTTTTTGATGAGATCTTCTAGACGCTCAGGATGGCGGGGCACAATAATTGTTAATAAATCTGGCAAATACTCTTTAAGAATTTTATGAACATCAAGAGCAATTTCTTCTTCTCCTTCATGCGTTGAAACAGCTGCCCAAACTGGACGATTGCCAATAGCATTTCGATAATATGCAAGTAATTCTTTATTTTCAATTGGTAAAACATTAGCCTTAAGATTGCCAGAAAGCGCAACAGATTTTACTCCAAGTTCATGATAATATGTTACGTCTCTTTTATTTTGACCAATAGCTAAGTCAATATGCTGAAAAATATGTTTAGCGAGCATGCGGTGTTTTTGCCAAGCTTTAAAAGAGCGCTCCGACATATGTGCATTCACCAAAATCTGTGGAATGCGCATTCTAGCAAGTTCTTTAATACGTAAAGGCCAAATCTCTGATTCACAGGTTAATGCTAAATCAGGCTTCCAATGATTTATAAAACGCTGCACAGCTAAATTTAAATCCAACGGAGCATATTGATGAATTAACCGGTTACCAAAAAGTTTTTTCACCAGAGAAGAAGAGGTTACAGTACATGTTGTCAATAATATATTGATTTTTAAGGATAAGATATAATTAATCAATGGAACAAGAGCAAGTGTTTCTCCAACACTTGCCGCATGTATCCAAATTAATGGGCTTTGAGGTCGTGTTGAGAGGCTTTTTCCTAAACGTTCTTTTTGACGTCCGCGCTCTTCTTTTCCACGAATAGTACGAAGAAACAAATAGAAAGGTATAAGAGGACGTAAACAAAAACCAATTATACGATAGATTAAAAAAGCCGCGTGTGCTTTTAGTTCCATCATTAAAATCACCTCATTTATTTATTTTGAGACGTTTATATAAACTTTTTTTGAATAATTTATAAACTTTGTTTATGGCATTCATTTTTCTTTTAACGAAAAGTGCAGTACCTCTCACATTTTAGGCAACTAAAGTGTTCTACTCATGCAAAAGAATATCGGGAAGTAGAAACGCAATTTTATCCCATGTCTTAGGCATTCTTCCACGAGAAGATATGTACACAAAATAGGGCAGGACAAGTAAATAATTGAGTACATAAAATATTTTTTCTTATTTTATACACTTTGGTATCCACGATTATAATATTTCTTATCAGATTTTAAGAAAATTTTTAAGCGTTATCATCTTTTACACGGATAGTTATGAATGTAAGATAATTTTTCGTTCTTAAGATAGCACGTGCTTTCTCTGTTGTTCTCGCTTTTGTACGCCATATGGGGGCAAGCCTATTGCATATATCCGTTTGTGTAATTTCTGAAATGGGAAGACAGTCTCATTTGGGCAGAATGTAAAGACGCAAAGGTGAAAACCAATTTCCAGCTTTACCATATCCTTTTAATTCGGCTTTACGACTTTCAAAAGTATCTACAGCAATGTTTTTGAGATAATGAGGATATCGCATTGTTTCACGCTTTTGTTTCTCACGTTCTTTAATGGGAGCATGACCTTCACACAAAACAGAGCGTCACCATGTTGCACATTCACGGGCTTGTTTTAAAGAGACATGTCTTAGAGCTCCTTAGTCTATTGCACGACAGTGTGGGTGAATTGTATACCGATAAATCCTGTATACTGATAAAGCCATTGAACACCACCATTTTTACGCTGATAAAAAGTTGGCACCACCATTCTCTTTATCAGATCATGGTCTATTTACACGCTCATGAGATTGCGACAGGCACTTAACATGAGGAGAGGGCAGTCCATGAGAAGCGTTTTTTTCTTTTTTTCTATAATTTGATTCATGTACCAATCCCACTGATAATGTAAAGCAAAGTGAAAAAATTAATTCAACATACATAAAGAAGTTTGAAATGAGAGGATCTTACAGGTATTCGCGGTTATGATTCACAAGTGAATAACGACAAAAGGCCATTATAAATAAACACGTTAGAGTTCACTGAAACGATGCATGGATTTAACATTTTATTTTTTTGCAAATCACCTCTTTATTCCTGAATGGGTAAAACGAGAAAGCATGGCAATAACTTTTTCATTTTGAGGACGAAGAAAGATTATTAAATATATTTTTACATAACATATTGATTGATAATGTATTATATATCATTTACATGTTCAGAGAAAGCTTAAAATAGAGTAAGTTGTTCTCGTTTAAAGCTCTTTGATGTTGAATTAGAAAAAACATCTGTTTGCACATCCCAAGCAGGATTGGCACGTATTAAAAAGCTCTTAAGATAAATATTCAAAACACCCCTTGTGAACTACTTTTAATACTTATGAACTGTTTTTAATACAAGTGCAAGAGATCATGAAAGAGAGATTATAAACACCTTGTAATTTTGAGAATACTGTTAAGGTTTTTCAATAAGGAAGTGCTTTCATAAAAAGTGCAAATAATCAATTTCCGCACCAAAATACTGTAAAGTTACATTTTCATACAGTATATTGATTATATGATCAAAAGAACACAGTTTTTTCTAAAACTTCTCACTTTTCTTGATATTAAACCTAAAAAACTGAATATTCTTACATTCATATCATCCAGGTAAATAACGATTGAATTCTCAAGGGTTATTACGTCTCATCCATTTCAGTGTCAAGAAACTGCTGCAAGTTGATAATGTAATAACGTTGTAATGCGTTATCCACACTGCTTTGTGCTTTTGCTTGCCAAGCCTCTTGAGCTGATTGGTAATCTGGAAAAATACCCACCACATCTAAATCATTAATATTCTTAAATTGATTACTCTTAAGATTTTTTAACTCTCCACCGAATACAAGATGCAAAAATTGTTTTTTTTCGTCGTCTTTCATCATATATGCCTCCAGATTAAGAAATTTGAGCGTGTTTTTATGTGATTAAACTAACTTCGCCCGATGAACAACATCTATCATATTTTGACAGCAATTATTTTTACCAGCAATTAAAAATCCATATTGGTAAGGTTTCATGCCATAAGATATAAGAGATGTATCAAGTGATAGAAAACATCCTCCACATTCTTGTAAAATAAGATCAGCAGCAGCAATATCCCATGCGTGACAATTTGGGCGAACCAGCACAATATCAATTTCATTTTGAGTAACAAGCACAAGACGATATGCGAGCGAGGGAATATAGGGATAAAAATGCGCTTGGTTGCGAAAATCATCTGGTAGTTTTTGAGCGAGCGATTGATCAATCGAAATTTGATATTTTCTGTTAATTTTGGAAGAAAGAAGAGGAATCTCTCTACCATTTAACGTCGCTCCTTTACCAATAACAGCTGCATAGAGTTCTCTTTGAGCTGGGCATTGAACAACACCTACGATTGGACGTCCATTCTCGATAATAGCAATCGAAATACACCAATAGGTGTTGCCAGCAAGAAAACCGCGGGTTCCATCAATAGGATCAACCACAAAGTAGCGCTCATAAATGTTTTGCTCCCGGTCATCTTTTGTTTCTTCTGAAATCCACCCATAATTCGGGCGGGCTTTTAGAAGCTTTTCCTTCAAAAAGTGATCAACCGCAAAATCTACTTTACTGACTGGTGAATTGCCTTCTTTGAACCAGACATCCACCGCACCTCCAAAATACCCCATTGCTAAATCTCCTGCTTCTCTACAAACATCAAGCAAAAGATTTAAATCAGAAGAATGGTGCGTATTATTTTCCTGCAAGTGTCATCCCTTCAATTAATAACGTTGGAGCTGCTGTACCATAACGCCGATCAAGATCGTTTGCAGGTGTTAAATGCGCCAACATATGGATCAAATCAGAACCTAGTGTTACTTCGCTTACGGGATAAGCAATTTCGCCATTTTCAATCCAAAAACCAGAAGCACCACGGCTATACTGTCCCGTAACAAAATCAATGCCATGTCCGAATAATTCTGTGACATAAAACCCACTTTGCAAACTTTTTATCATATCGTGAGGCGATACTGAACCCGGTTCAATAGCAAAATTGGTGCTAGATGGTTGAACCAGTGATGCTGAACGTACACCGTGACCATTGGTTTGAAGTCCCAGTTCACGCGCTGAAGATGATGAAAGAAGCCAGTTTTTTAAAATACCATTTTCAATAATATTTAATGTTTGTCCTTCTACACCTTCTCCATCAAAAGGACGAGAAGCATTTCCACGCAATCGCAAAGGCTGATCTGTCACGTTAACATTCGATTTCATCACTGCTTTTCCGAAGAGATTTTGTAAAAGACTTGTTTTGCGAGCTACAGATGCTCCATTCACCATAGATGCGATATGCCCAGCAATACCGCGAGCTGTGCGCGGATCAAAGACAACATCAACATTTCCAGTGGCAGCACGAATTGCTCCTAAACGTCGCACTGCTCTAACACCGGCATTTTTCCCTACAGTTTCTGCTGCTTCTAAGTCAGAAAAATGTAGGGCAGTTGTATAGTCATAATCCCGCTCCATTGCCGTTCCTTCACCAGCTATAGCACTGCAGGAACGCGAAAAATAACTCGAGTGATAAGTTCCGCAAAAACCATCACTGGTCACAAGAACAAATCCACTACGACCATAGGCTGTGGCAGCTCCGCCAGAATTGCTAACGCCTTTAACATCAAGAGCTGCAGCTTCTATCTTTAAAGCATCTTCTGTGAGGAAATGACTATGTGGAATAAAATTATCAAAAAGATCAAGGTCTTTAGGATTCTTAACCAAAGATTCTTTATCTGCCAAACCTTCAAACAAACTGTCAGGAGACGCTTTTGCCATTGCAACAGCACGCTCTGCAAGTTCTTTTGGATAAGCTGCTAAATTAGCAGAAACACTTGCTGCTTTCTTGCCAACAAAAACCCTTAATGTAAAGTCGTTGTTTTCAGAAGATTCTGTCGATTCAACTTTTCCAAAACGAACCGACATACTTGTGGAATGTGAGCGAACAATAACAGCATCAGCAGCATCTGCTCCAGAACGTTTTGCCGCTTCAATCAGTGAAGTGGCTTTATCAATCTGGTTTTCGTCGGTCATTATAGACTCCTTCAATATTCATTATTTATACGGGCAAGCAATTTGGTAAATGGGTAATATAGCTTTATATATTCATTGATAAAAAATTATGCGCCATTTATGCCATCTTTTCTTTCAATGAACTAAGCAATTTCCTTTTTAGCTTCTTTTCAAAAAGGTACAATATATTATCAATCTTTTCGCCTCAACCATTCCCATATCATTCGTATAACTTTGTGGTATTACAGAAAAACAAGCTTGGCAACTTATTACACCAGATAAGCATGGGATTGGATAAAGCAACGTGATGAGAGTTTCAAAACATTTTTAGCACTAGGTATAAAAAAAGGAATGATAAAAAGCTGTTTGAGGCTTATTCTCGTGGCATTATGACATGTCGTGATGCTTGGGCGTATAACTCAAGCCGTGAGGCTTTAGCGAAGAACATGAGCAATATGATTGGCTTTTATAATAGTGAAGTAAAGTGTTTTAATGATATCTATCTACATTTTGATCGTGAGACACGTAAAAAGGCTGTAGATAGTTTCGTAAATGCTGATGCAAATAAAATCAGTTGGAGTAGTAGTCTCAAACAAGAATTGGTAAGAGGAAAAGTTTTTGAATTTGAAAATAACTGTCTTACGCAAAGTCTTTACCGCCTTTTTACAAATGCAGTGGCTTTATTACAATCACTCTTTTAATGAGAGAGTTTATCAAATGCCACATATATTTCCGATAGGACAAACCGTTGAAAATAGGGGCATACAACTTGCAGGAGTTGCGGCAGTCAAAAGTTTTTCTGTTTTAATGACAAATACTTTGCCTAATTTAGAGTCAATAGAGGTTGGTCAATGCTTTCCACGCTATATTTAAGAAGAGTCTGCAGTTTCAAAAGATAAAAATAAAAAGCAGCCTCATTTATTCGAAAGCTCTATAAAGAATGATGGAACAGTTGGTTTACAACGGCGTGACGCACTCACTGATGAAGGGTTAGCACATTTTAAAGCCTCTTATCCTAGTGAAATCATAACAAAAGATTATATCTTCTATTATGTTTATGGAATTTTGCATTCAGAAGATTATCGTGCTCGTTATGCTGATAACCTCTCTAAAGAATTGCTTCGTATCCCTTGTGTGAAAACCGCTGAATATTTTTGGAAATTCACTAAAGCAGGGCGTGAACTTGGTCACTTGCATGTCAATTATGAAACTGTAGCACCTTATCCAGTGAGTTTTAAAAAGGGTGATCCTAAACTGACTGATATTTTTAATCCTGAACAATTTTATTATGTTACAAAAATGAAATTCGCAAAAGTTAAGAATAGTAAGGAAAAGGATAAATCTACTGTCATTTATAATAGCAATATCATCATGACAGATATACCTCTTAAAGCCTATGAGTATATCGTCAATGGTAAACCCGCTCTTGAATGGGTTATGGAACGTCAATGTGTAAAAACTGATAAAAAAAGTGGCATTGTTAATGATGCCAATTGTTATGCCGTTAAGACCATTGGCAATCCTGCTTATCCTCTAGAATTGTTTCAAAGGGGCATTACTGTAAGCTTAGAGACCATGAAAATTGTGAGAAACTTACCAACATTAGAAATAAGAGAAACGGAAGTGAATTTATAAGGCATGCTCACATAATGGGTATGATAAACTCATAAGGGGTATAGAGCTTATAACCATAATCTATACCTCTCTTGTTAAGTTGATTACATAGAATCTTTAAAAGGCTTGCATTTTTAAACACTGTTATTTGGATTGCTTTAAGGCTTTTAAGAACCCCCTTCCTATTCATAAGTTATATTGAAACTACTCTCTCAAATTGTGAGTTTCGTCTGTTAAGAAAACTGATAAAGCATGCCAAAATATATTTCATTGGTTGTATTTATAGGTTGTGTTGTCGATGTGAATTGTATTCGCAAAATGCTAACTATTTGAAATATAATAATTTTTATTTTTATCATTAAAAAAAATCACATAGCTACTAGAATGAACTGACAAAACTGACAAAGCTCTTAAAAAGAGATAATGATAATGTGTGAATAAATTTGATAAGACTCTTTAGAGGCTCTCATAACAAAAACGCATTATCATATTTGTCTGTTTGATTCTATAAAAGCGCGGTGCCTTATGAAAGCTCGCTAGGTAAATGATAAACCTCCTATAAAGATAATTCACAAAAATCATTCTATAATAAAGAGCTATGCTTTTAAAGCTAAAAATATGGGCGCTAAGAGCCTTTGTAAATTTTATTCAGTATAGAGAAGCAAATAACGAAAACGCTTACACAAGCCATTAATATAGAATCCAAAGTACATAATAAAATAGAGACTGTTTATAAGAATATGACAATTTTTATACATAACATGTTTTAAAAAATATCAAAAAAGATAAAATATTAATTGACAATAAATGAGTATTTTGATAAACAGATATTCAAGTGATGAAAACACTTGATGTTAAGCGAATAGAACAACCTTTTCCATGTCTTTAAAATACTGACTAACTTTTATGCTATGATTAGCATATATAATAATTTTGTCGGGTGTGGTTACGCCATACAATACCCTTATGGGGAAAAGCGTAACAACGGACTTAACACCGTGTTTTCAACACCCGGCGCCTTTATAAGGTGTCAATTGAAAACAAGTTATGTTAAGGTTTTAATTATGAACAATACAGTAAAAAGCACCCAGCACCCCGGTTTCCTCTTCACAAAATCAAAAAATTGAAAAAAATATGAATTTGCTAATGATTGTGCATTGATAAATGATCACTTCGTATATCGAATTAGAGCTTTAAGAGATTTTGGGGACGTAAAGGCAGGTGACCTTGGTGGCTATATTGAAAGTGAAGAAAATCTTTCTCACGAAGGCGACTGCTGGATTTATGATAAAGCTATGGTTTTCGAAAATGCTCGCGTTTTTAGAAATGCCAAGGTAAAAAGCTTTTTTGTTTATATTTATAACAATGTTCACGTTTTTTATAACGCTTGGGTTTGTAGTTATGCAAGGATTTATGCTGATGCGCAGGTTTCAGGTTTTGCATATATTTGTAACTATGGGAAAGTTTATGGGCATGTTCGAGTGAGTGGCACGGCTGAAATTTATGGTTCTGTTTATGATAGAGCGAAAATTTCCCACAAGATTAAGGTTTGGGGGAAAGTCTATGGCACTGCCATTCTCGATAAAAAAGCAAAATAAGCTCTATTAAAAATCATCAAGAGGTTTATAGAGGACGTAAAATTGTTGATATTAAAAACAATAAATAATGAGGCATGGGGGGCGCCTTTTATTTTTTAAACCTATTAAAAAAGCCGCGTCGATTAAAAGCGCGGCTTTATAGATTGAAATGCATAAAAAATACAAATTTACAATAAATGCCTCTATATACAAAACCTATCATATTGCAAGCTCTCTATTGTCATTATGAAACCTTATCCAAAAAAGCATAAATGTTAAATAGGAAAGCATTCTTGTTATATTTGATATGAAGAGAGAAACTGTGAATACAGCATTTACGATAAAACCTATTCATAAATCAAACGTTTTGTAAGGTCTCTATCAATCCAATCAAGAGTAAATGCGTTGATAAGTGCAATTAGTAACAAACCCGCTCTTTTGATTTTATGCTTGCAAGTGTTGGTTTTGAAACCAATCTCTCATAAGACAATAAACACCGGCTTTTATCAAATGAGATATAAAGCACGCATAATCTTATGACTACAATAGAAAGTCATTTTATAACTAAACCGTTTCAACATGCTTAGTCGTGATCTCAAGAGAATGTTTGAGAACTTAACGAATCCAAATTTGAGATGAGTGATTTATGCGTGATATTAAGAGAATACTTAAAGAATTATACTCTAAAGGAGGTCACCCCAATTTGGGGGATACCTATCAAAGTCGCTTTATATTTTAGCTAGCAAAATTAACCGCTCCAATTTTAGAGGCGTTGTTTTTAGAGCTGTAACGATTTTAACGTTATAACTATCGATTTTATGATCAAAACGTATTATTGAATTGTTATGAATGATTACTGCTTTTGAATGCTCACATGCGTTATAAGATTTGTGTCATGATTTGCTTTTCATGCTTTGTTCATACATGGCAATTGTTGATAAAAAAGGGTCAATTGAATCATATACAAAAGTGTGGATTCGTATAAAATAATTGCATACAAGCTATTGACTTGATTGTGTTTTCTAATAAAATCCCTCCAATTTTAAGCTTGGATCCGCGAACAGCATCGATCGCCTCCAAAACTGCTGCTGTTGAGACAACAAAGGAGGCGGATGATACAGATGCGCCCTTGACCATGGAGAGTACGCACGCGCTTTTACAAAGCTTAGGCTGGTCGACAGAAAAAATCGACGGGGGATATGTGGCAATTTATCAATTGTCAGATCGTGAAGTGCAATTTCTTTATAACGATGAAACTGTTGAAGATTGTCCGCAATTTGATAGCGCCTTTTTGATTGATACCAGAATTCTTGCTACTGTTTGCAAGATGATTGATCCTACCTACATGGAAGATTTACCAGATTTAGAATTGAATTTTGAGGCAAAGGGTTTGGAAATCTGAGTGTTGACTGCTTACAGCAAGCGTTTGACGAGGCGCTAGAATGGGCAGAGAAGGAGATAGAGCTTTCTGAGAAATTTCGCTCTCGATATGGCACACCGCCTTGGAAGAAAAGCAAAACAAAAACAAGCAAAAAGCATGAATTTCACTATGATTTGCTTCATATTGGTGCTCTTGCTTTATTGGGCGATGTTGAGACCTTACACTCTTATCAGCAAAGTTTTGCAGCAGAAGAGCATCTAGGCTTTGACGATAACATCAGGCAAGCCCACCTTGAACGCGCCGTGGCTTTAGCTGAAGAAGTGTCAAAAGTTCAACAGCTCAGCTACGCTTTGATAGAACAGGTAGCAGAAAAATTTGACAATCAACAAGAAGTTTCCGGTGGGAAGTAATCTTACAAAGGAAAAGAAATGATTCAGAAAAAGAAAGTTTATCGGAGAAGCGGCCTGTTTTATCCTAACAAAATTGTTATTTGGAAAGAAAAAGGGGAAAAAATATGGGGTACAAACATTGCTAGAATGGAAACAGGAAGAGCACCTCTTGACGCTAATGCCCCCCATTGAATTGCATCACATGTTACAAACACAAGATAGCTCTCTAACAGAAGTGAAAAATGAGTTTCATAACAAATATGCTTCTGTTATCCATATTAATCCCAATATAATAGGATCAAGTATCTATGATGTTATTTTTAAAATAATGGAGAGAAAAATGTTGGCAAGAAGAAGGACAAATTATTAAAATTTACACTTTAGCTGATGTTGCAGAGTTGGTTGAGAGGTAAGTTAAGCCATTATGTAGACATTAGGGGAGAAAAAGAGACTGCAAAAACATCAATTTCGTCAACAATCAACCAAAATATCACAAACAAAACAACAATAGAAATGGGCGCTAACCTCTCAATACACGCGGATAGCTACGTCACAGCATGTGAATATATACAGCTCTTATGGGTATCAACAACCAAAATTTGTAGTTGGGTATTCAAGGAAAGTTTTCTTGAACCGTATAAATGAAGGAAAGTTATGACGTGTAGAAAAAAGAGTTATGAGCATTCACTTCAAAGAAAAATAAGAAGAAAATAAAAATAATTTAGATAAAATGGTATAAAGTGCAAAAGTTAGTCAGAAAATAGCTTGTTAAAAAATATACATTTCAATGTATTAAATATATAAAATGGTGCCGCATGCCGGATTCGAACCAGCGACCCCATCATTACGAATGATGTGCTCTTCCAACTGAGCTAATGCGGCATATGCTTGTACAATAAGCAAATAGAACTAATCTGAGGGTAATAGCTAAAACTATGCATAAAAGCAAGTATACATTTTTTTCAATAATTTAATGAGATCGCATTTATTGGGTGAGGAACGCTTCATGGAAGTTAAGAGTAGGATAGTATTTGTGTTTTAGATAGGGTCAAATGCTTTTTCATTGATGATCGCATTAGACCCGTAAGTTTATATAAAAGCGCATCTTTGTGATGGACCGTGAGGTCAGAACATCTTTTTCAAGATAAAAATATTTGTTACGTCAATGGGGAAAGGAAACAATTTATTGAACAAGTGATTGGGAGAGTAGGATTATTGGGGGAATAGGACAAGTGATTGAGCAAATAAAAGATATCATAAACTTTTGTGTTATGAAGATTAAGGCCCGTAGAATTTGTAGAAAAGTTACTTCTTATTTTTTATAAAATGATGATAAATGAGTGATTTAATCAAAATCATTTTTTATTTTAGATGGAGTAAAAACGATGTCGGATGAAAATCGACTGGTCGAACTAGAAACAAGATTAGCTTACCAGGAAAGGCTTATTGAAGAGCTTTCTTGTGTAGTGACAGATCAATGGAAAAGTTTGAATGAGATATCTAAAAAGTTTAATATTTTAACAAAGCGGTTTTCAGATTTAGAAGAATGAAGTTTTGCTGAAACTGCTGTGCTACCATCGTCTCATCAAGAAGAGTATTAGGTATTTTTTTGAATCTTTCAATAAGAGTGTTTTGAATTTCAAAATAGGATGAGTATTGGATCTCGATAATATCATGTTTTCACAATGACTGTTGTTGACTACTTTTTTATTTAACTCCTTAATTCAAAATAAGGGAGGGCGATTTTTGTAAGACTCGGAATTTTCCTTCATGATTTCAAAAAAGTCAATTTCAGTTAAGGGGGAGGAATACCATTATAAGAGAAAGTATTTTCTGTATATGATTCATAGTACTAAAAAACAGAGAAAAGCTTTTGGATAGGGTAAAACATGAGAGATCATAATAACTTTTAACTACTGCAAGTATTGAGTTCTTTCTTTGTAGACTTGAACGAAAGGTTAATAACGAAACGTTCATTGAGTAACCCATTGCTTTTTATAAATGAAAAGGAGCCTATACCTTAGCATAGCAATCATGAGGATTGGTGTGTATTTGATAGGAGTCTTTTAACCTGTTTCTATGAGTAAAATCTATTTTAAAAAATGAAAAGCTCTGAAATGTGTTGAGTGTGTATGGTATAGTGGGTTTTAAAAGATAATTTTCAATATTAAAATGGAATATATTTTTTTAAGTATATGATATTTTGTGAAAAGGCTTTTGTTTTTTGTGATTCAATACACAAAGTATTATTGCTATAGCACCAAAAATAAACCATACTGGTAAACAAATAAGGGCAATGCAAATGGAGGATAGGGGAGTGGGCATGATATTGTGTAGAGATTGGTTGAGTCCATAGATATCTGTTTGCAGAAGATTTGCCAATATTTTATCGAAGGAGGTTATCGTCCAGTGTGATGTACTCATGGAATGTACGCTATCAATAACAAAGATTACAATTGTTAGTGTAACGAAAATGAAGATCATAAATTTGAGCAGAGGGCGAAGCATTTTTTCCCTATAATTGAAATGGAATAATTGCATAATGCATAGCAAAATAAGAAGTTGCATTGTGACAAGAAAATAAGTTTGCGTTCGTTTTGCTTTTTTACAAGAGGCATAGAAATTTTGATTGTTTCTATAAAAACCGAGTTTGAATTCAACAAAAGTAATGAGGAATAATGTTTGAAGAAAAGCATAATGAATTGAAGCGTAGTCTTCAAAATCGTCATATTCAAATGATTGCTTTGGGTGGCGTTATTGGGACAGGACTTTTTTATGGATCAACGGAAGCAATTCAATTAGCTGGCCCATCTGTTATTTTAGCTTATCTTATTGGCGGGCTTACTATGTATTTTATTATGCGAATGCTTGGTGAAATGTCTGTAGAAGAGCCATCTTCAGGGGCTTTTAGTTTTTTTGCTTATAAATATTGGGGGCAATTGGCTGGTTTCATCACAGGTTGGAATTATTGGTTTCTTTATATTCTTGTGAGTATGGCTGAACTTACAGTGATAGGGTTTTACCTTGATCATTGGATTTTGGTTGATCGTTGGAAGTCATCTTTCATTGTTCTTTTGTTTGTTACGTTGGTTAATTTGTTTAATGTTCGTTTTTACGGGGAATTTGAATTTTGTTGCGCTTTGATCAAAGTTGCTGCTGTTATTGGTATGATTATTTTGGGAATTTTTCTCATTGTTACTGGATTCGGGAGAAATCAAGCGAATATTCATTATCTTTGGGATCATGGCGGTTTTTTTCCTTATGGAGCCATAGGGGTGGTTTTGGCAACTTCTGTAGTAATGTTTTCTTTTGGAGGAACAGAGCTTGTTGGTATCGCTGCTGGAGAGGCATCTAACCCACAAAAAACAATTCCAACGGCTATCCGTCAAGTTATGTGGAGAATTATCATTTTTTACATTGGTTCTATCAGTGTCATTATGATAATCAGTCCGTGGAATAGGATTGCAAAAAACGGTAGTCCTTTTGTTACAATTTTCGAAACTGTAGGGATTCCTGCGGCTGGTCATATTTTAAATTTTGTAGTCATTATGGCTGCTATTTCTGTTTACAACAGTGGTATTTATTCTAATGGTCGTATGCTTCATAGCTTAGCATTGCAAAAAAATGCACCACATGTTTTTAGTAAACTGAGTGCTGCGCGTGCCCCTTATGTTGCTATCCTTTTTTCATCAATCTGTACGGCATTGATTATCGTTGTTAATGCTTTGGTTCCTGATAACAGTTTTATGCGGATTATGGCTCTTGCAACTGCTGCAGCAGTTATAACTTGGGCTATTATTGTTATTGTTCATTTGAAGTTTCGAAAGGCACATAAAAACAAAAAAGGTGATTTTATTTATGCATTTGGTTTATATCCTTACGCCAATTATTTTTGCCTTTGCTTTCTTGCTTTATTATTTTGCATTATGTTTTTAAGTGGTTTTGGACAGAATGGATTAATGGGAAAATTTTTTGAGATTGTAGGAATAAGGGTATCTTGTTTTGAAACATATATTCCTGTACAGATGCCTGACATGAGTTTGGCCGTTATTATTATTCCTGTATGGTATTTGTTTTTGCTCTTGGGCTATAAATTGAAGCTGTAGCAGTAAAGGAGCGGATAAAAGGGGTTGATAGGAATAAAATTTTGGGGATTATAAAATTCGATAAGGTGACACAAGTCTTTGGTGAGTTGTGTGTTTTAAGAGATATTACTGTACAGCTTACAGAAAAAAGAGTTGCTATTGTTGGTGCGAATGGTTCTGGAAAAAGTACATTTGTTCGTCTTATCAATGGGCTACAATTACCGTCTTATGGTTTTGTAAGCGTTGATGGGCTTGATACAAAGCATGATGCAAAGGCAGTAAAGCGTAAAGTAGGGTTTGTTTTTCAAAATCCCGATAATCAAATTGTTTTATCATTAGTGGAAGAAGACTTATCTTTTGGTCTTAAAAATCTAAAACTGAGTAAAGAAGAAATTAAGGAGCGTGTTGATGAAATTTTACAGCGCTATGATCTTCAAGCTTTTAGAAATCACGCAGTTCATTTATTAAGTGGTGGACAAAAACAACTCGTTGCTATTTCTAGTGTTGTTGCCATGAAACCAGACTATATTGTTTTCGATGAGCCGACAACATTACTTGATTTGCGAAATAAGCGCCGTGTTACACAGGTGATAGAAGAATTATCACAAACGGTGATCGTTGTATCCCATGATTTGGAGTTTCTTAAAAATTTTGATAGAGTGTTGGTTTTTGATAAGGGGGAAATAGTTGTTGACGATGTACCTTTTGTGGCGATCAAAGAATATATAAGGAAAATGTCGTGATTGGTTTATACCTTCCTCAAGATACATTTATTCATAGGCTGAGACCAGGAGTTAAGCTGTTCTTTCTTGCGGTGTGTACAAGCACTTTATTGATGGTATCAGCAGTTCCTATTCTTTTGTTTTTTTATTGTTTGTTGTCCTTTTTTACAAAGTTGCTAAGGTTCCTTTTAACAATGTGTTAAAGCAACTTAAAGCAATGGGATTGCTTTTAGTACTTCTCTTTGTTTTTCAAGTTATTTATAAAGATTGGACTACAGGTTTTGAAGTCATAGTGCGTTTTATTTCTCTCATTTTTTTAGCATTACTTGTGTCTTTAACGACTAAAGTTTCGGATATGGTGAGTGTAATTGAAACATGGGTTCAACCATTACGACGTTTTGGTATAAATCCATCAAAATTTAGTATGGTTTTATCTCTGGCAATTAGATTTATTCCGCTTGTGAGTGAAAAATTCAATGAAGTGCATGAAGCACAGCGCGCACGTGGACTTGATACAAATATTGCTGCCCTTGCAATACCGTTAATTATACGAACCATAAGGATGGCATCGGAAGTTGCTGAAGCACTTGAGGCACGTTCTTATGATGGTGATGCTGAAAATATTTAATGATGATAGGATTATTCTTAGTAAGGGGATCATGAATGAGTACAAAAGATTTGACTTATATTGCTTTATTTGCAGCTATTTACGTGGTTTTAAGCAGTTTTCCTGCTATTTATCTCCCCATTTCTCTTGGTATTCCGATTACGGCTCAGTCGATGGGTCCCATGTTGGCAGGGTCTATACTTGGGGCGAAAAGAGGCTTCTTAGCATCATTGCTTTTTCTTATACTTATAGCTGTTGGATTGCCTGTATTACCTGGTGGGCGTGGAGGAATAAGTGTTTTTTTAGGGCCTACCGCTGGTTATCTGATTGGTTTTGCAGTTGGTGCATTTCTTATTGGCTTTATGGTTGAGTTGTTTTGGAAGCGATTAAATTTTGTGACATTATGTGTGATAAATATTGTAGGAGGTATTGGGGTTGTCTATTTTTTGGGAATACCATGGATGGCATATGTTACGAAGACTCCTTTATGGGCAGCGATAACAAGTTCATTCGTTTTTTTGATTGGTGATTTTTTGAAAGTTCTGATTGCATCTTTTGTTGCATTGGCAATTAAAAAAGCTGTTCCTCTGATTGCTTCAAAGAAAGGATAATTGTACCTTGAAACGAGGGATTATGTTGTGGTTTTGCTTAAAGGATAAAAAAGAAAGCACGACAGAGTTCTCTTCTCTGATTTTTTTATGCTGTAATGAATAAAAATGTTGTTCTATGAGCAGAAAACTATAAGAGTAAAAAAGGATATCTATTATCCATTCTAAATAAACTGTATGAAGTACAGCAGAGGTAAGAGGGTATATTATATTGCTAATCGTATAGGTTAATAATAAGGATATTTTTAGAAGTTCTAGAAGCATGTTCTTATAAGGTAACACTAAGAATATGGATCGGATAGAGTACTTTATAGTAAAGGGGGATTTAATGAATACAAAAGATCTAACTTATATTGCTTTCTTTGCAGCTATTTATGTGGTTTTAAGCAGTTTTCCTGCTATTTATCTTCCCATTTCTCTTGGTGTTCCGATTACAGCTCAGTCTATGGGGCCAATGTTAGCAGGGTCTATACTTGGTGCGAAAAGAGGGGCCTTAGCATCACTGCTTTTTCTTGTACTTATAGCTATTGGGCTGCCTGTACTACCTAGTGGAAATGGAGGGGTAAGTGTTTTTCTGGGTCCTACGGCTGGGTATCTTGTTGGTTTTGTATTTGCTGCATTTTTTATTGGTTTTATGGTTGAGTTATTTTGGCAGCGGCTAAATTTTCTCATATTATGTGTGATAAATGCTGTGGGTGGTATTGGGGTTGTCTATCTTTTTGGAATACCGTGGACGGCATATATTGCCCAAGTTTCCTTGTTAGCAGCTTTTACAGCTTCATTAGGTTTTTTGATTGGCGCTTTTCTGAAAGTGCTGATTGCATCCTTTATAGCCCTTACAGTTAAAAAATCCATTCCTTTCATTACGTCAAAGAAAGGGTAGCTCCACTTCTGTAATGGAGATGCTGTGTTGAGGATTCTGTAAAGATAAAAAGAGAAATTATGAAAATTTTCTGTTTTATTTTTTGCACAATTCTAAGAGGAAGTATGCTAAAACAAAAGAAGATTGTTGCATAATATTTTAAGAAGCTATCTAGAAATATGTCATGTAAAGTATATAGTATTTTAAATATATAAAAGTATAAAAATTTACGAATAATCATAATACCTCATTTTCACTTGTTTTATATGGAAAAATTCATTATATGATTTTTAATATTTTATTAAATTTAAATCGTATGAAATTTTATTTACATTATGTTTATTGTTTTAAGAAAAGTAAGGAAAAATAAAAATATGAATATAAGATATTACTTTGCTGTATGCGCTATTATCTTAAGTTTTTCGTCTGTTGTAAAAGCATCTGAACATACGATTTTTGTAAGAGAAGTACCCGTCATTATTGTTCCTTCTATTTTTGCGACAAAGATAAATGTTTTTTTTGATAAGCAGGTTAATTCTTTGTTACATAAAGTTATTATACCAACACATCAAGGTGATCATAATGTATTTTGGAAAACTATGACATCGATATTTGAGAAGATAAAACATGTATATGCTAATTTAGGGTATTATTTATATAACTCTCTATTCTCCATATTCAATTGGTAGAATACAAGAAATATATTATCTTTAGATTCCATAGCAAATCTTATTAATAAAAGAGGCTTAGTTTTATTATAAATGTAAGAGATTATAGTTTAAATGTGTTTATATAAATTGTTTATATTTATATTGTCGTATACATGAAGTATTGATTTATCAGTATGAGCAATTTGGAGAGTGATATTCTCAGTATATTCAAGATATTGAGAAACACTGAGATAGTTTTGCAAAACAACATGAGTATCACTTTCTTATAACAATTTTTTGAACTTACAGGTTTAATTCTATAAGTTTGTACAGGATTTAAAAGTGATGTCTCTCTTTAAAAGACGGCGAGCCAAGAATGAAAAGAAGCAAATATTTTTTAGAAGATAAATCCAGAACATGATTTATGAGTGCACATGCTTGAGACTTTATCATTGTACTTTTAAAAATATAAAAAATCATTTTCTTCTTTCAATAAAAGAGCTTGAACGAGGAAAGGTAATTTCCAGACAAAGAGCAACAATGAAATGTCTTTTCAGATACTTAAAAGAAGTGATGGAGGCTGGAATAACTAACTTCTTAACATAACCGGTTTGGATTAAATTCCTGAGAAATATTTTGGGAATATTAGTGTGGTTAAGAGTTTAGCTGTGGTCACAAGAGTAAAACAATCCACAGTGCTAAAATGAGAAACGAATGCCTCGAGCACTATTGGAGGAGCAGGTGTTTTTATCTGTCGAGGTATTTAGAAACGCTTCAGATATACAATTAATTATTCTCTCATGATTTTCACTTGACGCTGGGATGACTTCATTTGAGATAATTTTGCCAAGCTTTTAGGCAATTATGCTGTCCATGATTGTGTGATATTTAGGGGATGACGAGTCTTCAGAAGACTAAGCAGAATAGTATGAGCAAAAAAGCACGTACATTTTCATAGTAAACATTAATGTTTCAAATCTTTCAGTCTCCATTATAAAAAAGCCACTTCAAATTTACAAAGGAGCCCATCCCTCATCTAGGGAATAATAACAGTATTATTTTTCTTAAAATAGTTACAACCAAAAATCATTCCACCCAAAAGTATCAAACAATATCCTATATAACTAAACCCATAACATTCGATTAAATAAGCAGTGAATGGAAGGACAATCATCAAGCTGCTTCGCATAATGGTTGCAAGAAAAGATTCATAAGTTGCTCGTAAACGGTCTTCGATCATATCATGCAATATTGTTTCGCAGATCATATGAATGAGCCGCACAATAAAAAACAAGAAAGCAACCAAGAAACCAACTATGAAAAAATTCAGTGGTCATATCTTTATCAAAGGTAGGTTCGTAGCAATAGCTACCATCAATGTGAAGATAGCTACATACTTTATTTTTTAAATTTTCTAGAATTAAGCCTGAAAAAGATTGGGCTAACAATAATGCAGAGAATACAATGCCCAATTGTGTGTGAGAAACCGTCAGGTTAAATTGCACAAAGAGAGCCTGCCATATCGCGCAGGGATATCAAACAATATGCCGCTTATAATGAATAAGAGTGAAATAAAACGTAAATTTTTAGATAAACTTACCGCTTGCTTAAAATCATGCACGAAGCTGATTAAAGCACTCTCATGATTTCCTCTTTCAGAAATAGAATCTGGTAAAAAAATACCCCCGTAAATAAATACGATAAACATTAAACATGCAGCAATATACCAAACACCAATATTAAAATAATCAGTGACAAAAGCACCTGTTAAACTGAAAACAAACATTCCAATATGGTTCCATTTATGACTCGTACTTAAAACTTTTGTAATGGACAAAGAATTATCCTTTGAAGCGTGGATGAGCAGAGCATTATAAGCTCCACTTATAAAGGTCATTGATAAGGCGTTAAAAAATTCTGCCAGTATAAAACCAAAAAACGATGAGGATAATCCGATAGGAAAAAGCTAAATCAGAGCAGTAACGGCGGCAAGGAGAACCGATAATTTGCGGCTTATTTTATTAGAGAAATAACCAAGTGGTAAATCCCAAAGCAACATAATGGCTGCTTGAAAAGTTTTAATGAAACCGACATTAGCGATTGTCAAACCTTGCGACATCATATAGACTAAAGCGGAAGCACCCGTAAAAATCCGCACACCATGATACAAGACTCCATAGATAAAGACACTTTTCATAACTTTCCCTCAATAAATGAATGACAACTTTTACAATAGTAGAGTGCTGTGTCTGGTCACTTTCAGTAAAAGTATAGTGATTGAAATCAAGAGATAACGTTTTGCCGACAATTTGGTACGCACCAAATCTTGTGAGAAGTTTAACGGCTTCAAGAGCGCAAAGAGAATCCGCCACGCATTGTAAGGGTCTATTAAAATGTTTACATGCCCCTCTTTTATTTTCTGAACAAAAGGAAAAGTATTTTTCTGTTTTTTACATGATTAATACAATTATAACACCTCGTTTTCCTGAAATAACCAAAGGACCTATGACAGCATTATGAGTACTGGATTCTGCATAGAGCAAAGGTATTTTCCTGGCATAAGATGCCTTATTCATTAAATAAAAAAACTCAGGCCTCGGCATATCCGCTGCGCATATTACTAAATCAACATCTTCAAAGACTAAACATGCGTGATCAAAAGTTTCTATTTTTTGATCGTAAAATAAATATTTTGTTGTTGGGCTTATGCGTTTTCCTTTCTTTTTTGCAACCTCTATTTTTTTCATACCAGTATCATCATATGTATATAACATCTGCCTCGATAGATTAGATTCTTCTACGACATCAAATTCATAGCTGATAATTTTTCCAATACTCATAGCTGAAAGCGTGTAGAAAATGTAGCTACTAACTCCTCCGAGGCCAATAAGAGCAACCGATGCTTTTTGTAAATTTTTCTGAATTTTCACTGCAGAAGAGAAATCTCCCACGGCATGCTTAAACAAATTAATTTGTCTATCAAAATGCTTATAACTCTATATACTTAAACCATGTTGTGAGAAAGCATCTTCTTTAGAAAAGATTGGTTCTACTACACGAGGTCCACCAGCATTTGTACAATTGCTTAAAGTCGTCTCTCTCTAAATAAAATCACATTTTCATAAGGTGTAATTTTTTTCTCAAAATCACCTCGCAATGCGGTACCCGAAAGAATATTTCCTATATAGATTTCAAACACGAATTGTCTGCTCAAGAGATCAAATGATGAATTTTGAAGTTTAGAACGCAACTCTCTAACAAATGATGTTTTGCCAACACCAGCATCGCCTGTAATAAGCAAAGATTTTTAATAAGCACAAAAAGCCATATTATAGCCTCTTGAAAGATTTCGTCACGTCTGACATAACCTGCAGAGCAGTCACGTTCTAAAAAAGAAAGAGCAATACTGCGGCATTCTTTAATCAGTTCATTTAATTGTAAAAATACGTTGCCCTCAATAATCTAAAGGGGAGGTTTGTTATCCCCCACACAATATGCTTATTTTATGAAGCAGCTATACTAGATAGCAAACATTTTGCGTAAACCGAATTGGCAATGCAGGATTTAACTTTTATAGATGTAGTCATAAGATTATCCCTTTTCTCAAAAATCAGTCAATCATATTATTTACCATAAAATAATTATTAATGAGAAAAAACTTAAAAGAGTTAAAAATTTTTGCTCTCTGCAAACTATAGGAACAAGGTCGACAATTCCCAAAAAGATTCTAGAAAATATGATGACTTTTATCGTTTTTTGTATGAGCAAAAATGTCGACTATGTCAGATTTAGTCCGCTTGATATGTTGTTATTTCGTTGTTTGAGAAAAAGTAAGGTAAAGGATTGATCTGAAGTTTTAAGAAACAAAACGCCTTCGCCAAAAGCCTCATTTTTTCATTTAAGGGCTGAATTATCAACGAAAGAATCTCTTCTTCAGGCTTTTATAAGTAAACAGTTCTAAGAAAGGAAAATTTCATGGAATCCATAAAGCTTTGTAAACTGCATGAATGATTACTGAGGGGAAAATTCTATGTATGTTTCGTTGTTATGAATGTATTCACTTCCATTTTCATCGTTGGCATTGGATAATAATGGAGGTTTTAAAATTTTTTATTCAGTAGCTTTTGGGAAGCCAAAGAATTTTGAAGCAATAGACTGGTTTGCTTAAAACATTTAAAAGGATCTGGTGAATGTCGTGGGGAGGTGTTTTGTGGATAAGATTAAGCAATTTAAGATTTATAATGTTAGCAAGTTGACTGCTCTAGTGGTTGCTGTTTTACCACTTTTTTTGTCGGAAAAATTGCATTTGTTGCAAGCGGATATTGTTTTAATCGGTAGTTATTTTTTATTGCTTCCTTTGATCTTAGAAGTCCCCTTGGGTTTCTTATCAGATGCTTATGGAAGTAAGCGCGTTATTTATGCTGGGTTGTTTTTCTTTTTTTGCGGTTTTTTAGCTCTTTTTATGAATTATGCATATTTTGCTTACGCCACTTATTTGCTGTGTATTACATTAGCAGCCGCTTGTTTTTCAGGTGCAGAAGATAGTTTACTCTTTTTTGTAGTACCAAAGCATCGCACACTGTTTTCCGTTAAGTCCGAAGTGGCTGCTGTTACCTATAGTGCGACAACGATACTTATTTTTTAGGGGGCGTCCTTTATTATGTGCATCCCGCATTGCCTATGATTTTTCAAGTCCTTTCATTAATTTTTGCTATTTTTATGTTTCCAAAATTGACGAAGGGATTAAATAGTTTTCATATCAATGCTCATCCGAGTATTTTCACAGTTATGCGCGCCAGCCGTAAAGAAGTCAAAAATCCTTACCGCTTCACGCTTATTTTTTGAAGTGCAGTTTCAGCTTTTGCTATTTTGGTCAATAATCGAACTGTTTCTACCGCATTTTCTGATTTTTTGCTATTTCAACCTGCACTTTTCATTTCGATTATTTTTATCATTGGGAATTTTTTTTCAGAAAGTTCCAATATATTGTTTCAGAAGTATTTTTCAAAGTTTCAAAATCCTATTTTTCCCGTCTTAATGATTGGTTGTATGGTAAGCATTGCTTTTTTCTCATGTCATTTCAAATCATTGCGGCTCTCATATTAGGATTTTTATTGCTATGTGTCTTTAAATCTGCTTATCGATCTTATCTGTCGTCTCTTCTTATAAATTCACTGATTGATCCCAAAGCTATCGCAACTGTTTTATCATTTCACGACGGCGCCCGTGAATTGTATAACGGTAAATCCATTGCGCACCACCATCTTTACGCTTATGAAGGTACAAGCCGGCACCATCATTCACTTTACCAGCACCCAATGTTGCGACAGCCCTTGGCACTTAAGACGGTTCATAAGAGCCATTTTTAGTCCTTTCTTATATAAATTTTATCCACACATTCATCCCACTTGTGAGGTGCAAGTGAGTAGTTTTGATTGATTCAACATAAGCAGCTTTGGAATGAGAGAATCTTACAATATTCGGGGGTATGATTCAAGGTGAGAAACGATAAAAAACACTTATGAATCAATGTGTTGTCAGCGTCAGAAAATGGAGTGTCTGATAGCCTTATTGATTGGTCGGATGGACAGTCGCCACATACAGTTAATAACAGTGCGCGTGCGATGATGCAAAGGATTAGAGAGTATTTATCGGATACGAGTGGATGTCTTGAGGGTATTTTTGATGTTGATTTTTCAGGCGAACAAACAGCCATTAGGATTCAAACAAAATCCCCCTTTTTAGGATACAAGAATGATATTGTTGTCAGTTTTAGAGCGAGAGGATTCAATGTTGGGTCTACAACAGTTTCTTTGAATAATTTATCAGGCAAGCCGGTTTACAAAGCTGCAGAAACGGGTGTTTCTCGTCTTGTTGGAGATGAGATACAAGGTGGCTGTATTTATACTTTGGTGTATGATGAAGATCTCTCAGGTTGGCAGTTGCTTAACCCAACGCTAAAGAAAGTTTCTCATTTTAAACGTCTTCCTATTGGATTTATAGGCATCTTTGCAATGGAAAGTTTACCAGAAGGTTGGTTGTTGTGTGATGGGGGATCTTATTCGCGTGAGACTTATCGTAATCTTTTTGCAACGATAGGGACGACATGGGGAGATGGTGATGGTGCAACGACCTTTCATGTACCGGACTTACGAGGAATGTTTTTGCGTGGTTTTGATTATTTTGGCAGCGTTGATGCAGATCGCAGTTTTGCAACGATGCAAGAATATTCGATGAGATGGCATGATCATGTTATTGAACTTCGAGATGATACCCCGGGCACTTTGTCGAGAAGAAAGCGTAGTCTCTCATCAGATTATGAAACGAGAAGAAAGCAAGAGCATGCAATAGGCTGTTTTGATAGTCATAGCAATTTGGATGAAGTTTATGAATGTATGGAAGATCGTTTGCAAGGGACAAAGCTTCCAGAATCTTTGATTAAAAAATATTCCAATCGTTGTTTTAGCCCCACACTTTGGGGATATGCGAATCCCGATTGTTTCGGCACCTCTCTACTGCCTACTCCTAGTGATGATTCTCCGTTGTATATTCTTAAGAATAAAAAAGTATCGCAAAC
>NZ_CALW02000005.1 GCF_000312565.1 Bartonella rattaustraliani AUST/NH4
TGCTATTGGTTTGGCAGTATCGAATTTAAGTTATGATAATACGCCAGGAAAGCTTAGTCTTTCATTTGGTACAGGTGCGTGGCGGAACCAATCAGCCTTTGCTTTTGGTGCTGGTTATATGTCTGAAGATGGGAAAATACGTTCCAACTTCTCTATAACCAGTGCTGGTGGTCACTTTGGTATAGGTGCTGCGATTATTTTGAGGGTGCAATGATAATGAAAAAAATAGATATCATTATAAAGAAACGAAATGTTTGGGTAAGTATCTTGTTCATTCTTGCTTTAATAGGCAAGGGCGAAAGTCTTGCGGGAGAAAACAACAGTGTTTATACGGTGCGTCCACCACAGTTATCTATTCCCAAGGGGGGACCTGGTGAAACACGTCGAATTATTATGCAATTTTATAATTGGACTTTGATTTGTGATGAAAAAGAAAAACTTAGGCAAGGCATCTGTAATGTGACACAGACTGTTCATGATAAGGATGATAATAATATTTTTAGTTGGTCTCTTGTTTCTACAAAAAGTGGTCAAGCAGTCATGCTTTTTCGAACATTGCCAAATGCTGATACAAATGTTCCTATTCAAATGTTTATGGAAGGTGTGAAAAAGCCTCTCCTTATCCATTATACACAGTGTGGCAAAACAGTTTGTTTGGCACAGGTATCTGTAGGGCCTATTTTAAATAAACAAATAGAGCAGGACAAAACAGTACGTATTTCCTACAAGGTTAAAGAAGGAAAGATATTTTCTTTTAAAGTGCCATTTAAAGGGTTGAAAGCAGCGCTTTATTCTTTGCAAAGATAGATGGCATAGGGTGCTGTGCATGGAAACTTTTTAAATTTTTTATGTTATATTGAAGATCCAATTGCATATTTAGGTTTAAATAAAGAATAATTAAATAAGAAGTTCTGAGGAATGTCATTATTGGGATGATGGTTTTAAACGAGAATGTATTTTATAAATATAAAATTATGGTTACACTGTTTATAGAAGAGAAAATAAGAGGAAAGTTTCTATAGAGTTTATAGAGTAAATGATATGAACTCTTAACAGCAAAAAATGATAAGAAAGAGCCATTGAGAGAGAGTACAGCAAAGAGAGGGATAGAGCCCTCTTGAATCAGAGGTGTGTGAGAATGCACTTCTGTAAAAGATTCTTATAAATTTTACAGTTATCTTATCTGCATCAATAACTCGAAATTGAAATATTATGGCAATTTTATAGCCTTGATAATGATGTTAATTCTTTTGTAAAGTGAGACTTACAGTATTGTTATCTCATGAATACACAGGAGAATGATAGTTGCTAACGCTTTAAGAATATAAATGTATCGTTTTGCAATGGTGCATATCATGTGAATGATAAAAAGAGAATCTAGAAATCTATCAGAATGGATTAAATAATGAATTTCAAGTTCATAAAACGATTTATAATTTTATAAAAATGATACAAAAAACTGAATGATAAGAGTGTAGCGAATTTTTATGATAAAAAAATATGAAATGTTTTCTTTATATTTGTGACTTAATATCGCATTGTTACTTTAGCTTTAGTAATGAGCAGTGAGAGTTCTCGCGTTTTTTATTTAAAATGCTCAAAGGATAAGAAAAAATGGCTTCGTTAAGTTATGGTCCAAGAGAGACAAAACGAGGAAGAATATCTCATATTAGAGCAGAGAAATTATGTATTCGTGGCAGTAATCAAGATAATTATTCTGCATTTTTGCAGACAGGGATGGGCTCTATTCCTATTGAAATAAAGAAAAAACAGAAAAAAAAACAGTGTAAACAAAAAACGCGTCTCATTCAATCAGGTACAGCTTTTGAATTTTATGGACGGGCAACTGCAGGTGTTAAAAAAACAAAAAAAAACAAAACATTTTTTCTTCCACGATTATTTCAATTAAAGCCGCCTCCTCTTTATGCCGCACTTGATTTGGGGACGAATAATTGTCGTCTTCTTATAGCCTCTCCTAGGAAACCAGGGTGTTTTCGAGTTGTTGATGCTTTTTCACGTATTATACGATGGGGAGAGGGTTTAATAGATAACGTTTTTCTGAATACGCAAGCTATGGACCGTGCGATTGAAGCGTTAAAGATTTGTCATTTAAAGCTAAGACAAAGGCATATTAAACGTTATCGCTTAGTTGCAACGGAAGCTTGTCGTTCAGCAAAAAATGGTCAACATTTTATTCAACGCGTTTTGGATGAAACTGGTCTTAAGTTAGAAATTGTTGATAGGGAAACGGAAGCGCGTTTTGCTGTTTCAGGATGTGGCTCACTCGTTGAGCCGAACACCGATGCCATTGTGCTTTTTGATATTGGAGGAGGATCATCAGAAATTGTTTTGCTTGATGTTTCTAAAAAGCATTCTTTACGTTTAACTGAACAAATTACGGCGTGGACTTCTCTTTCGGTTGGTGTTGTTACGTTTGCCGAACGTTTTGGGGGAGATAAGATTTGTTTGGATGATTTTGAAAAAATGAAAAACTATGTACGGAGTTTTTTAAATAATTTTTCAGGTCGTTACAAATTGGGTGTTCTCGCCCAGGGTTCGAAGTTTCATCTTTTGGGAACTTCTGGAACGATTACGACTTTAGCAGGAATACACCTTAATTTAGAACGTTATGATCGAAGGCAAGTTGATGGTATTTGGATGAATGATACAGATATTACTCTTATAATGAAACGCTTATTATCATGGGATATAAAAAAACGTGCAAATAACCCTTGTATTGGGCCAGGGAGAGCAGATTTAATTTTAGCCGGTTGTGCGATTTTAGATGTTATTCGAGAAGTTTGGCCAAGTCAGCAATTAAGAGTTGCTGATCGTGGGTTAAAAGAAGGCATTTTGATAGAGTTGATGTTACGCGATGATGTATGGGGTGGATATAGGAAAGGAAAAAGTTTCAAGTGTTAGAAGTTATCAAAGCACGGAGACAATGAATGGTGAAAAAAACAACAAAAACACCAACAGGCGGCTATGGTGGTTCAGGATCGAACGAATTATATCAGCGTGTAAAGAAGAAAGCAGGAACCATTAAGGCATCATCACGGCGATGGTTAGAAAGGCATCTGAATGATCCTTATGTTCATCAATCGAAAGTAGATGGTTATCGTTCACGTGCAGCTTATAAGCTTATCGAAATAAATGAACGCTATAAATTTCTCAAAAAAGGTCAAAAGATTATTGATTTGGGAGCAGCTCCAGGGGGGTGGTGTCAGGTTGCTGTACGTATGGTTGGATCAAGTGATCAAAAGCCTAGTGTCGTTGGTATTGATTATTTACCTGTTGATCCATTGCCTGGGGTTGTGATGCTGCAAATGGATTTTTTATATGCAGGTGCACCACAAAAATTGATGGATGCCTTAGGAACAAAGCCGGATGTCGTCCTTTCTGATATGGCAGCGCCAACCACAGGCCACCGTCAGACGGATCACTTAAGAACGATACATTTGTGTGAAGTTGCTGCTGACTTTGCTCTTTCCGTTCTCAAGCCTGGAGGACATTTTTTAGCAAAGGCTTTTCAAGGTGGGGCAGAAAATATTCTTCTCACGACATTGAAACAGAATTTTAAAGCAGTTCATCATGTTAAACCACCTGCAAGTCGGTCAGAATCAGTAGAACTTTATCTTCTAGCACTTGGATTTAAGGGAACAACAGAAGTGTAATTAAAGAGCGCCTTCTTTTTAAAGATTTCAATTTACTTGCATATTTATAGTGTAAGAGTATTCTCAGACAGTTGGCAATGATATTGTCGAGAGTTTTTTTATTATTAACAATGAAAAACTGGTAAAATATTACCTACAGAGGTAAAGGGATTGATTTCTCAGTGAGCGTTTCCAATGAAATTTCTTGACCAAGCTAAAGTTTATATTCGTTCTGGTAATGGAGGAGCAGGCGCCGTATCATTTCGGCGTGAAAAATTCATTGAATTTGGGGGGCCTGATGGAGGCAATGGAGGACGTGGTGGTGATGTTTGGGCTCTTGTTGTTGATGGGCTCAATACATTAATTGATTATCGCTATCAGCAGCATTTTAGAGCAAAAACAGGGGGGCATGGTAAAGGGCGTAATATGACAGGTGAAAAGGGTGATGATATCATTCTTAAAGTACCGGTTGGCACCCAAATTTTTGAAGAAGACAATAAGACGTTAATCTGTGATTTAACAGAAGTTGGGCAACATTATTGTCTTGCAAAAGGAGGGAATGGCGGTTTTGGGAATCTTCATTTTACCACATCTACGAATCGAGCTCCTCGCCATGCAAATCCAGGGTTGTCTGGAGAAGAGCGAACATTGTGGCTTCGTTTGAAATTAATTGCTGATGGCGGTTTGATTGGTTTGCCCAATGCTGGCAAGTCAACTTTTTTAGCTTCCGTGACAGCTGCAAAACCAAAAATTGCAGATTATCCTTTTACCACTTTGCATCCTCATCTTGGTGTTGCACGCATTGATGCGCGTGAATTTGTTTTGGCTGACATTCCTGGTTTAATTGAAGGGGCACATGAAGGCGTGGGGATTGGAGATCGTTTTTTAGGGCATGTAGAACGTTGCCGTGTTTTACTTCATTTGGTTTCTGCTCAAGAAGAAGATGTGGCAAAAGCATACCAGGTTGTACGTAATGAGTTAGGCGCCTATGGAAATAATCTCAGTGATAAGGTTGAAATTGTAGCCTTAAGTCAGATAGATACTCTTACTCTTGAGGAGCGTAAAGCCAAACAAGAGATTTTGCAAAGAATAACAGGTAAATCTGTGATGATGTTTTCTGCAATCAGTCATGAAGGTTTAGAAAATGTGTTACGTACTGTTGCACAGATTATCGAAACGGCACGCAAAGAGGATGAGGCTGTAGAATATCAGGGTTCATGAAGATGGCTTTTGGATTGCAAAAACTCGCATACTATAAACGCATTGTGGTCAAAATTGGATCTGCACTTTTGGTTGATCCTCAAACAGGTCTGCGTTCTGAATGGCTCAACAGTTTGGTAAGTGATGTTGCCAAGTTGCATCAAAGTGGTGTGGAGGTTTTATTAGTCTCTTCGGGTGCCATTGCTTTAGGAAGGACATTGTTACAGCTTCCCAAGGGATCTTTGAAATTGGAAGAGAGTCAAGCATGTGCTGCTTTGGGGCAAATTGAATTAGCAAAAACATATGGTGAGGCACTTGCGAGGCATGGGTTAAAAACGGGTCAAGTTTTGCTCACTCTCTTTGATACGGAAGAGAGACGACGTTATCTCAATGCACGTGCGACGATTAATGTACTTTTACATTTTGGAGCAGTGCCCGTTATTAATGAAAATGATACTGTTGCAACAAGTGAAATTCGTTATGGTGATAATGATCGTTTAGCAGCACGTGTGGCAACAATGATGAGTGCGGATCTTTTAATTCTTTTATCAGATATTGATGGTCTTTATACGAAGTCTCCTCATCGTGATCCAACGGCTGAATTTATTCCGTTTATTGCTTCAATTACGAGTGATATTGAAAAAATGGCTGATGTTGCGGCTTCAGAATTTTCTCGTGGAGGAATGAAGACCAAGCTTGATGCTGGAAAAATAGCAAATTCCGCTGGAACGGCGATGATTATTACTTCAGGCAAACGTATGAATCCGCTGGCGGCAATTGATAGTGGGGAACGAAAAAGTTTTTTTGCTGCGAGTGAAAAGCCAGTTAATGCTTGGAAAACATGGATTTCTGGTCATTTAGATTCATCTGGTATTTTGACGATTGATCAAGGAGCGGTGGAGGCTCTTGAATCTGGAAAATCGTTGTTAGCTGCAGGAGTTGTTGCGGTTGAGGGCAGGTTCAGTCGTGGAGATACGGTTTCAATTGTTGATGCAAATGGAGTTGAAATTGCGCGTGGACTTGTCAATTATGACAAAGATGAGGCTGCGCGTATTACAGGGCGTAAAAGCAGAGAAATTACCTCTATTCTTGGGTATGAAGCACGTTCTGCTATGGTACATCGTAATGATATGGTTTTACGCTGTTTAACTGATATAACATATTGATTTATAAGTATAGTTTGTCGTTATGGAGCTTGAATCATAAGCCTGAATATTGTAAGTCTCTCTCATTTCAAATCACTTTATGTCGAGTCAATGATGTTCACTTGGTTTTACTCTATCAGTGGGATTGGCATGTGGATAAAAACTATAAAAGAAAAGAGGGAAAATGCCTCTTATAACTGCTTCCATACAAGGGTTGTTGCAACTACCTATGGGGTGATAAATATTGTGAGTTGGTAAATATACCACGAGCTGGTAAAGAGAGTAATAGTGCTGATTTGTATCTTTATATAAGCGTGAAGATGGTGGTACTCAATTGGATTTATCGGTATACAATTCATGGATGATTCTGCTTAAAAAGTTATCTTTGTTTATTGTTTTGGGAGAGTGGATGGTTGTATGGCTTTAAAAGAACAAATGAAGGATATGGGGCGAAAAGCGCGTGCTGCTGCTGCTGAATTGGCGGTTATGTCTTCTGAACAAAAGAATAAAGCATTAGAAATGATAGCTTTGAGTTTAGAAGATCAATCAGCTGAAATTTTACGGGCTAATCATCAGGATTTAGAGAACGCTACACGTAATAATTTAAAGCCAGCGATGGTTGATCGGCTTAAATTAGATGAACGACGTTTGCATGCAATCATAGACAGTGTCCGCCAAATTGCTTGTTTGCCTGATCCCGTTGGAAAAGTGATGAGTGAGTGGACACGTCCTAATGGGCTTCATATTAGTCGTGTTCGTACGACTCTTGGTGTGATTGGCATTATTTATGAGAGTCGACCAAATGTTACAATTGATGCAAGTGCTTTGTGCTTGAAGTCTGGAAATGCGGCAATTTTACGTGGTGGTTCCGATAGTTTTCATTCTGCACATGCACTTTATTTTGCGTTGGTAAGGGGGTTGGAAAAAGCAGGTTTTCCTCAAGATACCATTCAAATGGTTGGAACAACAGATCGTGCTGCTGTTGGAGAAATGCTTAAAGGTTTGGATAATATGATTGATGTTATCATCCCTCGTGGCGGGAAAAGCCTTGTTACGCGCGTTCAATCTGAGGCACGCGTTCCAACTTTTGCACATTTGGAGGGGCTTTGCCATATTTATATTGATCAGTCGGCAGATTTAGAGATGGCGCGTGATATTGTTTTAAATGCGAAATTGCGGTGCACAGGTATCTGTGGTGCTGTAGAGACAGTTCTCCTTGATCGGCAGGCACTAACAAAGTTTCTTCCTGTTCTGACATTTTTACAGGAGAAGGGGTGCGAAATTCGTGCAACAGAAGATATCGTTTTTCTTATGCCAAAGTGCAAATTAGCTTCTGAGGAGGATTGGTCACATGAATATCTTGATGCCATTCTTTCTGTAAAAACAGTTGAGGGCATTGAGGGAGCTATTGCGCATATCCAACGTTATTCATCAGGACATACGGAATCGATTATTGCTGAGGATATGAATGTGGTAAAAATATTTTTTGATCGTTTGGATTCGGCTATTTTGCTTCATAATGCATCGACACAATTTGCTGATGGCGGTGAGTTTGGTTTTGGAGCAGAAATTGGTATTGCAACAGGAAAAATGCATGCGCGTGGTCCTATAGGTGTTGAACAACTCACATCATTTCAGTACCACATTAGGGGGAATGGACAGGTTAGGCCTTGATGAAGCCAGTTTTTCCTTGGAAAGAGCGTATGCCACATGTAGAAAGGGCCAATGTTGTGGGTCTTTTTGGTGGATCTTTTAATCCTCCACACGATGGGCATCTTCTCGTTGCAAAGGTTGCTATTCGGCGCTTGCATCTTGATCAGTTATGGTGGATGGTAACGCCAGGGAATCCTCTCAAAGATCATACAAAGTTGTTATCGTTAGATGAGAGAATGCGGTTAAGTTTTGCACTTATTGATCATCCAAAGATCCGCATAACAGGTTTTGAGCGGGCGATAGGCAGTACAATGTCGGTAGATACGATTTCTTATATTCTTACACATTATCGCACAGTGCGTTTTGTGTGGGTTATGGGTGCAGACAGTTTTGCAACAATTCACCATTGGTTCCGGTGGCATGATATCATATCGATGCTTCCTATTGCTGTTATTGATCGCCCGCTTGCACGGGTGCCCGCACTTTCTTCTCCTATGGCACAAATTTACCGTTCTTTTCGTTTAGAGGAAAGAGAAAGTATAAGGTTACCTTTTATGAAACCACCGGTTTGGACTTATTTGCATGGACCTGTGTCTTTTCAGTCTTCAACGAGTCTTCGTTTAAAGGAGAATCATTTTTCTTGAATATTTTATGAGATTTTGCTTCTCTCTTTTATATTTCATTCTAAACATTAAGAAAGGATATGAGTCTGAAACACATTTCACAAAAACATTCTTATAATCTTGCATCTTCTGCAGAAAAAAAAGTCTTTTCTGTCACGGATTATCTCGAAATTATTCTCAAGAGTTTAGAAGATACGAAAGCAGAAGATATTGTTACCATTGATATTCAGGGGAAATCATCCTTAGCGGATTACATGGTTATAGCTTCCGGACATTCACAACGACATGTCTGTGCTATTGCTGATCATTTGCTCTATACTTTGAAAGACAGTGGGTGTGGTAAAGCAAGTGTAGAAGGGCTTGCTGTGGGTGATTGGGTATTGATTGATAAAGGCGATATTATCGTTCATCTTTTTCGTCCGGAAATTCGTCTTTTTTACAATTTAGAAAAGATGTGGCTTACTCCGGATTTGAACAATACAAAACCAGTTCTTTTTGGGGATCATTAACATGCAAATTTCTATTTTTGCTGTTGGTCGCATGAAGAAAGGGGCAGAGCAAAAATTAGTTGATCATTATTTGGATCGTTTTTCTAAAACTGCTGGAGCTGTGGGGTTTTATTTTAAAACACTACAAGAAATATCAGAAAGTCGTGCGCAGAAAGCATGTCAGCGCATGGAAGAAGAAGGAAAAAAGCTTATCGATTTTTTGCCTGAAAAATGTCGGTTAATTGTTTTGGATGAGCGTGGAAAGTCGATTTCATCATCTGCATTTGCTGAAAAGTTAGAATCTTATCGTGATGGAGGCGTTCGTGATCTTATCATTGCTCTGGGGGGACCTGATGGGCACAATGAGCGGGTAAGGGATCGTGCTGACTTTCTTTTGTCTTTTGGTTTTATGACATGGCCGCACCAAATTACGCGCATATTGCTGACAGAACAACTTTATCGCGCAGTGACAATTGCGAGTCATCACCCCTATCATCGTTTTTAATATTTTGTGCAATTTTTAGTATTTATTTAGGTAATTTGTTAATATTGTTTTAGTTGACACCATTTAAAGCATTTCTAGTTTATACGATAATGCTGAATGGTTAGGCAAATGAGAAAGCTTCTTCATAGAAAGATGCGATATTTATATGAGGAAAGCATACTGTTTGTCGTGCTGTTTTTAAGTATGAGTTTTTGCTTTTCAGTATCGCATGCTGAAGAGACTATGGGTAGTGCAGCAGAAGTACAAAAAGCGTTGGTGGAGATTCGCCAGAATATTTCACTCTCGCGTGAGCGTATTGCTTTTCTTATGCGTCAAGTTGAGCTTTTAAAAGAAGATCAGCGTGTTTTGAGTGATGCACTCATAAAAGCGGCGAAAGAAGAACGTGCGCTAGCAAAGGATATTGCTGAGAGGGAAGAAAAATTAACAAAAATGATAGAAAAGCGGGCACAAGTTCATCAAAGTTTAAAAAGTCATCGCGCTGAATTTGCAGAAGTTCTTGCTATTTTAGAACGTATGGGGTTAAACCCACCACCTGCTCTTATGGTGCGGCCTGAGGATGTGTTAGCTTCTATACGCAGTTCTACGTTAGTAGGGGCTGTTCTTCCTCAGATGCAAGAGAAAACACAGGCTTTAGCAAAAAGCTTAAAGATATTGACAAATTTGAGCAATTCAATTGCTGCGGAATATGCTACACTAAAGACTAAAATACAAAATCAAGCAGAGCAGAAAAAGCGTCTAGAGCTTTTATTAGACCAGAAAGCTAAATTACAAAAAAAGTCGGAAGAAGAACTTGTAGAACAGAAACAAAAAAACACGATTCTTGCAAAAAAAGTACAATCTTTAGAAGGGTTGGTTTTAGAACTTGATCGTCAATCGAAATTGAGTACTGATGTATCAGTTCAGGTGCAAAAAAATTTGCAATTGTTGGAGAAATCGCATTTTGAAAGTCGAAAAGGTTCGCTTCTTTTTCCAGTTGTTGGAAAAAGAATTCGACATGATCAGCATAGTTCGCAGCTTACACGTTTTGGCGAAATGATTGAAACAGAAGCAGAAGCTGTTATTATATCACCAGCTGATGCTTTTGTGGTTTTTGCTGGACCATTTCGTTCTTATGGGCAGCTTATTATTCTCAATGTTGGGAATGGTTATCATATTATTCTCATTGGGATGTCAAGAATTAATGTGACTCAAGGGCAGTTTGTTCTGGCAGGGGAACCTCTTGGTATGATGGGAATGCAATTTGTTGCGAACAGTGTTGCATTGGATATAGGCAAAAGCGTTCCAATGCTTTACATTGAGTTTAGAAAGCGGGGGAAGCCTGTAGATCCAACTCCTTGGTGGCGGACTGAAAAAACAAAAAGGAACCAAAATGATTCGTAAAGCTATTCTTTTGGTCGCTGGGATATTACTCGGCGCCTGTTCAATGATTATGGTGCAGTCTGTTGCTGCTAATAATGAAGGCGATACGTATAAAGAGCTAGCTCTATTTGGCGATATCTTTGAGCGTGTACGTATGCAATACGTAACGGTTCCAGATGATAAAAAGCTCATTGAGAATGCTGTCAATGGGATGCTTACATCACTTGATCCTCATTCCTCTTATATGAATGCTGAAGAAGCAAAAGATATGAGAGCTTCTACGAAGGGAGAATTTGGAGGTCTTGGTATTGAAGTTACTATGGAGAAAGGCCTCATTAAAGTTGTTTCTCCCATGGATGATACGCCTGCTTCAAAAGCAGGTATTTTGGCTGGGGATCTTATTTCAAAGATTGATGGTGTACAGATGAGTGGTCATACATTGAATGAAGCTGTTAGTAAGATGCGGGGCGCTCCTGGGACATCAATTGTATTAACAATTATTCGTTCTGATGTTGATAAGCCACTCGAAATTAAGGTTGTTCGTGATATCATCAAGGTGAAGGCAGTAAAATATCGTGTTGAGGGTGATATTGGTTATTTAAGAGTTATTCAGTTTTCTGAACAAACTTTTGGCAATCTTCAGGCGGCCATTAAAGATATTCAGTCTCAAATTCCTCAAGATAAGTTGAAGGGATATGTTCTTGATTTACGGCTTAACCCTGGTGGTCTTTTAGACCAGGCTGTGAGTGTTTCGAGTGCTTTTCTCAATAAGGGTGAGATCGTATCGACACGCGGCCGTAAAAAGAGTGATGTGACGAGATTTGATGCTAAACCAGGTGATATTATCGATGGAAAACCTCTCATTGTGCTCATTAATGGTGGTTCGGCAAGTGCTTCTGAAATTGTTGCTGGTGCGCTACAAGATCATCGTCGCGCGACAATTTTAGGGACGCAATCTTTTGGGAAGGGATCTGTTCAAACGATTATTCCCTTGGGTGAAAATGGTGCTTTACGTTTAACAACAGCGCTCTATTACACACCTTCAGGCACTTCAATTCAAGGAACAGGAATCACGCCTGATATCCTTGTAGAGCAGCCCTTGCCTGAAAAATATAAAGGCTATGATGTGAAGGTTGGTGAATCTGCATTGAAAGGGCATATTAAAGGGAAGCGTGAGAACAATAAAGGGTCTGGTTCAGCTGCTTTTGTTCCGAAAGATCCTAAGGATGATGTCCAATTGGGTGAAGCTTATAAGTTGTTACGGGGTGAAATGGCAAATGCCGCATTCCCACCAGATCCCACTAAAGATATTTTAAAGTAAGCAGGAGTGTGTAAATTATGCTTTGAGAGATGATAGAATGAATGAGGTGGTGGTTAATTTGAAGGCTCTTCCTTATCGGAAATGTGTTGGGATTGTTGTCTTTAATCATGAAGGTAAAGTTTGGATTGGGCGCCGTTTAATAACGGATGTTCATGATAATGTTGAGACTTCTCATCGTTGGCAACTCCCTCAAGGGGGGATCAATGAAAATGAAGAGTCATTAGAGGCAGCACGTCGTGAACTTTACGAAGAAACAGGTATCCGGTCTGTAAAGTTGATAAAGGAAGCAAGAGATTGGTTCCATTATGATTTTCCACAAGAACTTGTTGGGGGGGCGTTAAGCAATAAATATCGTGGACAAATACAGAAATGGTTTGCTTTTCAGTTTACGGGAGATCTTTCTGAAATCACTATTAATCCGCCGCCTGATGGTCATAAAGCAGAATTTGATCAGTGGAAGTGGGGTGATCTAGAAACCCTTCCTTCAATTGTTATTTCTTTCAAAAAGCATGTTTATATGAAAGTTGTCAGCGAATTTCGAGGTAGCCTTAAGCAATTATAAAGGCTATATAGCTATAGAAAGCTTTTTTCTATATAAGATACTTTGTTTATGTATAATATTAAAAGATAATAAGCGTATTTCTCTTTTATGTAAAGAACTGGGATATAAAATGAAAAAGTTATTTAATTTAATTGTAGTTTTTACTTTTTTTAGTGTTTCTTCTGTAGCATTTGCATCAGCTTCAAAGTCTGATAGTGCGAAAGCACCAGCTACATTGCCAAATGGTGCGTCTTCTTTGACTGAAACTTACGATTTGTGGAAACTTCACTGTTTACTCCAAGAAGGAAAAAAAGTTTGTTTTATTTATCGTCAAGAAGCGGATGATCAGGGTCGTGTGGTTGTGGCTATGAATCTTAATCTTAAGGATGATGGTACTGTGTCTGGTAATTTAATCATTCCCTTTGGCGTTTTGGTTTCTAAGCCTGTTCATTTACAGGTTGATGAGGGAAAGGGTGTTATCGAAACGAATATTCGGACTTGTACACCAGCAGGTTGTATTGTTCCAGTCATTTTTGATAAAACCCATGTGGCATCTTTACGTGCTGGAAAGAATTTGAAGTTAGCGATGACACTTGCTGTTCCAGGTGAAACACCTTTGAATGATTTATTCGTTCAGCTCAATGGTTTTAGTCATGCACTGAATCGTTTGACGGCGTTACAGAAATAATCTTAAAATATAATAAGAGCGGCCTTTTAAGGCCGTTTTTAATTTAAGTATTCTTGTAACATACTTGCTTTTAATGGTGAGATTGTGAGAGAAGGAATACTCAGAGCTTTTGGGTATTCTAAGGGTTTTTATTGTTATTTCTATGTCAGTCAGTGATTTACACTTCGATATTGTTTTCTGGGTTTTATTATCTTTATAAGAGTGAGATAATAAACTTGGATGGTTAGATTTTCTCTTCATGCAACAAGAAATATTCCTCTATAAAACCAAATCATTGTTGAATAAAGAGGCTCATTTTGATGAATGCTCTCTTCTATGATTTTCTATCTTTTTGATTGAGAAAGAGATAAAGTATGGTTTACGCATTACTTCAAGTGATAGATCTTGTTTTCAATATTTATATTGATATCTTAATCGTCAATGTTATTTTTTCTTGGCTTTATGCATTTAATATCATAAATACGCGCAATCGCTTTGTTCTTTTGATAGGAGATTTTCTGTATCGTCTTACAGAACCAATACTAAGTCGTATTCGGCGGGTTTTGCCAGATCTTGGAGCAATTGATATTTCTCCTGTGGTCGTATTCATCATTATTTATTTACTTCGTGTTTTTATGTGGCGTGCTTATGAAAGCATGTATCTTTAAAAAACTGTATGAGATGAATGAAGATGTTTTACCAAGTTGATACGGATGGATTAATTCTGTTTATACGGCTCATTCCAAAGTCTTCAGTTGATCGAATAATGGGAGTCGAAGACCGAGATGATGGAAAACAGTATCTCGTTGTTCGCCTTCGTGCTGTTCCTGAAGATGGAAAAGCAAATGAGGCTCTCATTAAGTTTTTAGCAAAACAATGGAAAATCTCATCTTCTTGTATTTCGTTAAAAAGCGGTGTGACGTCTCGTTATAAACAACTTCATTTTTCAGCACGCTTGGAAGAGTTAACGAAAATACGGCAATTATTAGGAAATTGTACGTCTGGATCAAATAAATAAAAGCCTATTTAAAAAACAGGCTTTACTTCTCTAAAATAATTATATTGCTTGATTGCGTTTAATAGCCTGCTTAATCAACTCATGTGCAAAATCTTTATCTTTCCAACCTTCAATCTTAGCCCATTTTCCAGGTTCAAGATCTTTATAATGTTCGAAAAAATGCTCAATTTGCTTGAGTGTAATTTCAGGAAGGTCTGTATAATTATGAATATTGATATAGCGTTTTGTTAATTTTGGGGTAGGAAGTGCAATAATTTTCTCATCTTTACCGCCATCATCTTCCATAATTAAGGCTCCAATGGGGCAGACATTGATAACACAGCCAGGAAGAAGTGGGCGAGTGTTGCAGATAAGAACATCAATTGGATCACCATCATCGGAAAGAGTATGTGGTATAAAACCGTAATTCCCTGGATAAACCATTGATGTGTGAAGAAAACGATCAACAAATAAGGCTTCTGACTTTTTGTCCATCTCATATTTTATTGGTTGCCCCCCACAAGAGACTTCTACAATAACATTAACGTCTTCAGGTGGGTTTTTACCAATGGGTATTTCTTTAATATTCATGCAAAGATCCTTTCGGGAATAGAGTGAATCTAGGTACAATAAAACATTTCATGAAGGAAGTCATGAAACTTAAGTTGAGGAGCGTGTTTTTTCAAAACGTTTGCGTTCATTGGGATCTAGATAAAGTTTGCGTAGGCGAATATTTTTGGGTGTTACTTCTACCAGTTCGTCGTCTTGTATCCATGATAAGGCACGCTCTAGCGTCATTTTAATGGGAGGGGTCAACTTTACGGCTTCATCTTTTCCAGAAGCGCGCATATTTGTAAGCTTTTTTCCTTTTAAAACATTGACTTCTAAGTCGTTATCACGTGAGTGAATACCAATAATCATACCCTGGTAGACTTTAACACCAGCGTCGATCACCATTGGCCCACGATCTTCAAGATTAAAAAGAGCATAGGCAACAGATTCACCGCTATCATTTGAAATCATAACACCATTGACACGGCCACTAATGTCTCCTTTATAAGGTTCATAGCCATGAAAAAGACGATTCATAATGGCTGTACCACGCGTGTCGGTTAAAAGTTCGGATTGGTAGCCAATGAGTCCTCGCGTTGGTGCGCAAAAGACGAGACGAACACGATTTCCTCCAGAAGAGCGCAATTCAACCATTTCCCCTTTACGCTCAGACATTTTTTGCACGACAGTTCCAGAATATTCCTCATCAACATCGATAACAACTTCTTCGATTGGTTCAAGAGTTATTCCATTTTCATCTTTTTGCATCACAACACGTGGACGTGAAACACTAAGCTCAAATCCTTCACGGCGCATATTTTCAATAAGAACTGCAAGTTGTAATTCTCCTCGTCCTGAAACATAGAAAGAATCTTTATCTGCAGACTCTTCAATTTTTAAGGCGACATTCCCTTCTGCTTCTTTCAACAAACGATCACGAATAACACGGCTTGTGACTTTATCCCCTTCAGTTCCTGCAAGGGGACTATCATTGACGAGAAAGCTCATCGTAACAGTGGGCGGATCAATGGGCTGAGCAGCGAGAGGTTCATTGACGGCAAGATCACAAAAAGTATCAGCAACGGTCCCTTTTTGCAAACCTGCAATGGCGACAATATCACCAGCAACACTTTCTTCAATAGGTTGACGCTCTAGTCCACGAAACGCCAAAATTTTCGAAATACGACCAGTTTCCAAAAGTTTTCCATCCTGTCCAAGAACCTTGACATTTTGATTGGATTTGATAGAGCCCGAATGAATACGACCTGTAATAATTCGTCCCAAAAATGGATCTGCTTCAAGAATTGTTCCAATCATACGAAATGGCCCTTCTGCGACGCGTGGAGAAGGGACATGCTGGGTTACAAGATCAAATAAAGGGCTAAGACCTTGATCTTTAGGTCCTTCTGGAGATTCAGCCATCCATCCATCACGACCTGATCCGTAAAGAATAGGAAAATCAAGTTGTTCATCGGTTGCATCAAGAGCAGCAAAAAGGTCAAAGACTTCATTGATCACTTCATCAGCGCGCGCATCAGAGCGATCAATTTTATTGATAGCAACAATGGGACGTAATCCTACCTTTAACGCTTTTCCAACAACAAATTTTGTTTGTGGCATTGGACCTTCAGCGGCATCAACAAGCACGATAGCTCCGTCTACCATGTTTAAAATACGTTCTACTTCTCCACCAAAGTCAGCGTGGCCTGGTGTATCAACAATGTTAATACGGGTATCCTTCCAAACAACAGATGTCACTTTTGCGAGAATTGTAATTCCACGTTCTTTTTCGATATCATTCGAATCCATCATACGTTCGCTGGTGCGCTGATTATCGCGAAAGTTTCCTGATTGTTTGAGCAGTTCGTCTACGAGTGTTGTTTTGCCATGGTCAACGTGAGCAATGATGGCGATATTACGCAATTGCATAAATTTTCTTCTTTTCTTTTGTGAAATTTCATTTGAGGTAAAGCTTTTACACCCTTTACCTTACGATTTAAAAGTCTTTTACATGTTTTTTTATAATTTTGGAAGAGGGGAAATATTTAATTAATGAAATCAATAAATTATTATAATAACAAAGGGCGATAATTCCTCATTCTATGATATTTTTATCTCAGAGCTCTCATTATTTTGAAGCTTTTTTATTGTTTTAAGAGTGAGATTTTTGACAGTCGGTGCTCTTTGTGTAAAGAAATACCATTTTATGATTAGTCCATACAAAAGAGCATTTTTACCCAAAAATTGCTTTCAGATGTGATACTGTGTCTCCAGAATAGGCAGTTTGTGTTGCTAGTCACTTTCTCAAACCATGTGCTGATTTCATGACACTTCCTTGGTTGTAAGCCTCATGAGATAGTATCTTGAAGTTTGCTTTCAGTATTTTTTCGCATTGACCACAGATACGTGTTTTCTTTCCAAAAAGTCCAGTTGCAAGTATTGTGTCTCATTTTAGTAAGATAGGATGGACAACATCTGTTTAGAATTTACGTTTTTCTGTTTTGAGGTGAATGCTATTATTCCTTACATTTTTTCCAACGTACTTACTATAGTGCAGATTTGTCCTATAAGGGACGTCGATACAAATGCACTCATCCATTTCTAAAGACCACTTCTGATCATATTTCTTAATATCTCTTCTGTGCAAATAAGAAAACTTTTTTAAGGGCTGATAAATAATGAGACTGATATTTGCTTACTTCCCGCATAATTGCATATGTTCTCGTATTTGAAGAATGCATGCACAACTATGAGATTCTTTTAAAACTGCTTTTAGAAATATATGCATTTCATGTTTGAATTGTTATTAAACAGACTTTCCATTATCTCATGAAAGTCTTACAAGTAATAAATGATGATAAGAGCACGGGATTGTATTGAAGATTCGTAAAGTTTATTACGTTAAAACAATCAATGTACTTTCATATAAATTGTCTAAGAGGGTGCGTGCTTTCACTGTTGTCTGTAAATCCAATCCCAATGTAGCAGTATGTTTGAGATAAAGATGAAGACGCTTCAGCGTCTTCATACAGTAATAAATATTGATTTATAAGTGTTATTTGTCGTTTCTCATCTTGAATTATAACCTCGAATATCCGTAAGATTCTCTCATTTCACCCCCCCCCTTTATCTTGATCAGTTTTGTTTACTTGGCTTGTACACTATCAGCAGAATTGGCATGAGGGTAAAATAAAGGAAAGGAGAAAAAATACCTCCCATGAACTGCTTTTATGCAAGGGTTTATCGTAATCTCATGCGCGCGTAAATAGATCATGAGCTGGTAAAGAGAATGGTGATGATGGCTTGTTACAGCTTTTGTATGCCATATGGGAGCAAGCGTATCGCATATATTCTATTTGTGTCATTTCTGAAATGGGAGGACAGTCTCATGTGGAAAGAAGATGAAGCTGTAAAGGGAACAGCCAATAATTCTTCTCATCATTCTTTCATTCAGCTTTACAAATTTCAAAAGCACCCACAACACTTTCTTTAAGATAGGAAGATGACGCATCATCTCACGCTTTTATTGCTTACGTTTTTGAATAAAGGCGCGGTCTGCAGGAAAAACAGAACGCTCTATTAAAGCAAAGTTCCAGATAAGATAAGGGAAGCAACGGAAAAATAGATCACAATTCCCATAACATCCACTAAAGTTGCAACAAGAGGTGCTGAAGCACTTGCCGGATCGAAACCTAAGCTTTTAAGGATAAAGGGAAGCATGGATCCGGATAAAGAACCAAAAGTGACAACCCCAATTAAAGCCGTTCCTACTGTCATAGCTATGAAAATCCAGTGCTCACCATAGTCGTAAATACCGAGTCCTTGCCAAATAGCGATACGCATCATTCCAATAATTCCAAGCAGAATGCCAAGAGATATCCCGGCTGGAATTTCGCGCAGAATAATTTTCCACCAGTCTTGGAGTGTGAGTTCACGTAAAGCTAAAGCACGAATAATAAGCGACGTTGCTTGCGATCCGGAGTTTCCTCCTGAACTCATAATAAGGGGAATAAACAGTGTAAGGGTGATGACTTTTTCAAGTTCTGTTTCAAAATATTGCATAGCACTTGCTGTCAACATTTCGCCAAGAAAAAGGAGAGCAAGCCATCCCCCACGTTTTTTCATCATTCCGAGAAAATTTATTTGCATATAGGGTTTATCAAGAGCTTCCATACCACCGAATTTGTAGGCATCTTCACTCATTTCATCAACCATTGTATCAAGTACGTCATCAACTGTCACAATACCGATGACATGATTTCCTTCATCAATAACAGGGACAGAGAGAAGGTCGTGGCGCTGAAAAAGACGCGCAATATCTTCATGATGTGTAAGAGGAGAAATTGTAATGGGGGAAGTATCATGTGTAGAGACGTTTAGAATTGGCTCATCGGGTGAAGCAAGTATAAGGTTACGCAGTGAAACAGCTTTGAGAAGGGTGCCTGTTTTGGGTTCGATAACATAACTCGTGTAAACGGTTTCGCGTGTTCGTTCAACATCGCGGATATAATCAAGCGTTTTTTTGACAGTCCAGTTTGCTGGGATTGCGATAAACTCTGTTGTCATGAGGGCGCCAGCTGTGTGATCAGGATAACTCGTGAGTTTTTTGATTTCAGCGCGTGTTAAAGGTTTGAGCAATGCGTAAAGCCGCGTGCGGGTTTCCTTATCCATTTCTTGAAAGACGTCGGCAGCAGCGTCAGCAGACATACCGTCAAGAATTTCCACTGAACGCGTAACAGGAAGAAGTTCAAGAATAGCTGCTGGTTGCTCAAGTTCCGGTTTATCAAAGAGCTCAATAACATAATCAAGAGGGAGAAGGCTAAGAATAGTTATACGTTCCATGATATCAAGATCATTGATGATATCAATGGAGTCAGCAAAATGGAAATTTTTTAACTCTTCAGCGAGGACTTCAGGAGAAGAATTTTTGACGTCGAAGGTCGTTTTAATTTCAGTCATGACAAAATACTTTCCACAAGGTTTGGAGAGTTACAAGTTCATATGATGAATGGATAAGCTAAAAAAAATGATGAAAGACTTCAAAAAAACCCCCATAATTATACTTAAAAACTGTTAATATTTAAAATAAAATGAACAATAATTTGCAGATTATAAACAACTTTCTAAATCAAACACTGATAAAAATATTTTTTATTTTTTGATTAAAAGGGTACTTTTTCATCATATCACATGATTTTAGTGTATGATCAATTTGTGTCATTAATGTAATCGCGACATTTGATGAAGGATTTTAGTTTGCGTAAGTTTATACCAAGGAGATAGTGAATATTATGACAAAAGCATCGGTGCTGGACTGGAAGGGATATTCAGGACTTCCTGATTTTTCTTCAATAAGTGATGAAGATTTTAAACCCGCTTTTGAGTATGCTCTTCAAGAAGCAGAAGAAGAACTAGAGAAGATTGCAAAAGCACAAGAGCCACCAACAGTTGAAAACTTTTTGCAACCTTTTGAGCTTTCTGGCAAAGCACTTGATCGGGTATGTTCAATATTCTTCTTGCGTTCAGGTGCGCTTAGTAATGCGTTGATTCAGAAGTTAGAACAAGAGTTTGTTGTAAAACTTTCTCATTATTCTTCAAAAATGATGATGGATGCACGGATATTTGCAAAAATAGATGCGCTCTATAAACAATCGCAGCAGGGGGCATATGATAGTGAAACAAAACGTGTGCTTGAATTATGGTGGAAGAGGTTTGTTTGTAATGGTGCAAAGCTTGATGAAAAAGGGAAAAAGCGGCTTGTAGAAATTAATGAAAAGCTTGCTTTTTTAAGCGCTACTTTTGGTCAACATGTTTTAAAAGATGAAGCAGAATGGATTTTATTGTTAGAACCAACAGATTTATCTGGATTGCCTAATGACCTTATTGCTTCAATGAAGGAAATGGCAAGTGAAAGAGGGCATGAGGGAGCTTATGTACTCACATTAGCACGCTCAATTATTGAGCCGTTTTTGAAATTCTCTGATCGTCGTGATTTGCGTGAAATTGCATTTCAAGCTTGGTCCAAGCGTGGTGAAAACAAGAATGACAATGATAATCGGGCGACTATTGTGGAGATTATTGCACTTCGAGATGAGCAAGCAAAGTTACTAGGATATCAATCTTTCGCAGATTTAAAACTTGATAATACCATGGCGAAAACCGTTGATGCCGTTATGGATTTGCTTACACCTATATGGGAAAGAGCAAGGGTGAAGGCTGCGAGTGAACAGGTGGAATTGCAAAGTTTTGCAAATAATCAAGGAAGCAATGAATCGTTAAAAGCTTGGGATTGGCGCTATTATACTGAAAAACTTCGCACCGAAAAATTTTCTTTCGACAGCGCTGAAATTAAAGATTATTTTCAACTTGATCGCATGATTGAAGCAGCTTTTGGAGTTGCAGGAAAACTTTTTGGAATCTCATTTGAAGAAAAAAAATCGATTGCACTTTGGCATCCTGATGCACGTTTGTGGGAGGTAAAAAAAGTTGATGGAAGCCTGCTTGGACATTTTATTGGTGATTATTTTGCACGCTCTTCAAAACGATCTGGAGCATGGATGAGCAGGTTGCAATCACAGCATAAATTAAATGGTGGACAAAAGCCTATTATCTACAACATTTGTAATTTTGCTAAACCATCTAAAGGGGAAGTTGCACTTTTATCACTTGATGATGCGCAGACACTTTTTCACGAATTTGGGCATGCATTGCACGGTTTGCTGTCTGATGTCAAATGGCCATCTGTATCAGGAACATCGGTTTCGCGTGATTTTGTTGAACTTCCTTCACAACTTTACGAACATTGGTTAATTGTACCAGAAGTCTTAAAATTTTATGCAACGCATATAAAAACAGGACTTCCTATGCCACAAGAATTGATGGATAAGGTTTTATCAGCACAGACATTTAATGCGGGTTTTTCTGCAGTTGAATTTATTTCATCGGCACTCGTAGATATGGCTTTTCACCAAGGAAAACCCGTCAATGATCCAACGATATTTGAGGCGCAAGAATTAGAAAAATTACAGATGCCTGATGCAATCATTATGCGTCACCGTCCCCCACATTTTACGCATGTGTTTTCAGGAGATGGTTATGCTGCTGGTTATTATTCTTATATGTGGTCTGAGGTGCTTGATGCTGATGCTTTTCAAGCTTTTGAAGAAACAGATGATGTTTTTAATTCAGAACTTGCTGATCGCTTAAAACGTTTTATCTATTCTGCTGGAGGAAGCCGTGACCCAGAGGAACTTTATAAAGCTTTTCGTGGACGGTTGCCTTCACCAGAAGCAATGATTCAAAAACGTGGGCTGTAAACAAAAACGAGGACTGTAAAGAAGAGCGGTATGGCTAACGCCATACCGTATTGTGTTTTTTTTATGATTAAGATGTATTCAAGTCTGAACTTTATCATAACTCTATGAAAAAAGACTTTTTGTTTTATTGGTTTTTAATGCGTGAGGAAAAGAATCTTCTATGTTTTTAAAGGACATTATGGGAAAGAAAAGTTATCAGCGCGGTCTTTCTGATAACCATTCAGTGGAAACCATGGTCCTTTTATGAAGTTTTGATCTCTTCTGCTGAGTAAGCCAGTATTTTGTTGTGCCATATCATCAAGACTCATAGGAGGTAGGCGCTCAATTTTTTGTGGCTCTTGCATAAGTTCTGGAGAATGGACAGCGTTCAAGAGTACAGGTGCATGAGAGGGTATATAAATATTGAGAATATTTTCCAATTTTTTTTCTAAATAAGAAGCAAGTTTTCTTTTTCCTTCAGGAGTAAAATTGATACCATCATATGTGCGCAATGTAACGACTTTTCCATTTATATCATAACCTGAAAAAGAAAATTGTCCTTGTTCATCAATGAAACCCTCCAAAATATCGATAAAATATCCTCCAGCACTTTCTGTTTCTTGCTTATAGAGCTTGTTAAAAATTTTTATTCTTTCTGTTAAGTTGTCATTTACAAAAGCGGGTTGTCCCATCCATATCCATGGCTTTTCTGAAGCATGAAGACTTTCAGTAACTTCAGCAATTTTTTGTTTATAGATATTTATCCATTCTGGTTCGCGCGTATTCAATATACCATGAAGTGTTCTGATTGATTGATTATCATTGGCACCTATCACCATGACGATAATATCGGGTTTATTTTTCTCAATGAGTTTAGAAATATTGTTTTTCCAAGAATAGTCATCAGTTCTGACCAAGCCAGAATTTGGCATCGTAGCGTTTATGATGACGATATTATTATTTTCAATAAAAAATTCTTTAAGTGCCTCGGCAACAGCAGAAGCGACGAAATCCCCCAGGATAAGAATGCTTTTTGCCTTTTCTTCTTTCAATTTTGGGGCGGATTTTCGTGTGACGGTTTTTTTTTGTGGTTTGTATAGTTTTTGTTCTCTAACTTGTGGTTGTTCTTGTTTGTTGTGTTGTGACAACCATTTAAAAAAGTTTGTCGCTTCACTGGGAGAGGGGTGAATGACGCTCAATGCAAATAGAGAGAAAAGGAAAGAAATGGAGTATATTGGGCGCAAATGAAACAAACATTTTACTCCCGATTATTGTTTTCGAAGAAACAAGAGAACTTCAGCACTTGGATAGCCATTGACCTTTAAATGATGGCGTAGTTGAAAAGCTTTAAGTGCATTTCGAGAGGCTGTTCCGATTTTGCCATCAATTTCTCCTTTATAATAACCAAGGGCTCTTAAACGAGCTTGCAGCTCTTTGCATTCAGGGAAAGTAAGAGGTTGAAATGGGCGTTGCCAATCTTGAACTAATCCAGGATGTCCAGCAATACGGTCAGCAAGAAGCGAAACAGCTAAAGCATATCGATCTGCATTATTATAATGTTTAAGAACAAAGAAATTTTTTGTGACGAGGAATATAGGTCCTTGAGATCCATCTGGGTATTTCAATATGGCTTGTTCCGATGAGGCAGGAAGAGGGTGTCCATTCGCATTTCTTACTCCCATCTTTGTCCATTGTGTAAAAGAATGCCAATCATTGGGAAGGTTTTTCTTCTTCGGTAGTTTCACTTCTAAGCCCCAAGGGAGGTTAGGCTTCCAACCATTCCTGTGGAGAAGGTTAGCAGCAGTCGCGAGGGCATCTGGGATAGAGTTCCAGATATCACTTTTCCCATCGCCATCCATGTCGATAGCATAAGCAAGATAACTGCTTGGAATAAATTGCGTATGTCCCATTGCACCAGCCCAAGATCCCGTGAGTTGTGCACGTGTAATTTTACCACTTTGAAGAATTTTCATGGCAGCAATTAGTTGCGCATGCGCGTATTTTGTGCGTTTTGGGTCAGCATAAGCGAGGGTTGCAAGTGAGCGAATAGTATCATGCATTACACTGCTATTTGTTAAAATTTTTCCATAACTGCTTTCCATTGACCAAATAGCGAGTAAAATATTGCGGTCAACACCAAAACGTTTTTCTATTAAAGGAAGCCACTTATGCCATTTTTGGGCTTTGCGCTTCCCTTCCACAATCGCAATATCGTGAACACGACTATCGAAATAGCTCCATGAAGGGTTAACGAATTCTGGCTGATATGCAGCTTTTTTTAAAACTTCTGGATCCATTGCGTGAATGGTTTTAAAAGCCATATCAAATGTAGAGGGCAAAATATGATGGGCAAGAGCTATTTTCCTAAACTCTTTAATCCAGTGTTTAAAACCATTATCAGCATGTAAAGAGGAGGCAAAAAACATAAAAAAAAGAGAAAAAAGAACGGCCAAACCTCTGGAAAGCGTTTTTTGATTGATTGGCTTCTTTGAAGAAAAAAAAGCCTTAGATTCTGTTTTTTGCATTTTTAAATTCCCCTCAAATATTTTGATGCACCAGAATTTTATTTTGTATTTGGTGTTATCGATGATGTTATCAAGCGAAGAGTGAAGACTAAAACAAATTATTTGTTGTGAAAAAATATTTCCAGTAAATCATCATATTATTGTATTTCTTTTCTGTCCATCTCTTAAGAGCATTCAAAACAATTAAGAAATCTTTTTTACCTTTTGGTAAAACATATGTTAAATAAAATCAGAACGTTGTATAATGAATGAGGAGTGTGAGAGTGCGTAGGATCCGAAAAGCAGTTTTTCCTGTGGCTGGTCTTGGCACGCGTTTTTTACCTGCAACAAAAACAATTCCTAAAGAAATGCTGACGGTTGTTGATAAGCCCATTATCCAATATGTTGTAGATGAGGCACGTGAAGCTGGTATTGAGCATTTTATTTTTGTTACGGGACGCAACAAGGCCGTTATTGAGGATTATTTTGATGCGCAAGTTGAGTTATATACGACCCTTTTTGAGCGTGGCAAAAGAGCAGAGCTTGCGCATTTACAGGATTTGCAGCCTCCACCAGGGACAACATCTTTCACACGGCAACAACAGCCTTTAGGTTTAGGACATGCGATTTGGTGTGCGCGTGAATTAGTTGGGAATGAGCCTTTTGCTTTGTTATTACCTGATATGTTGATACAAGCCAAAAAGGGGTGCCTTTCTGAGATGATTAACCTTTATGAAAAAACCGGTGGAGGCAATATTATTGCGGTTCAGGAGTGTGATCCTAGAGAGGCACACAAATATGGTATTGTTGGAAAAGGCGAGCAGATTGCGAACGGTTTTAAAATTACAAAAATGGTAGAAAAACCCAAAAAAGGGACTGCACCGTCGAATTTATACATCAATGGACGTTATATCTTGCAACCAGAAATTTTTAATATTCTCTCCAACCAAGAACGGGGGACAGGAAATGAAATTCAGTTAACAGATGCGATGGTGCGGCTTGCAAATGAGCAGGATTTTTTTGGTTTCCAGTTAGAGGGGATCACTTTTGACTGTGGCTCTAAAGTTGGCTTTATTGAAGCCAATGTTGCATTTTCCCTAGCACGCTCTGATATGCATAGCCGAGTTTCTCTATTATTAAAAAATTTACTAGAAACCATTTAAATTGGAAAATGAGATAGATCTCGGCTTTAATTTCATTTATCAAATTTATTTATGACAATACAACAGTTTTCTCATATGGTTTTGCAGGATGTCGTTATATCGGCACTTAAAACACTTGCGACTGAGAAACAAGGACTTGAAGCCCTTGAAAGAGCCCTTTTGGGAAACCTTTCTTCTTCTTTTGAAGCTGCTGTTCAAACGATCAGGAAGGCGAATGGCCATGTGGTGATTACTGGTCTTGGGAAGAGTGGTCATATAGGGACGAAAATTGCTGCGACTTTAGCGTCGACGGGGACACCTGCCTTTTTTGTTCATGCAGCAGAAGCCAATCACGGTGATCTTGGGATGATTGGGTCGGATGATGTTATTTTGGCTTTATCATGGTCAGGTGAGACCCTGGAGTTAAGTGGTATTATCAACCATGCCGCGCGTTTTCGTATTCCGCTTATTGCCATGACATCGGGTGAGAATTCTGTGTTGGGGCGAGAAGCTGATATTGTACTCTTGTTGCCACAAACTGAAGAAGCTTGTCCTCATGGGCTTGCTCCTACAACTTCAACAGTTATGCAGTTGGCGATGGGAGATGCATTAGCTGTTGCTCTTTTGGAAATGCGTGGCTTTACTGCAACGGATTTTAAAATTTATCATCCTGGTGGTTCTCTTGGTGCAAACCTTAAATACGTGCGTGATATTATGCATAGAGGCGGTCGTATTCCTTTAGTCGCGCAGGGGACAACTATGACTGAAGCGATGAATGTTTTGGTTGAAAAACATTTTGGTTGTGTTGGTGTTGTGAATCAAAAAGGTCAATTAGTTGGGATTGTAACTGATGGTGATCTTGCACGCAATATTCACTTTAACTTATCAAAATTTAATGTTGATGAGGTCATGACAAAAGATCCTAAAGTTGTAGAGCCCAATATGTTGGTTGGTGCTGCTACAGCTTTTATTAATGATCATCATATTGGTGCTTTTTTTGTGGTTGAGGATAAGCAACCAGTGGGGATAGTTCATTTTCACGATCTTTTGCGCATTGGTGCTGTGTAAGTTGGCCCCTTATATCAAAACTTTATTGTCGTTTAAGAGAGCTTCAACAATTTCTTTCTACAACAGTGTGTGCTTTTACGAAAAAACGGTTGTTTGCTTCTTTAGTGTTTATGAGTTTTATGAGCAAAAGATTATATTAATATCTTTGTGTATTTTAAGTCTTTTATCAGGAAGAAAATTTATCTCTCTTAAATTTCTGTGGTATCATAAGTTTGTATCTTTAGCATATTTGCCAGCTGCTAAGATAGCTTTGTATGTGACAAGAGTTTTGTGCATGAAGATGGTTTGTAACAAGCAGGCTACTGTCATGATGTTTATGAGCTCGTAGTGTATTTACCAATTCATGAGAGCGTGACAGTCCTTGCATGAAGGCGGTTCATGAGAGACATTTTTCCTCTTCTCTTTTCCAGTTTTTATCCCTACATCAATCCCGCTTGGTGTAAAGCAAAGTGAACAAAATTGATTCAACATGAAAAATGAAAGAATCTTACGGGTATTAAGGGTATGATTTAAGGTGAATAATGAAAATAATTATGATAAATCAAGGTGTTGTTGTGAGAGGCGCTTTTGTATTATTCCAAATGAGTTTTATCCATATGCCAACTCCATTTGTGATGTATAAGAGAATGATTTCGACTAATTGCCTCACGAAAAGAGCTGAAATGAGAAAATCTCATGATATTGAGAATCCCCATTCAGCATGAAAACGACAAGCTGTCATTGTTCATTACTCTATTAACTGTCCACATTTCTAACAGAAACTGTGGTTTTTATTTGGTTTTAAATTTTCGCTTAAGAGAAAACTGTATTCCAGTATGTGAAGTGCAGAAAAGCTGTGTTGCTCCACGTGATAGTGTACAATTAACTTTAGATATTGTTCCACGGAGAATAGAGCGTATTTCAATTTCTACATGTTGAGCGCTGATATAGTTATATGTACCTTCCGAGAGTTTTTCTTCTGTGTCTGCTGCGCGTGTTTCAAAAACACCTTCGCTGAAAGAAGAGAGTATACCGTTCTCATCCACCCATTTACCATCAATTCCATTTGGTATATTTTGTTCATAATATTGGGAAAAGCCACAGGCACAGAGTACCAAAGCGGTGATTGTAAGACATAAAAGGCGGCAGGTATGTTTCATTTTTTTACTCTAATTTATGTTGATTTACTCTCTAGCTTCTATAACATTGTCAAATTACTCTATGAGTCAATATGAAAAATTTAATAAAAATCAATGAAAAAGCAAAAAAATGGAAAAAAATGCCTTAATTTGTATTTAATGAACAGCTTGATAAGGTTTGTAGTTGAAACACAAGAGGTAAAATATTTCTTATGCTTTACAACAATTTTTCCATTAAGCATTTTTCCATTAAGCCATGTAGTAGTCTCAAGGGAGATTATTAAGATTATGGTGGGTCCCATTCTTGTTGCAAGTGAAGACTATGGAAAGCGTGTAGAGCTTTCTACCATGCTTCGGGGATTTGGTTACCGTGTCATTGAAGCAGAAAATGGTCTTCGGACGATTGATCTTTTACACAGGCGTAAAAATATTGTGCTTGCACTCCTTGATGTCATCATGAGTGATTTGAGTGTAAGTGATTTGATTAAAATGATTAGAGTTGCAGGTGTTGTTGTTCCTATTGTTGTGATAGCACAACACGAGAATCAGGATTTACTGCAGAAAGCTTTAACAGCTGGAGCGATTGATTATTGGATTTATCCTGTTACTTTACTGCGGTTAAGAGTTACTTTGGATCTTCTTGCTCTTGTTTCTGCATTGGAGCGTGAGGTTCGTTATATTCGGCGAAAAAATGAAAACCACTTGCGTTTTTCTGATCTTTGTATAAAAAGCCAACCAATGCAGATTGTTCTAGAACAATCGAGAAAAGCAGCGGATTCTTTACAGAATCTTTTGATAGAAGGTGAAATTGGAACTGGTCGGGAAACATTAGCCCGTATTATTCATCACGAGGGTTTATTATCTGAGGGGGATTTTATTCGCTTCCAATGTTCAGCTATTATTGATCCAGAACAAGAAAGCTACCATTGGTTTCAAGAGTTTTTACCACTGGTTTCTTCTCTTGAAAAAGGGACACTTTGCCTTTGTGATGTAGATCGCCTCGAGATCATACAGCAAAAGCGTTTAGTTTCTTATCTTAAAGAAAGAGAAAAACACACAAAGGGTCAACTTTTTCCTTTTCGGATCATTGCTATTTCAACGTCACGGTTAAAAGATATGGTTGCACAAGGGCCGTTTCTGCATAGTTTGTTTGAACAGCTCTCCCAGTTATCTATCAGTGTTCCTGCTTTACGAGAATTGAGAGATGACTTTTCAGAAATTACACAACGTTTGATTGACCGCATTATTACGGAAACAGGGAAATCGCATGTTCATGGGTTAGCAGGTTCGGCTCTTTCATTACTTATGCAGCATGATTGGCCTGGCAATCAGCATCAACTTGAAAATTTTTTATTTCGCGCAATTTTACTCAGTGAGGGGCCGTTGTTAACGGTTCGAGATTTTCCCCAATTAATGGGAAATTCATTGATGAATGTTCCAAATATCATTGAGAGTGATGTACAAGAAAACTATGAAGAAGAATTAATACAGTTTTTGGGGGGTGATGGGCATGTACGTACTTTTGCAGAGATGGAACGTGATATTATTGAAAAAGCGGTTAAACATTATCAGGGACGTATGAGTGAGATCGCTCGTCGTCTTCATATCGGGCGCTCTACACTTTATCGCAAAATGGAAGATTTGAGAATGATAAAGAACCAAGAACATAAGTAGAATATGTAATAAAGTGCTGTTTCTTAAAAGCATTATTTTCAAAAAAAAGCGTAAGCTTTTTTGAAAATAATGGGGGTAAAAAATCAATATTCTTTAGTGCAAAGTTTCAATATTGAAAATAATTTTGCGAATATAATGAAGTTTAGATTTTATTATGTGGAGTCTTTTTGAGATTCTGTTTGCTTTATCGTCTTTAATATTTCTTTCAAGTCTGATTTTTGTGTTTACAATTTTATCTCACGTAGCATTTCAAGCGAGAAGATAGTCTTTGCGCTTTTGAGCATACATGAAGCTAAAATTTTGGAATCACCAGGTATTGGGTTTATATTCTTTTAAGTAAGAAATGGCATTCTGTTTGCTGTATGATGAAGTTCACATGCTTAATTTGAATGTCTTGGTTCGTAACAATGATTGTGTGATCGTTAAAAAATAGAAAGTTGATCTTCTTTGTCTCTGTTTCAGGTTCTTATTGATTTCATTATATTTTTTTTGGTTGCGTCCATGTTAGCGATTTACACATATGGGCGCTTTATTAAAAATGCTAGGGGAGAGTGTTCTTATGCATTAACTGTTAAAAAAGATGAAACCAAGCTTGATCGTATAGTCAGTCAGTTAGCAGAGAAAACGGATGGATTAGGGGTTGATAAGGATGCTCTTTCATTGATCATTAGTAATTTGGATGCGTTTTATGTTCGTGCAATAGGAGCAGCAGAGGCAGGGCGCAGTCTTGATCTTATGTATTATATTTGGGATGATGATTTAACGGGGCGCATATTATTAAGTGAAATAGTAGAAGCGGCTGATCGTGGTGTTCGGGTTCGTCTTCTTTTAGATGATATTAATGCCCAAGCGCGTGATCCAGCTTATATTGCGTTGAATAAACATCCTCATATTGAAATAAGAATGTTTAATCCAGGGCGGTCTCGTAAAGGTGGTTTACGTCGTGGTTTAGAAATTATATTGCGGGCAATTACTGTAACACGCAGAATGCATAATAAAGCTTTTATTGTGGATGGACGTGTAGCTTTTGTAGGAGGACGCAATCTTGCAGATTCTTATTTTGATGCTGGTAAAGAGTCGCATTTTAGAGATTTAGATTTGATGTTAATTGGTCCCTCGGTTAAAAAGGTGGAAACTGTTTTTGATGACTTTTGGAACAGTGCTGTCGTTTTACCGATTCACACTTTGGTTGTTTCTAAAAATGCAAGCGACCTTGATTATTGGAAGGATAAGTTACGAGAGTTTCGTAATTCCAAGGTTGCGAAAGTTTATTTAGATTATATCAAAAAGCATATTAATTTTGATTGTTTTATTCAGACAGGGAAACGATTATTTCTAGCCGATAAAGTTACTGTTCTTTCGGATCCACCGGAAAAAGCATTGCGCAAAAAAGCGGAAAATTGGCTCATGAAGGCACTTTCTGAGGTTATTGAGGATGCTAAAAAAACGGTCCAGATTATATCCCCTTATTTTGTTCCTGGCAAGATAGGGATGCAAAGTTTTAGCGATCTCGTTTCAAAAGGTGTTGATGTCAAAATTCTGACGAATTCTTTAGCAGCGACTGATGTGGCACTTGTACATGGTGGCTATGTACCTTACCGTAAGGCGTTATTGAAAAGTGGTGTTAAGCTTTATGAGTTAAAACCGGATGGAAATATGCATGGGTTGCGATTGTTTCGGTCAAGTAAAGCAAGTTTACATGCTAAAGCTTTTTTGGTTGATCGGAAAACTGCTTTTATTGGGTCTTTAAATTTTGATCCAAGATCCGCTGCACTCAATACAGAAATGGGTATTCTTTTTGAATGTGCACCGATTGCAGCAAGATTAGACCTGCTTTTTTCTGAAGAAACGACCGCTGAAATGAGTTATCATCTTCGTCTTGGTGATAACAACCGTATTTATTGGGATTTTATTGAAAATGAAAAACAGCATAGTATCGATTATGAACCAGAAAGCAATTTTTGGCGTCGTGCGTTTGCAAAAATAATAAGTTTGCTACCCATTGAATCACAATTATAGATTTTATAAACTATAATTGAGAAAATTATTTTAATTTTTCTTTTCATTTTTTTGGTAGCATGGCATAATTTTTCGCCAATCCATAATGATGTATGAGAACCGCATCTGTATTTAGAACACCTTGCGGTGTTTTGTTATAAAGGAATTTGGCTATGGCAAAGATTGTTGAAACAGGAACAGGTGCATTGGCATTGACTTTTGATGATGTGCTTTTACAGCCTGGTCATTCTCTGGTGATGCCTAGCCAGGTTGATCTTAGAACACGTATTGCAGGTGATATTCAGCTTAATTTGCCGTTGCTTTCTGCTGCAATGGATACTGTGACAGAATCGCGTTTAGCGATTGCTATGGCTCAAGCGGGTGGTCTTGGTGTTATCCACCGTAATATGTCTCCCGCAGAACAAGCTGAAGAGGTTCGTCAGGTGAAAAAATTTGAATCTGGCATGGTTATTAATCCAGTTACAATTGGGCCAGGTGCAACACTTGAAGAAGCAAAATCTTTGATGCGTTCATATAGTATTTCGGGTATTCCGGTTGTTGAAAATGGTGATAGACATGAGGCTGCTGGGCGGCTTGTAGGTATTTTGACGAATAGGGATGTACGTTTTGCCTCAGATCCAAAGCAAAAAATTTATGAATTAATGACACATGAAAATTTGATTACGGTGCGTGAAAATGTTCAGCTTAGCGAAGCGAAGTATTTGTTACATCATCACCGTATTGAGAAATTATTGGTTGTGGATGAACAAAATCGCTGTGTTGGCTTGATAACAGTTAAGGATATTGAAAAGGCACAATTAAATCCAAATGCTGCCAAGGATTCCCAAGGTCGTTTACGTGTTGCAGCTGCCAGTAATGTAGGCCATGATGGTATGGAGCGTTGTGAGCGACTCATTGATGCAGGTGTTGATGTGCTGGTGATTGATACAGCGCATGGGCATTCTCAACGTGTCTTAGAAACCGTTGAACGAATTAAAAAAATGGCGTGTTCTATAGCTGTTATTGCTGGTAATGTAGCAACTTCTCAGGCAACACAGGCGCTCATTGATAATGGTGCAGATGCAGTAAAGGTTGGTATTGGTCCTGGTTCTATTTGCACAACGCGGATTGTGGCAGGTGTTGGTGTTCCTCAACTTGCAGCGATTATGAGTGCTGCAGAAACTGCTGAAAAAGCAGGTATTCCTATTATTGCTGATGGCGGGATCAAGTCTTCCGGTGATTTTGCTAAAGCTTTAGCAGGTGGGGCTTGCGCTGCTATGATCGGTTCTCTTTTAGCAGGTACAGATGAAAGCCCTGGTGAAGTTTATCTTTATCAAGGGCGTTCTTTTAAAGCTTATCGCGGTATGGGATCAGTGGGTGCTATGGCAAGGGGATCAGCAGATCGTTATTTTCAGGCTGAAGTGCGTGATGAGCTTAAATTGGTTCCTGAAGGTGTGGAAGGTCAAGTGGCTTATAAAGGTCCTATAGCATCGGTATTACACCAGCTCGCTGGTGGATTACGTGCTTCGATGGGATACGTTGGTGCGAAGGATTTAGCAGAGTTTCGTAAAAAAGCGACGTTTGTTCGTATCACCAACGCTGGACTCCATGAAAGTCATACGCACGATGTTGCTATCACACGGGAGAGCCCAAATTATCGAGGTCCTGTATGATATATAAGCCCCGTATGGTATATAAGCTGTGTGATGTATAAGTTAAAAGCGACGTTACAGAGAGCAATAAAAATCTTTTGAGAAAATGGGGGAAGGTTGCCATTTTTTCTCTTTATAGTTTGGTATATAGTTTTCAAAGGGAAAGAATTGGAGATTTATCTTCCAATTCCTCCCATGGGTTATGTGAAATTAAGAGAATTAACTTTTTGTCGTCTTGCGCTCTGATTTTGACGCGCGTTGGCGAGTGTTTGCCTGATCACTTGAGATGGATTTCTTTGCGTTGTTTGAGGCCATTGTAGTATGACGACTTTTAGAGGAAGTTGTTTTACCATTATTGTAAGTATTCATTATATTCTCCTTTTAAATTATCTGGCTTAAAGCCAGTACAATCAAAACGGGCATGCCAAATAGTAGTTCCAAGCGTTTTTTAAAAAGTTAATATTTTATTAAAAATCATTAAGATAGAAGTATCACGCTTTTGCAGAAATGTTTTTTACTTTTCAGAAAGAGAGTCTTTCAAAGATGTTAGTATTTGATGTTACGTCATGTTTTATAGCGCGTAAAAGAGTACGTGTTTGATGATTTTTGCACTCTAATATTGGAAGAAAGACTTTAAGGAGACAGCCTATCTTGCAGTGTCAAGCCTTTCAGTATCAAGATTAGATCTATATTTTAAATGATAGGAATAGAAACGGGAAGCGCATGAGATGAAACATTGAAAATGCTATAAAACTATGATGAGAAACATTTAGCTTTCGATATAAATTTTGTATGGTTTCAAGAAAATTCTATGGGTATTACAGAAAGATAGTTTTGTTTTTGTTAAAATTCGAATGGGAGCAATGAATGCGCTTAGGTGGGCGTTTGCGTGCGGCAATAGATATTCTACAAGAAATAGAAACGCAGCATAACCCTGCAGGTGAGGCTTTAAAAGCTTGGGGGCTTTCTCATCGTTTTGCGGGATCTAGTGATCGTGCAGCAATTGGTACAATTGTTTATGATGTTTTAAGGCGCTATTATTCTTTACAATGGCGTATGGAGAGTGATGATATCAGGGATATCGCTTTTGGCGCTTTATTAGATGCTGGAAAAATGACAATTGAGCAAATCGACGATGCGTTAGAAGGAGATCGATTTGCACCACAGCTCTTAGGAGATAGGCAGCGCCGATCATGGCAAAAACAGCAATTGGTTCATGCACCAGATTATATTCGTGGTGATATTCCCCAATGGTGTAAAACACATCTGGGTCCTGTATTTGCCGATAATTTTGTCATTGAAGCTGCTGCGTTGGCAACACGCCCTCCCTTAGATCTACGTGTGAATAGCTTAAAAACAACGTCGGAGAAGCTGCTTCAAGCGTTAGTAAAGACTAAAGCTCAACCGTTAAAATGGTATCCGCAAGCTTTAAGGATTGCACCTCTTGAAAAATTTGACCGTCATCCCAATGTTCAAACGGAACGCGCTTTTCAAGAGGGACACTTTGAAATACAGGATTTAGGATCTCAGATTGTTGCTGATCTTGTAGAAGCAAAAGCAGGTATGCAGATATTAGATTATTGTGCTGGAGCTGGTGGTAAAACCTTAGCTTTAGCAGCCAGTATGAAGAATCAAGGGCAAATATATGCTTATGATTCCAACAAAGTCCGCCTAGTTCCTATTTTTGATCGTCTTCGACGTGCTGGTGTTTGTAATGTACAGGTACGGGAGCATGAAGAAGAATTAAAGCTGTTAGGAGGTCAGATGGATATTGTTTTGCTCGATGCACCATGTAGTGGTACAGGTACGTGGCGCAGGCGTCCAGATACGAAGTGGCGTTTAACATTAGAGCAGGTGAAACAGTGCCAAACAGAACAAAGAGCTATTTTAAACAAAGCTATAGATTATCTTACACCAACAGGGCGTTTGGTCTATATTACGTGCTCTCTTTTCGTAGATGAAAATGAGGCACAAATTGCCCATTTTCTTCAACAGCATTCTCATTTTTACCCAATCAATATGCGTGCACTTTGGCAGAAACATTTTCGTTGTACGCCGGTGCAACCGATTTTTTCAAATTATGGACTTACCTTATCGCCAGCAACAACAAAAACCGATGGTTTCTTTTTGTCTGTGTTGCAAAAAAAACATTGATACGTGCCTTTTATCTTAAATTTTACGATAAGAACCTTTTTTGAGAGTGAACAGACTTGTGAAAAGAGCAAGCATTGAATAATAATTCTTATTGGTTCGCTTTTATAATGATTGATTGGTTTCCTATGAGCATATCATATCCAGACACTGTTTTTATTATTGATTTCGGTTCACAAGTAACACAACTTATCGCACGGCGGGTGCGAGCGATGGGTGTTTATTGTGAAATTATTCCTTTTCAAAGCGCTTTAGAAAGTATCAAGCGGATAAAACCTAAAGCTATTATTTTATCAGGAAGTCCTTATTCAGTTATTGATAATGGCTCGCCGCGTGCTCCGATGGAAATTTTTGAAATTGGTATTCCCGTTCTTGGTATTTGTTATGGTGAGCAAGTGATGTGTGTTCAGCTTGGGGGAGAAGTTGAGGCTGGACATGAGCGTGAATTTGGGCGCGCTTTTTTGGAGGTGCAAGAAGAAAGTGCTCTTTTTGATGGTGTTTGGGAAAAAGGCTCTTGTTATCAAGTATGGATGAGTCACGGTGATCGGGTGGTGGTTTTACCAGAAGGTTTTCGTGTCATAGGAACATCAAAAGGCGCTCCCTATGCTGCTATTGCTGATGAAAAAAGGCGCCTTTACGCATTGCAGTTTCATCCTGAAGTTGTTCATACACCGGATGGCGAAAAACTGTTGCAAAACTTTGTTCATAAAATTTCTGGTCTTAAAAGCAATTGGTCAATGGCTTCTTATCGTGAGCAGGTAATTGCTACAATACGACAAAAAGTTGGGAAAAATCGTGTCATTTGTGGTCTTTCAGGTGGTGTGGATTCATCTGTTGTGGCTGTGCTTCTCCATGAGGCAATAGGAGATCAATTGACATGTATTTTTGTAGATCATGGATTCATGCGCAAAAATGAGGCTGAAGAAGTTCTCACACTTTTTCGTGATCATTATAATATTGAACTTATTCATGTTAATGCTGCCGATATGTTTCTTAATGCTTTGGAGGGGGAAACAGATCCAGAGAAAAAGCGTAAAATGATAGGTCGTCTTTTTATTGAGGTTTTTGAAGAAGAAACAAAAAAGATTGGAGATGTAGAATTTTTAGCACAGGGCACGCTTTATCCAGATGTCATTGAAAGTGTTTCAGCTGTTGGTGATGCTATAACAATTAAAAGCCACCATAATGTAGGGGGGTTGCCGGAACGGATGAAGATGAAACTTGTGGAACCGTTGCGTGAGCTATTTAAGGATGAGGTGCGCGCGCTTGGGCGAGAGTTGGGTTTGCCTGAGCAGTTTATTGGTCGTCATCCTTTTCCGGGGCCTGGTTTGGCGATTCGGTGTCTAGGTGCAGTGACACGTGAAAAATTAGCAATTTTACGTGAAGCAGATGCCATTTACCTTGATGAAATTCGCAAAGCTGGTCTTTATGATGAAATTTGGCAGGCTTTTGCTATTCTTCTTCCCGTTCAGACGGTTGGTGTAATGGGTGATGGACGCACTTATGAATTTGTCTGTGCCCTTCGTGCAGTCACGTCTGTAGACGGAATGACCGCTGATTTTTATCCCTATAATATGGAGTTTTTAAGCAAAACAGCAGCACGCATTATTAATGAAGTCAAGGGGATTAATCGTGTTGTTTATGATGTAACCTCAAAACCTCCTAGTACCATTGAATGGGAATAATTTCAATGAAATACAATCTCTTAAGAAGAGAGTCTTGTGCAAAGTTGGATATTCGAACAAGTAAGCAGGAGAAGAGAGTTTCTGAAAAATGGTAATTGACCAAGTTATGGTTTAAAAAAAATCATGGGCTGATTTTGTGTTATCTCATATCGTTGAAAATTGAGAGGTGTGAAGTTTTACATGTCCGAGAAAAAAATTGTTGCACATCGTGGTGGTGCTCATCTTTATCCTGAAAATACACTTTCGGCGTTTCGTCATGCTATCGCGTTGGCTGTTGATGAAGTCGAATGTGATGTTCATTTGCTCAAAAGTGGTGAAGTGGTTGTCTTTCACGATTTTCGTCTAGAACAGTTGGTTGGGAAAACAGGGTATATTCATGATATTGATAATGAAATACGCAAACAACTCTGTGTTAAAGGCAGTACTGAATCTCCCCCTTTACTAGAAGAAGTTCTTGATCTTTTGAAACCGACCAATGTTGCACTGCATCTTGAAATTAAAACATGTGGTGAAGTTGAACGTGAGATGATTTTATCCCAAAAAGCACTTGCAATAATAAAAAGCAGAAATCTGGCTGAACGGGTTTCTGCAATTAGTTTTGATCCTATGAGTCTTCACCCTTTTATTGAAGCAGGAATAACAGCTGGTCCCTGTATTGATCATTTTGAAGGTGATATGCACCAACATTTTTCGGAGTGGAAAAAAATGGGATATTCTGATCTGAGTTTAAATGGCTCCATTGTTTCACGAGATTTTATTGATGCTGCACTGGATTCTGGTTTTACTGTAGGGGTATGGACAATCAATGGAAGAGCGCGGTTATCACATTGGCTTGATATGCCTGTACATTATATTACAACAGATCAGCCGGATCTTGCCTTAGAATTACGAGCACAAAGATAAAATGCCTCTTTAAGACAAAGCGATATTCCTTAGTAAAAGTGAGATTGATGGGAAATATTTGCTGATATAGGATATCGATAACACATTGATTTATAATGATTATTTGTTTTTTCTTGCCTTGAATTAATTTTTTTACTTGGCTTTACACTATCAGCGGGGTTGGCATATGGGTAAAAATTATAAAGGAAAGGAGGAAAAATGCCCCTCATGAATCGCTTTCGCAAGGGTTGTCGCAACGCCTATGCGCTGGTAAAGTGAGTGATGGTGCCGGTTTATAAGTGTGAAGATGGTGGTGCTTAATGGATTTATCGTTATATAATTCACCCACACCGGCGTGAAATGGGTTTAGGGGCTCTTAAGAGATGTCTTTTTAAAACAAGCTCATGAACACAACGTGGTGGTGTTCTGTTTTGCATGAAGTCCGTGATCTCATTAAAGAACGTGAGAAACAAAAGCGTGAGGCAATGCGTAATCTTCATTATCTCTTTGTCTTATACTTTAAAGTGAAAAAAGCCTGAATTTGAAGTGCTCAGTTCCATAAAAGCAGAAAACTCTCACAGAATGTGGCGTTCATTGTAAAGTTGTTGATCACAATTGCGCACTGTTTTTCTTTTTTGAATAGCAAAGAAAGAGAGACTGTTTTGTGCTTCTTCATATGTTTTGAGAATGTATCTAGAATGGAATTTTTCTCAGAGAGCACTTATATTTTTTCAAATACTTAAAGAAGTATAGATGTTTGAAGGCCTAATATTTCAGTATTCATATGAGAAAATAAAATGCAAGATTTTTCTTACGATATCTCATATAAACTACCACGGTTATTCTATTTACAAGATTCTAACTTACTACTTTCCATGTATGATGGTTTGCATTGAGAAATTCATAAGAGACATTTAATTTTAGCGTTTTTTAGTTATACACTGATCTTTATTTATGATGTGTAAGAAGGGTATGGATACAGTATGGAAAGATTTTGAAATAAGAAAGTTTTACGATATTCGAGTTTCTCATTCGAAATGATAAATCAATGTGCTGGTACAAGCTGGCACCATCATTTTCTTTACTAGCCTTACGAGATCCCAATATATTTATAAGCTCATAGTGTTGCGACAGCCCTTGTAATCAGGTGTAAGAGGCATTTTTCCTCCTGCCTTCTATCATTTCATCCACATACCAATCCCGCTGATGGTATACAAGAAAACGAATAAAATGGGTTCAACATAAAAGAGGTTTGAAGTAAGAGAATCTTACAATATTCGGGGTTACGATTCAAGGTGAATGATGGAAAGTTATTCTTATGAATTAATATGTTGCTACATCATGAACTTATACGATAAGTTATTTTTGTTTTTTAAAGCACACCCTTATACTGGTTCTGTTTACAGTTTGTAGCACAGAGATAAATATGAAATAAAAGAACATTCATCATCCAAGTTTCACCATTATAGTTCTAAGTTAATTTTTCAAAAATTTAACAGTAGAGTTTTTATTCATACCAAGAGATACATGACATTTTGAGTTTTTCTTCATTTTGCAAGAGAGAAGGGAGTTTTTTGCCATTGAGTTACCGTTCTTCAAAACAAAAGGAGCCCCCTTTATAAGATGATGCGTAAGGTTTTTCATTCACAAATAAACCACGGAAATCATTTCTCAATAAACCGTAAGTTTTCTGTAAATCTTTGATGATCAGTTTATAGGATTTTTTGCGAGAATGCACTTAACTCTTGTCAAAGGGAATTTTATCCCACTTCCTTTAAAAATGCCTTAAGAGAGAGCTTTATTTACAATTCTAAGAATTCTGATTTCATTTACTTATTGTTTGTGCGTTTTCCTGTGGTTTTGTTAAAAGTATGAAAATGTTGATGAGGAACAGTAAAACTTAATTCTTGACCATAGTCGTTTGTGAGGCGTTCTTTTATTTCAATGGTAAAAATAATGTCATTCCAACGCGTTAAAACATGACATCTTGTTCCGACAGGCTTGATCAATTCAATTTGTGTGTGGAAGATAGGTCCTTTATCTGGATATTCTCCCAAGAGGATGACTTCTGGTCTAAATGCTAAAAGGTCAGCTTCTTCATTACAAGAAAATGAACGACCTAAGTGTTGTTCTAAAATTGGGCGATCAAGAAAATTCATAGGAGGAGAACCAATAAAATCAGCAACAAATATTGTTGAGGGGGTGTCATAAATTTCCATTGGGGTTCCAATTTGCTCGATAACTCCTTTATTCATAACAATTATTCTATCGGCTAAGGTCATAGCTTCTAGTTGATCATGGGTAACATAAAGGCTGGTTGTTCCCAATGAGCGCTGGAGCGTTTTAATCTCAATACACATTTGCGCTCTTAATTTTGCATCAAGATTTGAGAGAGGTTCATCAAAAAGAAAGACACGAGGTTGACGCACAATAACGCGCCCCATAGCAACGCGTTGGCGTTGCCCCCCAGATAATTGTCGTGGTTTACGATCAAGAAATGGCTCTATTTGTAAAAGTTTGGCAACATGTGCGATCCGTCTCTTTATTTCATCTTTAGGCGTTTTGCGATTTTTGAGACCATATTCTAAATTTCCACGTACTGTCATATGGGGATAAAGTGCATAATTTTGAAAAACCATAGCAATATCACGATCAGCAGGTTCACGGTTATTGATACATTCGTTATCAATATAGAGTTTACCTGAAGTAACTTGTTCAAGTCCTGCAATAATGCGTAATAAAGTTGACTTACCACATCCTGAAGGTCCAACAAGGACAAGAAGTTCCTTATCGGCAACAGTGAGATTTAAATCGTCAATGACCAGAATGCCGTTGTCATACTGTTTTTTAATATGTGATAACTGGATTGTGGCCACAATTATTTCTCCGTTTCAATAAGACCCTTGATAAAAAGCCGCTGCATGCAAATAACAACAAGAACAGGCGGCACTATGGCAACGACCGATACTGCCATAAGGATATTCCATTGAGGATCATGTTGAATTGATTCAACAATGAGCTGTTTTAAAATAATAAGAATAGTTTGGTGATTTTGATCAGTTGTCACGATAAGAGGCCAAAGATACTGTATCCATCCATAAATAAACATAATGATAAATAAAGCAGCGATATTACTCTTGCTAAGAGGAAGAAGGATATCTTTAAAAAATTTAAACGGTCCTGCGCCATCGACGCGCGCTGCTTCTAGAAGTTCATCTGGAACAGTCAAAAAAAACTGACGAAATAAAAATGTAGCAGTTGCAGATGCAAGAAGTGGAATAATCATCCCACCATAAGTATTGACCATGTTTAACTTTGCAACAATTGTGTATGTTGGGATAACGCGAACCTCCACAGGGAGCATCAATGTCACAAAGATAAGAACAAAAGCAGTTTTTCGGAAGGGAAAGCGCATGTAAACAATTGCATAAGCAGAAAGGAGTGAAATAATAATTTTTCCAATACTAATACCCAATGCCATAATGAGTGAGTTTATTAAGAGTGGCCAGAGGTTAGGCAGACCAAGTTGTTCAAGCCCATCACCAAAGATTGTTTTGTAGTTTTCTAAAGTATGACTTCCCGGTAAAAGAGGCAAGGTTCCAGAGTTGAATGTCGCTGAACTATGCGTCGATGCAATGATAGCAACATAAACCGGAAAGCAAATAATAATAATGCCAACAATGAGAATGACATGGGTTAGAAATTTCAAAATAGGGCGATTTTCAACCATCATTTTTACCTAATACTGCACACGTCGCTCAATCCAGCGGAACTGAATAAATGTTAAGATAATAACCATTAACATTAATATTGTTGATTGTGCCGCTGAGGCACCGATTATTTGATTTTTAAAACCATCATTATATACTTTATAGACGAGAGTATTTGTTGCACGTGCAGGACCTCCAGAAGTTACGTTATCGATGATACCAAATGTGTCAAACATAACATACTGGATGTTGATGATAAGAAGAAAGAATGTTGTGGGTGAAATTTGTGGGAAAACAACAGTCCAAAATCGCTTAAAAGGACCAGCGCCATCAATTGCAGCGGCTTCTATTTGGGAACGTGGAACAGATTGAAGCCCTGCAAGAAAAAAAAGAAAATTGTAGGAAATTTGTTTCCAACTGGCTGCAATGATAATAAGGATCATTGCTTGTGTGCCATTGATCCGATAGTTCCAGACAATTCCCATTTTCTCTAGAAGAAAAGGGATAATTCCAATAGTTGGATGAAAGATAAATAACCATAAAACTCCTGCCAGTACTGGAGCAATGGCATAGGGCCAGAGCAAAAGTGTTGTATAGGCCTTTTTAGCATGGATGACACGATCAACACAGACAGCAAAAAGAAGCGCTATTGTCATTGAGGTGACAGTCACTGAAATAGAAAATATTGCGGTTGTGACAAACGATTGTAAATAATCAGGATCAGAGAGAATTGTCACATAATTTTCAAAACCGATAAAGGTTGTTGTAAAACCAAAAGGATCCTCACGCTCAAAAGATGATTTGATCGCTTGAGCAGCAGGCCAAAAGAAAAACAAAAAAGTGATAATGAGCTGAGGCAAAAGCAGCCAATAAGAGAGTACACTATTTTTGAAATATGCTTGCTTTTCTTGCATTTGCAGGGTTCTTTAAATACATAAGATTTACAAGGGTAAAAAACCACTGAAAAAACTCAACTGTTTAGTTGAGTTTTTGGTCTTTGAAGACATGAATAAAACCTTAACGATTGGCTTTCTCAAACTCACGCAGGAGCTTATTGCCACGTTTAACAGTTTCATCTAATCCATCTTTAGGTGTTGTGGAGCCATTAAGGACAGCCTCTAATTCTTGATCAAGAAGGGAACGAATTTGCGATAAATTACCAAATCTTATACCTTTTGAGTTAACAGTTGGCGGGTTGAGATTGATTTGTTTAATGGCAATGTCTGCACCAACATTTTTTTCGTAGAAATGCTGTTTTTTACTCAATTCGTAAGCGGCTTTGGTAGTTGGAAGATAACCTGTTGTCTGGTGCCATTTCGCTTGATTATCAGCTTTTGAGAGAAATTTAAGAAAAGCGGCGGCGCCTGCATATTCCTGAGGTGTATGACCTTTCAAAGCCCAAATAGAAGCACCACCGATAATTGAATTTTGTGGTGCGCCTTTGACATCTTCATAGTAAGGCAACATACCAAATCCGACATCAAACTGTGCTTCGGAAAGGATTCCTGCGCGAGATCCTGAAGATTGCATAAAAATTGCGCAATGTTGTGTCATAAACAGTGGGGGTGCATCTAATGCACCAGCAGGACCACCATAGCGGAAAATGCCTTGATCAGACCATTTTTTCAGATCCGTCCATAGGCGTATTTGTAAAGGCCCATTAAAGGCAAGTCTTGAATCAAGCCCACTAAAACCATTTTCTTTTGTTCCAAAAGGAATATTGTGTAACGCTGAAAAATTCTCTATGCCAATCCATTGAGCGGCATAAGACATCGTAAAGCCGCAGCGTGCTGCTTTCGTTTCAAGAATTTTTTTGGAAAATTTTTCAATATCTTGCCACGTTTTTGGGGGTTGTTCTGGATCAAGCCCTGCTTTTTTAAAGATATTTTTATTATAGTAAAGGATTGGTGTTGAAGCATTGAATGGCATAGATAGCATGCGTCCTTCAACATCAGAGTAATAACCACTGATAGCAGGCAAATAATCTTCAGGATCAAATTCTTGCTTTGTATCAGCCATAAGTTGATAAAGAGGATAAACTGCGCTTTTCGCAGCCATCATAGTTCCAGTTCCAATTTCATAAACTTGGGCGAGAACAGGTTGTTGTTTTCCACGAAATGCTGAAATGAGTGAAATCATACCTTCTTCATATTCACCACGAAATGAAGGAACAACTTTATATTCAGATTGACTAGCATTAAAGTCATTAATGAGATGTTCAGTTTGTTTTCCTAATTCACCGCTCATAGAATGCCAAAAACTAATTGTTGTCCGTGCAAAACTTACTGTTGTTGCACTAAGAGCAATCATAAAAACTGCTATAGAAAGATAAAAACGATTCATGGTTCACCCTTTCTGAAGTGATGGAATACAAATTACCTCTAGATTGATAGTATTACACATGAATATGCCATGACATGTTTTATTTCAGAAATACACCAGCCCATTTAAACAGGAACCACCAAAAGGTCAAACGAATTTGTAGAGATTTATCAGTTTTTCCTTATAAGAGCTGTTGTGTGTTGATGAGATAACAATAAACAGTTGTGAAAAATTGTAAGGGTTCAATGAAATACAACATTTTGTCGATATGCAGCTTGAATTACAATCCCGAATACCCGTAAAATTCTCTCATTTCAAACCTTTTTATGTTGATCGATTTTGCTCATTTTCTGGTACACTATCAGCGGGATTGGCATGTGGATAAAATGATAGAGAAAAGAAGAAAAAGGCCTCTCATAAACCGCCTTAATGTAAGGGATTTTGCAACAGTATGAGTTTGTAAATATATTGGGAGTGCGTAAATAGAGTGATGGCGCTGGCTTGTATCTTCATAAATGTAAAGATGGTGACGCTCAATGGGTTTATTGTTATACAATGCATCTACGGCGTTGTGAAATGGGTTTAGGATTTCTAAGACATGTCTCTTTAAATAAAGAAAATTTGAGGATATTAATAGAGAGTGAATATTATTTAATGAGACAAAATGCCGTAAGAGTGGTGTAGTATTGATATCTATCGTTTTAAAAAGATTTGCAAAGGTTTATGAAAAACAAGCATTGAGGAGTTTTGTTTGTTGTACATATTACTTATCTTGTAATTTTTGCATAATAATTTTATGTGAAGCTTGTAGTATTCTACGGACCATAACGCTTTCTAAAGTTAATTTTTTTAGCTTGAATCATCTAAGGAATATTGCTTTTTAAATTTTCTTATACACGCATCAAAATAATGCTTTGGATTCAGCTTAGGAAATTTTCTAATAAGTTTTGTTATTAACGGGAACAAAGTCTTTCGAAGGATGTTTAACGATAAAGCCATTGAACACTACTATATTTACTTATACAAGGCTTTATCTACACAAGGGGATAAGCCAGCATCATTATTCTCTTTACGAGCTTATGGTATATTTACTAGCTCATAGTGTGGCGACAGCCCGTGCATGAAAGCGGCTCATGAGAGGCACTTTTCCTTTTTTTCTAGTTTTTATCCCTATGCCAATCTCGCTTATATGGTGTACAAACACATGAATAAAATTGATTCATCATGAACCGATCTGAAATGAGAGAATCTTACCATATTTGGAGTTATGATTTACGTTGAATAATGACAGTTATATCATTATAAATCAATAAGCCTTTTGTCTAAAGGGATCCTTGACCTATAGCAAAATCAGTTTATTTTCATATTTTTGTACAAGTTGGCATCATTATTAGTATTCGCAGTTTCTATTACAACAAACTTCTGCATGAGGATGATTTGTAAAAGACATTTTATTCCTTCATTTTAAGCGATTTTTATTCATACCTTGATTCCATTTATGAGATGCAAGGGAATGAATAGTTGTGATGGATTTATCATGAACGGGATCAAAACTAAGAGAATCTTACAACATCTGTGAGGCGTATTGAATATAAACCATGAATGATCACAATAAATTAATGTCTTGCTAAGAGTAGGAGACTTTGATCGATGTGACTGTTTCTGTTCGTGCAAAAATAGAGAAATGATTGTGTAGATAATATGAATTTTACGGACAAAAAACATTTTAAAATAAATTGTTTTCAAAAATTTTGCATAGAAGATATTTTTTAGATATGAGTCGATGAAGCTGTCCAATCATTGTATCTATGGGGGTAATTTTCTGCCCATAAATTATTTGGTTTAGATATTGAATGACTATTATTGGTCGCAATCTTAAATTCTAATGGCTGTCATTTTATTTTTGTACGGATGAGAGTTGTGTAATCGCATCGATAATGGTTTTAACATTATGCTCCATCATATCAAGATAAGTTGCAGCGGGACCATTTTCATTTGAGAGTGCATCAGAATAGAGTGTTCCACCAATTTTTAACCCCGTTTCTTTTGAAATTTGTTTTATAAGACGAGGATTAGAGATATTTTCAACAAACAAGGCTGCTGCTTTATTGGTTTTAATTTGTTTGATAAGTTGAACAACATCAGCAGCGCTAGCTTCAGCTTCTGATGAAGAGTTTTGAGGTGCAAGTATGGTGAAGCCATATTCTTGGGCAAAATAACCAAAAGCATCATGAGATGTGATGATAACGCGCTTGTCCTTGGGGATTGTGGCAATTTTGCTTTTAAGGGTTTCTTGCATTGCTTCCAGCTTTTGAATGTAGGACTCGGCATTTTTTCTATAGTTTGCACAGGATTTTTTATCCATTTCGCAAAAAGCAGTGGCGATATTTTGGACATAAATTTCAGCATTCGGGATTGTTTGCCAAGCATGTGGATCAAGACTGTCATGATGGTAGTGTTGCGTATTCTTGTCTTGATTTTTGTTTTCAAGAGGGGAAATATTGGCGCTGACTTTGACAAGACGCGCTTTGGTGCCACTTGCGGTAATGAGGCGATCAATAAAACCTTCTAAGTGAAGTCCATTGACGAAAATAATATGAGAATTTTTAAGAGCTTGTGCATCACGGGGGGTGGGTTCATAAGTGTGGATACTCGCGTTTGGGCCAACAAAAGTGGTCAGAGAAATATGGTCGCCTCCTATGTTTTTAACAAAGTCTGCAAGAATAGAAAAGCTCGCGATAACCTTAATTTTGTGATCTGCAAGAGTGGAAAATGGAAAAAGGGAAAGTAAGAAGAGAGTTCCAAAAAAAACAGGTTTTTGAATAAATTTGAACATATTATTTCTTTAAGTTTAGAAAGTAGTTGTAAAAAAGGTGGGGAAACCATGCTACAATAAAGCCGCGTGGACTTATGAAGCAGGAAAAAAGATAAAGAGATCCTGCAGCAATGATAATAGCAGGGCCGGAGGGAAGAGATAGATGAAAAGAAAGTAGGAGCCCACATATGCTTGCAATGATTCCTAAAAGGATGGAAAGTATACAGATAGGACCCAAGCGCGAAAGCCAAAAACGCGCTGTAATTGCTGGGATCATCATAATGCCGACAGAAAGTAATGTCCCCAATGACTGGAAACCACCAACCAAATTCAATACGACAAGTCCCAACAATGATAAATGAACATATTTGCTCAAGGGAGAGAGTGATTTAAAAAAGAAAGGGTCGAAGCTTTCTACAAGGAGTGCACGCCATAAGATGTAAAGGCTGCACACTGTGATCACCATGATAGTGGTGATCAGAAAAATGGCTTGTGTATCAAGTGCTAGGACCGAACCAAATAAGAAATGGAGCAGATCAGTTGCAGAATTTTTCAGTGAAACAATCATGACACCTGCCGCTAGGGCAATCAGATAAAAGACAGTCAGTGAGGCATCTTCCTTCTGAAAGCTATTTCTTGAAATCAAGGCGGTTGCTAAAACAACAATGAAGCCAGCGATGAGACCGCCAAGTGTCATAGATATAAGCGAGAAACCACGAAAAAGGAAAGCAGCTGCAACACCAGGAAGAATGGCGTGGGATATAGCATCTCCTGTTAAACTCATTCCACGCAGCATCAAAAAGACACCAACAGGACAGGCACTGATTGATAGGAGAATCGATCCGATAAGAGCATTTTGCATAAAATGGAAATCAATAAAGGGTGCAAGAAAAAATGCGTACACGTATCATAATCCCATAGAGTGAGAATCATGGAGAGGAAAATGTTGGTTGAATGCGCTGATACATGAAGAGTTGGAGATAAGAGGTTGTTGCATAACCTGAGGCATGTTGTCGTGGAAAAACAGTGTTGTTTCTCCATAAAAAGCGTTTTGTTTATGAATGTGAATCATTTGGGGAAAATACTCTTGCACAATGAGAGGATCATGGAGTGCTGTAAGAACTGTTCGTCCTTGTTGTTGCCAGTGTGTAATGAGTGCCAGAAGGTCTTTTTGGGTATTCTGATCTACACCATTGAAAGGTTCATCGAGCAAAATAATATCGGCATCTTGTACAATAATGCGTGCAAAAAGGGCGCGTTGTAATTGCCCACTTGAGAGCGTATCCAGTGAACGGGTGGCGAGAGCTGTAAGCCCGACCATTTCAAGCGCATTTTGAATTTTAGAGTCATAAGGGCGTTGATTTTTCCATAATCCACAAAAAGACCACAATCCCGTTTTTATAAGTGCTTTGACGTCAATGGGGAAGGTTCGATCTATATCACACTGTTGAGCAAGGTAAGCAACTCGGCTTTTTGAAGGCTTAGCAACTTTACCTTTGAGAGGTTTAACCAGTCCAGCAATGGCTTTCAGTAATGTAGATTTTCCAACGCCATTATTGCCTGTTATTGCGACCAATGAGCCAGCCTTTAGCTTTGCTGAAAAGCTTTTTATAGTTATTCTGTTTATATAGCCTAATGTTGCATGATCGAAATTGAGCTCCATAGTTCACACCACCTTTGTATTTATCCCGAGATGTTATGTAATAATATAACGTTTGTCAATGAAATGTTACATTATTACATGTGTTTTGGGCATTGAAATTTTTAGTGGGAAGATCGTGGAAAATTCAAAATAATAATTGAATTTTTCTTGACGAAAAAAAGTGTGTGTATACTATATATAGTATCAAAATGATTGGTGATTCTAAATAGGCACAAGTGAGGGTATAGTGTGTTTCGTTTGGCGTCTAAATTATTTCCGTAATATAATTGCGAAGATTTTATTGACCAAGGGTAGAGCGGTGTTTTTTACTAAAATATCTTTCTTGGGGGAATTTCCTTTCGTTTTTGTAAGTTAATTTTGTCATGAAAGAGTAAGCTAAGCGTTGGAGATTTCTCGCTGAGAGCGTTATTTTTTTGGCAACTGGAGGAAATTGTAATGCAAGCAAAGGGTTGTTTTATAATAGAGGAGCCTTACCATTTAAGTTATAGAATAACCGTTTATTCTCATCATAATTTCTAAATGATTTGGTGAGAATTTTTGTGATGTTTCGAAAACTATATATTGTTTGAACAAGAGTATAGCCACGTGTGTTTGCGTACGGTTTCTGTTTCTTGCGTATCTTATGGAGTTATTAGAATGAGCACCCTTCAAGGGTTGATTTTTTGAAAATTAGAAAGTTGAAGAAAATGCCGGTCACTATTTATAGCAAGCCATCTTGCGTTCAATGCGATGCTACGTGTCGTGCTTTTGATGCTAAAGGGATTGATTATCAGGTTATCGATATTTCTTGTGATGAACAAGCTTATAGTTTTGTTCAATCTCTAGGGTATCGTCAGGTTCCTGTCGTGGTTTGTGGTGAAAGTCATTGGTCTGGTTTTAGACCAGATATGATTAGTGGTCTTTAGTATTTAATGGGGCTTCTTGTTTATTATTCGAGTGCAACGGGTAATACAGAGCATTTTGTTTCTCAATTGGGACAAAAGCTCTTCAAGATTGATAAAAAAAAACCGTCATTGTTAGTTGGCGAGCCTTATGTATTAGTTGTTCCGACCTATGCAGATGGTGAAGGGAAAGGAGCTGTGCCAAAAGCAGTTATTCGTTTCCTCAATGAAGGAGAGAATCGCAAATTCATTCGTGGTGTCATTGGTGGTGGGAATCGTAATTTTGGTCGCTATTATAATTTAGCGAGCAAAATTATTGCTGAAAAATGTTTTGTACCTTGCCTGTATCGTTTTGAACTGCGTGGAACCGATGAAGATGTTATTTGTGTAAAAAAGGGATTGGAAAGATTTTGGAAACAAATAGTGTAGAACAATCACAGAAATCAGGTCAGATCACGGATTATCATGCACTCAATGCCATGCTTAATCTTTATGATGAAAATGGTCATATCCAATTTGATATGGATCGTCTTGCTGCACGGCAGTATTTTCTTCAACATGTTAATCAAAATACGGTTTTTTTTCATAATCTTAAGGAAAAAATAGATTACTTGATAGAGGAAGGTTATTATGAAAAAGCTCTGTTTGAGCTTTATGATTTTTCTTTTATTAAAAAGCTTTTTAAACGCGCTTATGCATTTAAATTTCGTTTTCCAACTTTTGTGGGTGCGTTTAAGTACTATACGAGCTATACTTTGAAGACTTTTGATGGGAAGCGCTATCTTGAGCGTTATGAAGATCGTGTCTGTCTTGTGGCTTTGTATTTAGCACAAGGAAATAAAACTCTTGCTGAAATGCTTGTGGATGAAATTATTACAGGGCGATTTCAACCTGCAACACCAACATTTTTGAATGCCGGCAAGAAGCAACGTGGTGAATTGGTATCATGCTTTTTGTTGCGCGTTGAAGATAATATGGAATCGATAGGGCGTTCGGTTAATTCAGCTTTACAACTTTCGAAACGTGGTGGAGGTGTAGCACTTTGTTTGACCAATTTGCGCGAAGCAGGAGCACCCATTAAGCAAATAGAAAACCAATCTTCAGGTGTATTACCTGTGATGAAACTCTTGGAAGATGCGTTTTCTTATGCCAATCAACTTGGTGCACGGCAAGGGGCGGGTGCCGTTTATTTACATGCACATCATTTAGATATTATGAGGTTTTTGGATACAAAGCGTGAGAATGCTGATGAAAAGGTCAGAATCAAAACGCTTTCGCTTGGTGTTGTTGTCCCTGATATTACTTTTGAGCTTGCACGCAATAACGAGGATATGTATCTTTTCTCGCCTTATGATATTAAGCGTGTCACAGGAAAACCTTTTAGCGATATTTCTTTGACAGAGCATTATCGCTCTTTTGTTGATAATGCACAGATTCGTAAAAAGAAAATAAATGCACGTGTCTTTTTTCAAACATTAGCAGAAATTCAATTTGAATCAGGCTACCCTTATATTTTGTTTGAGGATACCGCTAACCGAGCTAATCCTGTTGCTGGACGTATAAGTATGAGCAATTTATGTTCAGAAATTTTGCAGGTGAGTGAAGCAAGTGAACTGGAAACAGATTTGACTTATCGCACTGTTGGAAATGATATCTCTTGTAATCTTGGTTCTATGAATATTGCAAAAGCAATGGATAGCAGTGATTTCGGGCAAACAGTAGAAGCTGCTGTTCGTGCTCTTACAACTGTTTCTGATATGAGTGATATTGCCTGTGTGCCTTCTATTGCGAAAGGTAATGCTGAAAGCCATGCGATTGGTTTGGGACAAATGAATTTGCATGGTTTTTTAGCGCGTGAGCAGGTCTATTATGGATCTCCAGAAGCAATTGATTTTACCAATATCTATTTTTATATCGTAACCTACCATGCAATTCGTGCTTCCAATTTAATTGCACGCGAGCGTCAAGAAGTGTTTGTGGGGTTTGAGAAATCAACTTATGCAGATGGCAGTTTTTTTACAAAATATATTGAGAAAGAATGGAAGCCGCAATTTGCACTTGTACAAGAACTTTTTGCACGTAATAACATCGTTATACCCAGCCAAAAGGATTGGCAGGAGCTCAAGGATTTAGTTGTTGAGTATGGGCTTTATAACCGTAATCTCCAGGCTGTTCCTCCTACGGGATCGATTTCTTATATTAATTATGCAACATCTTCTATTCATCCAATTGCTTCAAAGATTGAAATTCGCAAAGAGGGAAAAATTGGGCGCGTCTATTATCCTGCTCCTTACATGGATAATACGAATTTGCATTTCTACCAGGACGCTTATGAGATTGGACCTGAAAAAATTATTGATACTTATGCTGCAGCTACACAGCATGTTGATCAGGGGCTTTCATTGACATTATTTTTTCCTGATACGGCCACGACACGTGATATTAATCGTGCACAAATTTATGCCTGGAAAAAAGGCATAAAGAGTATTTATTATATACGGTTGCGGCAAGTGGCACTAAGCGGAACGGAAGTTGATGGCTGTGTTTCGTGCAGTCTATAGGAGACAATGATATGACAAAGATTACAACGAAGAATCCTGTTGTTTGTGCTGTTAATTGGAATAGATTACACGATGAGAAAGATCTTGAAGTATGGAATCGCTTAACGGGAAATTTTTGGTTGCCTGAAAAGGTTCCGCTTTCGAATGATATTCCTTCATGGTCGAGTTTGACAGAAGAAGAGCGTAAGCTAACGATTCGTGTTTTTACAGGACTGACTCTTTTGGATACAGTTCAAAACACTGTAGGCGCCATTTCACTTATGGCTGATGCCATAACAGAGCATGAGGAAGCGGTATTAACGAATATTGCGTTCATGGAAGCAGTTCATGCGCGTTCTTATTCCTCTATTTTTTCAACTTTATGTTTGACAGTAGAAGTTGATGATGCCTTTAGATGGTCAGAAGAAAATGTTCATTTACAGAAAAAAGCCCGATTAGTGCTTGAGCGTTATGAAGCAGATGATCCGTTAAAGAAGAAAATCGCTTCGACTTTGCTAGAAAGCTTTTTATTTTATTCTGGTTTTTATTTACCAATGTATTGGGCAAGCCGCGCTAAATTAACCAATACAGCTGATCTTATTCGACTGATCATTCGTGATGAAGCTGTACATGGTTATTATATAGGCTATAAATTTCAATTGGGATTTGCAAAACTTGATGAAATTAAAAAGAAGGAAATTAAAGATTTTGCTTTTAATTTACTCTTCGATTTGTACCATATTGAATGCAAATATACTGAAGATCTTTATGATACACTTGGCTTAACAGAGGATGTAAAGGTTTTTCTTCATTATAATGCGAATAAGGCTCTCATGAATCTTGGGTTTGAAGCTCTTTTCCCACCAGAAGTTTGCCATGTAAACCCTGCTATTCTGGCGGCTTTATCACCAAATTCTGATGAGAATCATGATTTCTTTTCAGGGTCGGGATCTTCGTATGTCATTGGTAAAGCGGTTGCAACCACAGATGATGATTGGGAGTTTTAATGCTTATATGTGAAGAGGAGAGCGCGGGGGATACCATTGAGGTCTTTGCGTGTTTTGAGATGCTGGAAGCCATTCTTTTCGAATAAGTTGCAAACATCTTTTTCTTGAGAATAGCCAATTTCGACAGCTATAAAGCCTTTTTCTTTTAAGTAGTTTGCCGCTCTGTGAGCGGTTTTCCGATAAAAATCAAGACCATCTTTCCCACCGATCAGTGCGCGTAAGGGGTCATACAGACGCACTTCCTTTGCAAGGTTTTGGATCTCTTCTTCTGGGATATAAGGTGGATTAGAAACAATGAGATCAAATTGACCTGTGACAGCGTTAAACCAATTACTGAGAAGAGGTGTAAAACGGTTTGCAACCTCCGCATTTTCTGCATTTTTTATGGCTGTTTGAAGAGCATCTTCGGAAATATCAACTGCCACTGCAGAAGATTGGGGAATGTGTTTGAGAATGGTAATGGCAAGAGCACCACTCCCTGTGCCCATATCAAGCAGCGTTATTTTGTTTGATTTCTCTCCCTGTTTTTTGAGGAGTGGTAAAACAAGCTCTATGAGCGTTTCTGTATCGGAGCGCGGTTCTAATGTATCGCGAGATAATGCGAAAGATATACCATAAAATTCTCGTTTTCCGATAATACGATAAACGGGTTCGCCAGCAATACGTTGTTGTATGGCATGTTCTAGTTGTGCGATTGTCTCAAAGGATAAGCGCTGAGATGGTTGTAAAATTCTATCAGAGGCAGTGGTATTTGTTACCCATTCAACAAGTATTTTTGCCTCAAGGTTGGCCTCAGGAATCCCATGATCGCGCAATTTTTTTTGCGTTTTTAGAAGAGTGTCATTGAGAGTATGCGAGCTCATCCATGATGATCCATTTCCGTGAGAAGTGCTGTCTGATGATCGGAAATGAGAGCATCAATAATCTCATCAAGGTCTCCTTCCAGAATACGATCAAGTTTGTAGAGCGTAAGATTAATACGATGATCCGTAACACGTCCTTGAGGAAAATTATAGGTACGAATACGTTCTGACCGGTCACCAGAGCCAACTTGATTTTTGCGGGATTGAGAACGTTCACTTTCCGCTTTTTGTCGTTCCATGTCAAATAAACGTGCGCGTAAAATTTGAAGTGCTCGTGCACGGTTTTGGTGCTGTGATTTTTCCGCTTGTACAACCATAATTCCTGTTGGAATATGCGTGATACGAACGGCTGAATCGGTTGTATTGACGTGTTGTCCTCCTGCGCCAGAGGCACGCATTGTATCAATGCGGATATCTTCTGGACGAATTTCAATATCAATTTCTTCTACCTCTGGAAGGACTGCAACGGTCGCAGCAGATGTATGGATGCGCCCCCCTGTTTCTGTTTCAGGGATGCGTTGCACACGATGAACGCCTGATTCGAATTTCAGTTTAGAAAAGACACCTTTCCCTGAAATAGTGGCAATAATTTCTTTATATCCACCCACTTCTCCCTCATTAAGCGAAAGCACTTCCGTTTTCCAGTTATGAGAGGCGGCATAACGCTCATACATGCGAAAAAGATCACCGGCAAAGAGCGCTGCTTCTAATCCTCCTGTTCCTGCTCGAATTTCCACAATAGCGCTTTTTTCATCGGCAACATCTTTAGGCAAAAGCAGAATTTGGAGTTCTTGTTTAAGTTGTTCCACTTTTTGACATAATAATGGTAACTCTTCTTGTGCTAAGTTACGCATTTCTATGTCTGTTATTTTATCATTGATGATAATTTCCAGCTCTGAAATTTCTCTGTAAAGAGCATTTAATGCGCGGATAGAATGAACAATAGGCTGTAATTCTGCATATTCAGAAGCTAATTTTACATATGTTTCAGCATTTGGGCTTTGAGCCATTTGATCTTCAATTATTTCAAAGCGTTTTTCAAGCTGTTTCATACGATCTTGTGGCAAAGAAACCATGATAATATTGGCCTAATTTATAATAATATTTTTGTTGTAAGATTGGTGATCAAATACTTTATAACATCAGATAAAAGAGGTTCGTAAAGCAGAAAACCCTTCTTGCCAATAAAAACCGATAGTTCTGAAGATAAACTTGTTTAAAATCTGGTTTGTACGGGCTAGATCTTTGCTTATACATATGAAATTATTGATTTAAGTATTGCGTTTTTTTCCATAAATTTCAAGACGATGATGAATAATATCATAGCCAAGGGATTTAGCAATTTCTTCTTGCAGATTTTCAATGACATCAGAATGAAATTCAATAACTTTTCCTGTTTCTATATCAATGAGGTGATCATGGTGTTGTCCGTCTGCTTGCTCAAAACGAGACGGTCCACCACTAAATGTATGGCGATGAATTTTTCCATTTCCTTCTAATATTTTCATAGTTCTATAAACAGTTGAGAGCGAAATACTGGAATCTATCTTATGAGCACGCTGAAAAATCTCAAACGCGTTCGGATGATCATTTGTATCAGCCAAAATATCAAAAATAATACGTCTTTGACGTGTTACTCTTAGACCTGCAGTTCGCAACTCTTGCTCATAGTTTCGCTTTTTATTCATCTTCTTCATTATTTGTTTTTCAAACGAAGGCTCCATGACAATGTTTGTACTTCTTTTCTGAACCACAAGGGCAACGTTCATTACGTCCTACTTTCCCCCATGTGGATAAATCGTTAGGGTCGCGGTCTTTCGGATTCACCACGCGATTCTCTTTTGAAAGTTTCCACAAAGTTGGCTGAATATCTTCACCTTTATCATTACGAACAAGAGAATCAGCATTCATTTTTTTATCTGCAGGTGGCTCTGTGGGGGATTGAGCAATTTCAAAAGACATCAGTTTAGAAGTAACGATTCTCCGTAAATTTCTAAGCATGGCCTGGAAGAGTTCAAATGATTCCGTCTTATATTCGTTGAGTGGATCCCGTTGTGCATAACCACGAAAGCCAACAACAGAGCGCAAATGGTCTAAACTTACCAAATGTTCGCGCCATAAAATGTCAATAGTTTCAAGCAAAATAGCCTTATGAAAATAAGCCATAACTTCTGGAGAGTAGCGTTCAATACGCTCGTTTTCAAGTTTTGTGAGAGCGTCTGATACGCGTTCTAAAATCTGTTCTTCGGCAATTCCATCTTCCTTAACCCATTCTTCTATGGGAAGTTCAAGGTTGAAAAGTTGGTGGATTTTGTCTTGTAGAGCTTTTGCATTCCATTTTTCCGAATATGTTCCAGATGGAATATAGGTCTCTACGAGGTCTTCAACCACTTCATTGCGCATTTCAATGACCATGTCTGTTAAATCGTTTTCATTCATAACTTCCATGCGCTGTTCAAAAATAACCTTGCGTTGGTCATTCATGACATCATCATATTTTAACAAATTTTTACGAATTTCAAAATTTCGCGCTTCGACCTTTTTCTGCGCTTTTTCGAGAGCCTTATTGATCCATGGATGCGTAATGGCTTCATTTTCTTTTAGTCCTAATTTTTGCAGCATACTATCCATACGATTAGAGCCGAAGATACGCATGAGATCGTCTTGAAGAGAAAGAAAGAATTTTGAGCGACCAGGATCACCTTGTCGACCGGAGCGTCCGCGCAGCTGGTTGTCAATACGACGGCTTTCATGGCGTTCAGTAGCGATAACATAAAGCCCCCCAGCAGCTAATGCTTCTTCTTTAAGCTTTCTAACATCTTCTTTAATTTTTTCAATTTGAGCAGTCCGTTCTTCTCCATCGGGCATGTCCTGTAACTCTTGTCGGATACGCATTTCAATATTACCACCAAGCTGTATATCAGTCCCACGACCAGCCATGTTGGTGGCAATAGTTAAAGCTCCGGGAACTCCTGCTTGTGCAATAATATACGCTTCTTGTTCATGATAGCGAGCATTTAAAACTCTAAAATCTGTAATGCCTTCTTTTCGTAAACGTTCTGCTAATTGTTCTGATTTTTCAATAGACGTTGTTCCAACAAGAATAGGCTGTCCTTTTTCATGAGCTTGACGGATATCACGTATGATAGCACGATATTTTTCTTCTGCTGTTCGATAGATTTCATCATCTTCATCAAGACGCTGTATGGGTAAATTCGTGGGAACTTCTACAACTTCAAGACCATAAATATTATTGAATTCCTCAGCTTCGGTAACGGCGGTTCCAGTCATCCCCGACAGTTTTCTATACATACGGAAATAATTTTGGAAAGTGATAGACGCGAGTGTTTGATTCTCTGGTTGAATAGCAACATGCTCTTTAGCTTCTAGAGCTTGATGAAGTCCTTCAGAGTAACGCCGTCCTGGCATCATACGACCTGTAAATTCATCAATAATAACGATTTCGTCATTACGAACGATGTAGTCCTTGTCACGAACAAACAATTTATGGGCTTTAAGCGCGTTATTGATATGATGAACGATAGCAACATTTTCTATGTCGTAAAGACTTTCACCTGTAAGATGTCCGGCTTGTTCAAGCATTTTTTCAATTTTTTCAGTACCAATTTCGGTAAAAGTCGTTGTTTTTTGTTTTTCATCTATTTCATAGTCTTCTGAAGTCAAGGCAGGAATAAATGTATCAATAAGGTTATAAAAGTCTGTGCGATCCTCTAGAGAACCAGAAATAATAAGAGGGGTACGTGCTTCATCAATGAGGATTGAATCAACTTCATCGACAATTGCATAATGATGACCGCGCTGAACCATTTGATGAGGATCAAAGGTCATATTATCACGCAGGTAATCAAAACCCAATTCATTATTTGTTGCATAAGTGATGTCACATGCATAGGCATCTCGACGCGCCTCATTATCAAGGTCATGGAGAATCACACCCGTTGTTAGCCCCAGAAAACCAAAGATTTTTCCCATTGTTTCAGCATCACGACTAGCAAGATAATCGTTTACCGTAACGACATGAACACCCTTTCCTTCTAATGCATTTAGGTAAATGGGTAGAGTTGACATGAGTGTTTTACCTTCACCGGTACGCATTTCAGCAATGCCACAATCATGAAGCACCATTCCACCAATAAGCTGTACGTCAAAAGGACGCATATTATAAACACGCTTTGCTGTTTCACGGACAGTTGCAAAAGCTTCTGGGAGAAGAGAGTCAACAGTTGCACCTTCAGAGAGACGTTTACGAAATTCATCAGTCTTTTGACGAAGCTGTGCATCACTTAATTTCAGGAACTGTTCTTCCAAAGCATTAATTTGTACGACTCGCTGGCGCAGAGCTTTGAGGCGTCGCTCTTGAGCTGAGCCAAAAAATTTACGAGCAAAGACACCTAAACTGACCATCTCTGGCCCTTTCCTTTAATTGTTCTCATTATTTTTGGATACGGCATATGTTATCCTCATGAATTTGCACTTCCAAGGCATTTTAATATAATTTGACGAAGAAAATATTACCATTATACTTTTATTGAGGTGCAATTTTTCACTTCACTATAAAAATAGAGATAAGAGGCTAAATGCACTGTGTCAACTTCAGTGATGATGTTTATTTTATCCAATACAAAAGAATTGAGGATACAAGACGCTATTATTTTTTATATTGTCATGTTTTTTGCAATGTTAAGAAGGGTTGGATAAACGAGGATAAAAGGATAAGTTTATGTTTTTTAAATGAAATGACTTAAATATTATTTATCATGTTTAGAGATTAAAATGTTATGGGAAAGAAAATAAGAATCTTAAACCGGCCTTCATTTTTAAGGAGTATATTTATGAAATCCAATTTTATCATGCTGTTTTTGGTATCAACTTTATTGGCAAGTACGAGTCTAGGGGTGGTTGCCCGAGAAAGTTCGAATACACCGTTGAGCGATTTAAAGGATTTGGAAAAGGTTTCTGAAAAAACAGTTCCTCCTTCGCATATTATGGCAGTTATTGATGGGAAGAATATTACAGCAGGGCAATTGGATGAGCTAGCGCTTGAAATAAATCCTAATTTAGCGCGTCTTCCTGATGAACAACGTCGTGTCATGGTTTTAAAAGCTTATTTGGATATGCAAGCACTTGCTAAAGCAGCTGTTCAAGCAGGAATTGATAAAAGCGAAACTTACAATAAACGTATGGCAGTGATGCGTGATAATGTCCTTCAACAGCTTTATTTTAAGCAGGCCGTTGTTGATAAAATTTCAGATTCTGATTTGGAAGCTCTTTATAAGAAAGAAGTTGCTGCTTTGCCTAAAGAGGATGAGGTGAAAGCGCGTCATATTTTAGTGAAAACGAGCAAAGAAGCAGAAGCTATCATTAAGCGTTTAAACAAGGGCGAGAGTTTTGAAGAGATTGCAAAAAAGTACTCAACCGATGGTTCAGCTGCTGTTGGGGGTGATCTTGGTTATTTTAGCCATGGTCAAA
>NZ_CALW02000004.1 GCF_000312565.1 Bartonella rattaustraliani AUST/NH4
CAGGTTATGGCAAGGTAGCGCGCACTATTTCTGGTGTAAAGGAAGCTGTGAAGGATGATGAAGCTGTTAACAAAGCCCAACTTGATAAAAGCATAAAGCAAATTTCTCAAGATGCGTTATTGTGGGATGATGAAGAGGGAGCATTTGTCGCAAAACATGAAAAAAATGGAGAAAAGAGAAACAGCAAACTTAAGTTTCTTTTGGATGGGGAGATTGCGAAAGGTTCAACCGAAGCCATTACCGGCAATCAGCTTTATTTCTTGAATCAGACGCTCGCATCTTATTTTGGTGGTGGTGCTAAGTATGAAAATGGTCAATGGACAGCACCTCATTTCCAGATTGTCCAATTTGATGAGAATGGCAAAGTTGTTGAGAAGAAAAGTTATGATAATGTAGCGGATGCTTTGGATGGTGTTAATAATGGAATGACAACCATTAACAACCGTATTGATGATGTCATCAACAAGGCTGATACAGATGCTTTAAAATGGAATAAAGAAAAAGGAGCCTATGATGCTGGTCGCGATGGTCAACCAAGTAAAATTACCAATGTCGCTGATGGTAAAATTGAAAAAGACTCTAAGGATGTGGTAAACGGTGGGCAGCTTTGGCAGACCAATGAGCGTATCAATAGTGTTGAAAAAGATGTTCAGCATATTTCAAAGAGGGTTGATAATATTTCAAATACAATTGAGGATATTGGTGACACAGTTATCAACATTGATGGGAAAGTGAATAATATTGATAAAAAGGTTGATGGTATTGCTGAAGATGCTGTTCGTTATGACAGAGATGAAAAGGGCAAAAAAACCAATAAAATCACTTTAGCAGGGGGTGATCCGAGTGAACCTGTGATGATTGATAATGTTGCAGATGGTAAGATTGAAAAAGGCTCAAAAGAAGCGATTAATGGTGGGCAATTGCATGATTACACGAAAGAACAGATGAAGGTTGTTCTTGATCAATCAAAGCAATATACAGACCAGCGTGTAAACAATATCGTTATTGATGCGATTGACGATGCTGTTGAACGTGCAAATAACTATACCAATATGAAGTTTGAGGCTTTAAATTACAGTATAGAAAATGTCCGCAAAGAGGCAAAACAAGCGGTTGCTATTGGTTTGGCAGTATCGAATTTGCGTTATTTCGATGATCCAGGGTTTTTGAGTGTCTCATTTGGTAGTGGTTTGTGGCGTGGCCAGTCTGCCTTTGCTTTTGGTGCTGGTTATACATCTGAGGATGGCAAGATCCGTTCTAATTTATCAGCAACCAGTACTGGTGGTCATTGGGGTGTCGGTGGTGGAATAACTCTAAAATTAAAATAACACCAGATAATACGAAAACTACAATTTAATCGAATTTTCGCCTTTGTCTGATGAGACAAGGGTGAAAATTTATAATATTAGGGAGATAAATATTTTACATAGAAAGTCATAAAATCGTATCATTATGAAAACGTTATAACCATGTATTCGATAGTAATAATCTTAGTGAAAAGTGAAGTATTTTAACAAAAATTTTACAGATGCAGAGCAGTGTCTCTAAGATAAACTGATAGGGTAATATAATTGTATCATAGTTTAAAGACGTACGTTTTATAATTTCATTGAGGGAAATTATTCATTGGGGAAGGATATGTTTTAATAAAAATCAAAACTTTTATTTGTTTTATATACAGCAGTAGCCATCATGAAGTATGCAGTAGTTGCAATTCTTCATAAAGCTCATACTGATCAAAATAAAATTCCTGAAACAAATTATGAAACAGAACTGATGTATAAGTTTATAGCATACGCAATGAAATTATAAAAATACTTCGCGATTGTATAAAGCAGTAAGACCCATTATGTAAAGTAACTAAACTTATTTTCTTTAAAAGCTTATACAAGAAACAAAAGAGTCATCAATCAGACTCATTTTGCTGAAAGCGTAAAAAAATCTCGCAAGGGGAAGTGCAGCGTATTATGAAAAAAATCACACAATCATTCTTATTCTACGTTAAATTTCTTCAAAAGAGATGACCATAAACTACAACATATTGATTCATAAGTATTTTTATCGTTTCTTACTTTGAATCATAACCCCGAATATTGTAAGATTATCTCATCTCAAATCACTTCATATGGAATCAATTTTATTCACTTAGCTTTATGCCATAAGCGGGGTTGGCAGAGGGGTAAAAATTATAGAGGAAAGGAGGAAAAATGCCCCTTATGAATCGTCTTAATGCAAGGGCTGTCGCAACATTGGGTGCTGGTAAATATCATGATGGTGCCGGCTTGTTACTGTGAAACCATACTACTTATCCTTACGTTAAAAATGCAATAATCCCCCAAAAAGTACCTTAAGCCACACTTCCAATTACAGCACACAAAGATGTTTCTTCCTTACCTTCAAACTCAAAAACTTTGTTACAAAAGATATCTCACATAAAGGCAAAAAAAATCAAAACTTCATGAATAGAATTATTAATTAACATTAATGCCCTTACAGTTGTGGGTCCTTCTTTCGAGAAGGTCAAAGATTAAGATAATCAAAACTAAAGATGCGTTAAATGATGTTAAGAGTGATATAAACAATAGAATAAGCAATGCACTTATTCAAATAAAAAAGAATGCTTTGTTTTGGGATGAGGAGGCGGACGCATTTACAATACAACATAGCAAGGAGGGTAAGAAGAGTAGCCGGTAATATCAAGCATTTTGTAGATTGTGATATCAATACAGACTCCAGTGATGCGATCAATGGCTCCCAGCTTTATTCATTAGGTGATCAGGTTGCTCAGTACTTCGGTGGTGGTGCTGCCTATGGTGAGAATGGTAAGTGGAGTGCACCACAGTTCAAAGTTCAAATTGTTAATGAGGAAGGGCAAGCTAGTGAACAAAGTTATTCTGATGTAGCATCTGCCTTTGCAGGAGTTGGTATATCTTTGACAAATCTTCACAATGAAGTTAAAAATGAGATTAATAAGGTTGTTGGTGATAGCCTTGTTAAGCAAGATGCTGATACGCATGTTATAGCGATTGGTGGTGAAAAGAACGGTACTGAAGTTACGCTTGCAAATGTTGATGGTGTTTCCCGGACGCTTTCTGGAGTTAAGGCAGGAGCTGTTTCAGAGTACTCGACAGAAGCGATTAATGGAGCTCAACTTTATTCTATGAGTAATCAGCTTGCTCAGTATTTTGGTGGTGGTTCTGGCTATAATAATGGTGTCTGGAGAGCGCCAGAGTTCCAAGTTTCTCAATTTAATTCTGATGGAACATCTTCAGAGAAGAAAGGTTATGATACTGTTTCGGCTGCATTTGAAGGCGTTAATGACAGTATGATGAATATCAATAATCGT
>NZ_CALW02000003.1 GCF_000312565.1 Bartonella rattaustraliani AUST/NH4
GTGATATTTCCTACTCTGCAACGATGCTTTAAAAGAACTGCTTTATTCAATAAACACAATCTCATCTGTAAAAACCAATCCATAAGAATTAAGCAAACATTAACCGTAATATAGGAAGTGACTCTCATTTCCTTAATAACGCAAATAAAGAAAACTTCATATGCATCGCTCAACAATGGTACTTGAATATAAAAACTATAATCAGGGGACCTTTTAGCACCTAAATTATGTCTTTTTTATGTTCACAGCTATTTTTTGTTGGGAGAAAGCTATTTTGTTGGGGAATTTATAATGAAAAAAATATTTACCATGTGGACAGCAATAAACATAAGTTTTTTTCGTGTGCTTGATTTGTTGTCTTTTGTGAAGGAGCTGTTTTTGGCTCTGCTGGTCATATGCTTATCGAGTGTTTCTCCTATTTTTGCTGCGAATCTCGCAATAAGAGGTGCTACATATGACAGCAATAGTGATGGCGGAGTAAGCTATGAATATGCGAGCCACGGTAGTATTGTTCTTTCTGGTGATCATAAATTCTGTGGTGTAGATCACGTTATTGGTCGTGGTGGTAAGCGACAAGAAAATGCTGCTAATGCTAATAAAATAACTGCAGAGGAACAATATAATAGATTTATCAATGGTTTCAAGGGTTTCATTGGTGGTAATCCTTATGGAACAACCACTGAACAGGCGACTTGGGCTGGTGATGGTCTAGTAAGCGATCCGAAGAGTGGTTATATGGGAGCTGCTTCTACAGGGGGATCTATGAGTACTCTGCCTGAGGCTTATGGTGTTTATTCTTTTGCAACAGGGTGTGGGTCTTCTGCAACGGGAAACTATTCAACAGCATTTGGTGCAGGAGCAACCACAAAGGGTGGTGGAGCGCAAGCCTTTGGTGTTTCTGCGCTTGCTGCTGGTCAAGCAAGTGTCGCTATAGGTATAGGATCAGAGGCATCTGGACAATCTGCGTTTGCTATGGGTGGGCTCGCAGGTGCTTTAGGTAAAAATACTATTGCTGTAGGAACGAGAGCTAAGGCTGTGCTAGACGATTCTGTTGCTATTGGTGCAGATGCAATGGTAGAGGTGCAAGGTGGTGTTGCTTTGGGTGCGGGATCTCTGTCTCTTGCTACGGTGGGTGTTGTGGGTTATGATCCTGTGACCGATACAGCCTCAACTCGCGCAGATATGGCGTGGCAATCTACTTTGGGTGCAGTGAGTGTTGGTAATGTTAAGGAAGGAAAAACACGGCAAATTACTGGGGTGTCCGCTGGTACTGAAGATACCGATGCAGTCAATATTGCGCAGCTAAAAATGTTCAGAAAAGGTGTTGAAAATGCGCTTAATGCGACAAAAGATGATGCGTTGTTGTGGAATGCTCATGATAATGCGTTTGTAGCGACGCATGGCGAAGGCAAGAGTGATAGCAAGATCACGCATCTTGCGGATGGATCTATTAACTCCACGTCTACAGATGCGATCAATGGTGCGCAACTTTATTCATTAGGTGATCAGGTTGCTCAGTACTTCGGTGGTGGTGCTGCCTATGGTGAGAATGGTAAGTGGAGTGCACCACAGTTCAAAGTTCAAATTGTTAATGAGGAAGGGCAAGCTAGTGAACAAAGTTATTCTGATGTAGCATCTGCCTTTGCAGGAGTTGGTATATCTTTGACAAATCTTCACAATGAAGTTAAAAATGAGATTAATAAGGTTGTTGGCGATAGCCTTGTTAAGCAAGATGCTGATACGCATGTTATAGCGATTGGTGGTAAAAAGAACGGTACTGAAGTTACACTTGCAAATGTTGAAGGTGTTTCTCGGACGCTTTCTGGAGTTAAGGCAGGTGCTGTTTCAGAGTACTCGACAGAAGCGATTAATGGAGCTCAACTTTATTCTATGAGTAATCAGCTTGCTCAGTATTTTGGTGGTGGTTCTGGCTATAATAATGGTGTCTGGAGAGCGCCAGAGTTCCAAGTTTCTCAATTTAATTCTGATGGAACACCTTTAGAGAAGAAAGGTTATGATACTGTTTCGGCTGCATTTGAAGGCGTTAATGACAGTATGATGAATATCAATAATCGT
>NZ_CALW02000002.1 GCF_000312565.1 Bartonella rattaustraliani AUST/NH4
CAGGTTATGGCAAGGTAGCGCGCACTATTTCTGGTGTAAAGGAAGCTGTGAAGGATGATGAAGCTGTTAACAAAGCCCAACTTGATAAAAGCATAAAGCAAATTTCTCAAGATGCGTTATTGTGGGATGATGAAGAGAGAGCATTTGTCGCAAAACATGAAAAAAATGGAGAAAAGAGAAACAGCAAACTTAAGTTTCTTTTGGATGGGGAGATTGCGAAAGGTTCAACCGAAGCCATTACCGGCAATCAGCTTTATTTCTTGAATCAGACGCTCGCATCTTATTTTGGTGGTGGTGCTAAGTATGAAAATGGTCAATGGACAGCGCCTCATTTCCAGATTGTCCAATTTGATGAGAATGGCAAAGTTGTTGAGAAGAAAAGCTATGATAATGTAGCGGATGCTTTGGATGGTGTTAATAATGGAATGACAACCATTAACAACCGTATTGATGATGTCATCAACAAGGTCGATTCAGATGCGTTAAAGTGGAATGAAGAGAAACAAGCGTACGATGCAACACATGGTGGTAAACCGAGTAAGATTACTGATGTAGCCGATGGCAAAATTGCAGAAGGCTCGACAGATGCGGTAAACGGTGGGCAGCTTTGGCAGACCAATGAGCGTATCAATAGTGTTGAAAAAGATGTTCAGCATATTTCAAAGAGGGTTGATAATATTTCAAATACAATTGAGGATATTGGTGACACAGTTATCAACATTGATGGGAAAGTGAATAATATTGATAAAAAGGTTGATGGTATTGCTGAAGATGCTGTTCGTTATGACAGAGATGAAAAGGGCAAAAAAACCAATAAAATCACTTTAGCAGGGGGTGATCCGAGTGAACCTGTGATGATTGATAATGTTGCAGATGGTAAGATTGAAAAAGGCTCAAAAGAAGCGATTAATGGTGGGCAATTGCATGATTACACGAAAGAACAGATGAAGGTCGTTCTTGATCAATCAAAGCAATATACAGACCAGCGTGTAAACAATATCGTTATTGATGCGATTGACGATGCCGTTGAACGTGCAAATAACTATACCAATATGAAGTTTGAGGCTTTAAATTACAGTATAGAAAATGTCCGCAAAGAGGCAAAACAAGCGGCTGCTATTGGTTTGGCGGTGTCGAATTTGCGTTACAATGATACACCTGGAAAATTAAGCGTTGGATTTGGTAGTGGTTTATGGCGTAGCCAATCAGCCTTTGCCTTTGGTGCTGGTTATACATCTGAAAGTGGGTCTATTCGGTCCAATTTATCGGTTACCACTTCTGGCGGTCATTGGGGTGTCGGTGCAGGATTCAATATGACATTGAACTAATAATAAATAAAACACATAAGTATAATTTGATTCATCCTTGCCAAATAAGGCGAGGGTGAATTGTTTTTTATCTACACGAACAATGTTCATATGACGGGGTTTGTGTTTGTGTATAACTTTTAAATAGAGTAAATAGAGATTGAGCAAAACGCTATAAGAAGATCTTTCATAACTGTTGTGGATGAAAATAATTTTCACTTTTTGTGAAAGAAATTTTATAAACTTTTAAAAAGACTCATTTTATTCTTGATCTTTTATCCAATAACCTATACAAATACAGAAACTATGTTAATTAAGACTCGTTTTGTTCGAAAGAAGTTCCTCCTTGAATTTTAGGAGGGTTATATGAGAGGGGGGCGGTAATATGTCATTAAAGCAAGAATCTGCTGTCGACAGCTTCATCATAGCGTCGCTAAGGTCCTTATGAGGTTGAAAAACACCTGCAAAGAGGGGGTATAGTGTGCGGTATTGCTTTAATCATACCAAATTCACATTAAATAGAATTCGAAGAAAGAAATATCAGATTTTGCAGTGATATATAAAAGGCAGAGTCATACGCGCTTTTGCTGCTAATTATACTTAAAGCGAATATCTATCCTACACTCCTCTTTGTAGGGGAAAGGAAAACAAGGCATGAAACGTAGAAATTAAAGATAAGTGAGCAAGAAATTTCTTCTGCTGTTTTCTTCAAGAAAACACATGC
>NZ_CALW02000001.1 GCF_000312565.1 Bartonella rattaustraliani AUST/NH4
TCTATCATCATGGGTAAGGCACGTGATATGCCCGCAGCATGTGTATAAGAATACATTTTTTTATCCGTGCTATTGCGTCACAGGACGGATTTTGCTATTCATAATTTGGTTGATTAATGAAGAGCCTTGTCCGTCCTTACGTGACAAGGTTTTCTTTTATGCAGCATTATTGCTACGGTTGTTTTTTGCTTTCTCTATTACACCGTGAAGATCCGATTGTAACCAACGCGACAAAAAACCAAACTTTAAGGGCTTTGGTAAAACACCGTTTGTTACATGACGGCGGAATGTTGAAACACTCATATGGAGCAATTTTGCACTTTCACGATCTGTAAGAAGGGTATCATTTTCGGTCATTTCTAAATCCTTTCAGAATACAAATTGTAAATAAATCATGAGCACTTATTAACCATATTTTTGCAGGATTGGAAAGTAATATTATCTATAAAAAACAGTCTTTTATCATGTTTTTTTAAAATTGAATCTTGATGATTTTTAATGACACAATATGAGAAAAGAGAGAGCTAAAGTTATCCACAGATTATGGGGTAAAATACCCCATATCTTAAGTTTGACCGGTGACATAAGCCGCCCATTTTTCCATATAAACACGGCGCTGTTCTAAATAGTCAGTACGACGATAGGCACGCTCTACTTTACCACCTACCGTATGACTTAGAATTGTTTCAGCGACCTCATAGGGGGCATCGGTTGTTTCAGCAAGCCAATTGCGTAAACTAGAGCGAAAACCATGGGGGCAGGCACTCATCCCAGTCTTGTACATATATTGTGACATACAGCGTTCAGCAAGAGCCCCCCGACCGGTTGCAGAAAAAAAGAAATCATTGCGAGAGAGCAGGCGCGCTTGTTTCAAAATTTCTAATGCTTCTGATGATAAAGGGACGCGAAACTCTGTTGTCGCATCACGCCTTCCTTTCATATTTTCGGCAGGGATTGTCCAGATATCACCCTCAACCTGATCTTTATGGATATAACGTAAAGGACGTGTACGAACCCCTGTAAGGATAAGCAAACGCAAAGCCAATTGTGTGAAGGTTGTTGTTTGACAAAGTGTTTGATAAAAAGCCGGCACATCTTTCCAATCCATTGCAGGTCTATTAGTCACTTTGTGGCGTTGTTTTCCTAAGAGGGCGCGTGCTTTCTCTGTGGCTTGTAAATCAACATCTAATCCCAATGCAGCAGCATGTTTGAGACAAAGATTAAGACGAATGAGTGCTCTCTCTGCTGTTTTTGCTTTTGTATGCCATATGGGGGCAAGCGTATTGCGTATCTCTGTTTGTGTAATCTCTGAAATAGGAAGACAGCCTAATTTGGGAAGAATGTAAAGACGCAAAGGTGCCAACCAGTCCCCATTTTTCCCATCATTTTTTAATTCAGCTTTACGACTTTCAAAAGTCTCTAGAGCAATGTCTTTAAGATAATGAAGATTACGCATTGCCTCACGTTTTTGTTTTTCACGTTCTTTAATGGGGTCACGACCCTCATGTAAAACAGAACGCCACCGTGTTGCATGTTCACGAGCTTGTTTTAAAGAGACATGTCTTAGAGCCCCTAAACCCATTTCACGACGGCGCCCGTGAATAGTATAACGGTAAATCCATTGAGCACCACCATCTTCACGCTTATGAAGTAATAAGCCTGCACCATCATTATATTTACCAGCACCCAATGTTGCGACAGCCCTTGCATTAAGACGGTTCATAAGAGCCATTTTTAGTCCTTTCTTATATAAATTTTATCCACACACTCATCCCGCTTGTAATGTGCAAGCGAGCGGTTTTGATTGATTCAACATAAACAGGTTTGGAATGAGAGAATCTTACGTTATTCGAGACTCTCATTCAACATACAAAACAGTGAATTATCATTATAAATCAATGCCTTGTTGATGCACTTTCTGGTATAAGTAGTTCCTTTACGAATCTTAATGAAAAGATCGAAAGTATGACAGGTGATAGTTTTATTCAGCAAAACAGCGCTGGGTTTATTACGATTGGTAAAAACAAAGCTGGCAATAGAATAGACATTGCAAATAATGTTAATGGCTCGCGCATTCTCAGTGGCATCAAGGGTGGTGCATTTACAGCAACATCGAAAGATGCAGTAAATGGTGCTCAACTCTGTTTTATGTCTAAGGCATTTACAAGTTATTTTGGTGATGGCGCTGGTTATGGTGAAGATAATAAATGGTCAGCTCCTATTTTTGTCGTTAAAACTTTCGATGAATATGGTAATGAGGTTGAGAAAACGTATAGTAATGTCGCGGATGCATTTTCTGGTGTTAATAATGCTATCACAGCTTTGAGTTATGATATTACTGAGTTAAAGGATAATTCTAGTGATGGTGAAAAAAATAAAAAGGCATTACTTGAAGATGGTAATCATAGTGATATTGTAAAGGGTTTTCCTTTTATGATGACAAGGATGACAAGAATGTCTCGTGCTAGATCCATAGATGAGGCGGGGAATGTAGATACGCCAGCTATTGATTCTCAATCGGCATTATTAGATGGTGCAGATGAAGGTGTTTCTATAACGGTAGAGGTAGCAAATGGTAAGATTGAAGAAGGCTTGAAGCAAGCAGTGAATGGTGGTCAGTTATATGCCACGCGAAAGAGCAGAAGGATATTGTTCTTCAGAGTGCGAGAGAATATACGAATCAACAAGTAGATAATGCTGTTGCTCAGTTTCAGCAATATACCGATATGAAGTTTGAAGCATTAAGTTATGCTGTTGAGGATGTGCGCAAAGAGGCAAAACAAGTGGCTGCTATTGGTTTGGCAGTATCGAATTTGCGTTACAATGATACACCTGGAAAATTAAGCGTTGGATTTGGTAGTGGTTTATGGCGTAGCCAATCAGCCTTTGCCTTTGGTGCTGGTTATACATCTGAAAGTGGGTCTATTCGGTCCAATTTATCGGTTACCACTTCTGGAGGTCATTGGGGTGTCGGTGCAGGATTCAATATGACATTGAACTAATAATAAATAAAACACATAAGTATAATTTGATTCATCCTTGCCAAATAAGGCGAGAATGAATTGTTTTTTATCTACACGAACAATGTTCATATGACGGGGTTTGTTTGTGTATAACTTTTAAATAGAGTAAATAAAGATTGAGCAAAACGCTATAAGAAGATCTTTCATAACTGTTGTGGATGAAAGTAATTTTCACTTTGTGTGAAAGAAATTTTATAAACTTTTAAAAAGACTCATTTTATTCTTGATCTTTTATCCAATAACCTATACAAATACAGAAACTATGTTAATATAATCCTCGTTTTGTTCGAAAGAAGTTCCTCCTTGAATTTTAGGAGGTTTATTTGAGAGGAGGACGGTAATATGTCATTAAAGCAAGAATCTGCTGTCGACAGCTTCATCATAGCGTCGCTAAGGTCCTTATGAGGTTGAAAAACACCTGCAAAGAGGTGAGTATAGTGTGCGGTATTTCTTTAATCATATCAAATCCACATTAAATAGAATTCGAAGAGAGAAATACCAGATTTTGCAGTGATATATAAAAGGCAGAATCATACGCGCTTTTGCTGCTAATTATACTTAAAGCGAATATCTATCCTACACTCTTCTCTGTAGGGGAAAGGAAAACAAGGCATGAAACGTAGAAATTAAAGATAAGTGAGCAAGAAATTTCTTCTGCTGTTTTCTTCAAGAAAACACATGCGGACCTGTGATATTTCCTACTCTGCAACGATGCTTTAAAAGAACTGCTTTATTCAATAAACACAATCTCATCTGTAGAAACCAATCCATAAGAATTAGGCAAACATTAACCGTAATATAGGAAGTGACTCTCATTTCCTTAATAACGCAAATAAAAAAAACTCCATACACATCGCTCAACAATGGTACTTGAATATAAAAACTATAATCAGGAGACCTTTTAGCACCTAAATTATGTCTTTTTTATGTTCACAGCTATTTTTTGTTGGGAGAAAGCTATTTTGTTGGGGGATTTATAATGAAAAAAATATTTACTATGTGGACAGCAATAAATATAAGTTTTTTTCGTGTGCTTTATTTGTTGTCTTTTGTGAAAGAGCTATTTTGGGTTCTGCTGGTCATATGCTTATCAAGTATTTCTCCTGTTTTTGCTGCGAATCTCGCAATAAGAGGTGCTACATATGACAGCAATAGTGGTTTAAAGGTAGGCTATGAACATGGGAGCCACGGCAGTATTGTTCTTTCTGGGGATGATGACTACTGTGGTGTAGATAACGTTATTGGCCGTGGTGGTAAGCGACAAGAAAATGCTGCTAATAAAATAACTGCAGAGCAGCAATATAATAGATTTATCGATGGCCACAGAAGTCCCGGTGGTGGTAATGCTTATGGAACAACCACTGAACAGGTGGTTTGGGCTGGTGATGGTCGAGTAAGCGATCCGGAGAATGGTTATATGGGAGCTTCTACAAAGGGATCTACGAATATTCTGCCTGAGGCTTATGGTGTTTATTCTTTTGCAACAGGGTGTGGGTCTTATGCCTCAGGAAACTATTCAACAGCATTTGGTGCAGGAGCAACCACAAAGGGTGGTGGAGCGCAAGCCTTTGGTGTTTCTGCGCTTGCTGCTGGTCAAGCAAGTATTGCTCTGGGGGTGGGTTCCGAGGCAAAGCAGGATTCTGCGATTGCTATCGGTGGACTTGCAACAGCTGGAGGTGAAACGAGTATTGCTCTGGGAACAAAGGCAGGTGCTAGAGGTCATGATAGTATTGCTATAGGAATCGGAGCAGGTGCAAGAGTTGATTTGTCAATTGCTATAGGTCAAGATAGTTCGGTTACAGGCAAAAATGCCATTGCAATAGGGAATGGTAGCGCTGCTGCTGGGGTGAATTCCCTTGCTTTGGGTTCAAGTGCAGTGGCCATTTCTGAAGGTGGTATTGCTTTGGGGTATCGTGCCCAGGTTCTTAGAAAAAAGGGTGAATCCGGTTATAATCCTATAACGGGGATGTCGTCAACAGACGAGAGGGGTGCATGGAAGAGTACTGAAGGGGCTTTGAGTATTGGTACATCTGATCAGGTAACACGACAAATCGTAGGAGTAGCGGCAGGAAGTGAGGATACTGATGCGGTCAATCTTGCACAGCTAAAAGCTTTGAGAGAGGTTATGGTAGGAGTAGGAGAATGGAAACTTTCTGTTAACGGAGCAAATGGATCAACTGTTGCAAAAGGCAATACAGTAGATTTTTCAGTAAAAGATGCAGAGGTAGGAAAAGGTAACTTAAAGATTGAAAAAATCGATAAAGATAATGAGCATAACGTCCAATTCACTTTGAGTGATGATCTTAAACTGACGAGTGTTGCTACCGGGAAGA